>CAYSAZ010000065.1:0-13068 GCA_964429065.1 uncultured Rhodobacterales bacterium
AAATGATGCGCCTGATCAAACATGGTTTGATGTTTGGAAACCTCTATGCGGTGCGCGCGCCGGCGTTGGTTGAACGTTATAACCGTGCGCTAAAGCATCTGATCGGACGACAGACGGAACTGTCGGAATTTCACGTTGATATTTCCGGCTATTCCCCTGAAATCGGCGATGCGTTTGACGACAGATTGTATCTTAATCCAAACGGCTGTAACCGGCAGTTTATTTTGCTTTCGCCCCAACAAAAAACTGCGCCCTTGCTGAATGCGCAATTCTCGACCTCGCGTTCCATTTTGCGCCAGTTCATTGACAAAAACGAGGATCAGTTGTTCGCGCTTACCACCCGGGACGCTGTCGCGGGTGAGCTGGTTAATTCTGTTTATACGGTCAAGAACCCCGCCGATCTGCTGCGCATTCGCACCATTAAGATTGAGGCTGACACCACCGAAAACCATGTGTCTGACGGCACAGATCTGCGCAAGAAAATTGACCGATTTATGCACGATGACGGGGCCTGGTGGGACGATGTTCTGATTGCAGATATGATCACGCTGGCCAAGAAAACTGGCGATATCACCCGCTATCCGATCACGCTAGGGGCAAAAAACTACACGCAGGAAAATTTCTATACAGAACATTTCGGCGGGCTTTATATTTTCCGCGATATGGATAGCCCGGTGGCGATTTCTGTGGCAGATAAGACCACGTTTGGAACCTTGCCGCTCGAACCATTTCTTGACCTTTCAGACCGCAATCAGATTGCCCGGTTTTTGGAAGAAAACGCCCTTAGCGAGCCGATTGTCACCCTCAAAAATACCGCCCCGTATATCTTGCAACAACGCCTTGATTTTATGCTGGTTGATGTTGCCAGTGCGGCTGGTGACGACCTCTCGAACCTTGATCGTCGCAGCTTGCGTGCCATTGCGCGGCGTCATACAAATGCGCTCCCGGACGAATTTCATGCCCTCAACGATCTGTTGCGCTGGACAAATGACGGCGGCGCCTGGCCGCGCATCACTTCAGAACATCCGGCCTATTTTTATTCTGTGCGCGCACGCCAACATAAGGACCGCGACTTGGTGAATATGCTGCTGGCACAGCTTTGCCCGCGCGATATTCGCCAGCTTTTCATCTGCCATAAACCGGCTTTTTATCGCGCATATCATACATGGAATGACACAAAACGCACCTATGTCGCCGACTTTCTGGCACGCGAATATATGATGGATAAAGCCGGGGCGCGCCATGCGCTTTTTGGGCCTGAACCAGATACCGCAGAGCCTCTGGATGAGTTTGACACCTTGCCAAACAGCGGCCCATGGGGCCATGTCAGGGGGGTGCCATGATTACCTGGCTTAGCCGTATTATCGTGATTTTTCTGATACTTACTTTGATTTATACCGTGCTTTTGTTTGCCAACCGATGGAAAATGCGCCAGATACTAAAGGCCGAACATGCGACTGGTGACAAGCCAGGGGATCAGCGCAGCTATATCGCCAAGGGGCTGCAAAAATACGACGCCTCGGTCAAACCAAAACTGTTGCTCAGCGTATTCGTTGTGCCCATAATTGTCATCGGGGTATTATTATACCTCGCACATCGTGCATAGGAGAGAAATATGCGGCGCATAAAATGGTTTTTTGGCATAATCATCAGCCTGATGGTTATAGCATTTCTTCACTACGCATTGCCCTCACGCGATATCGTGCAGATCGTGGGCACGGATGTGAAACGTATGGATGTGGGGCATAATTCATGGTTTTGGGCCTCGCCCGATGCCGGCACGGCCACAGAAACCACCCGTGATGTGCGGTTTATCAATGCCGCCTGGCCCAATGGTGCCCCAAGCGTTTATCGCAACGAGGATACCAACTGGTCCTGGCCGCCCTATTTGAAATTTGACAGCGGCAATCTAAACGCCGAAGCTCAGGCCCGCGCCAAGCAAGACGGCGTCTGGGTGGCCGTTACCCATTACGGGTGGCGCATAAAACTGCTATCGATGTTCCCAAATGCCATCCGGATCAGGCAAGTGGACGGCCCGCATGTAACCCTGATTCCATGGTTCAATATCGCATTCCTGACCGTAATTTTCATCATTTTTGCGGCTATATATTTCCGAATACGAAAATTCAAACGCCGCCGGGTTGATCCAGTATTGGAGGATGTCGGCGAGGCTTGGGACAATGTTGAAGACACCGCCGCCGAGGCACGTGACACAGCCATTGGCTTTGGCGAGCGCATAAACGCGCTTTTGCGCAGATGGTTTGGGAGGGGGTAAAACGGCTCAAAATTGCGCGAACAAACTAGTCGCGAATACACCCACCGTGATATTCTAGGCGATATAGCTCGATCCCGCCGCGTGAAATTGTCTCAATCCCGTGGAATTTTTGCACGTCACCTTGGTTTTTATCAACATATGTGTAGCCATCGACATCATAGGAAAACGCCCCTAAAAAACGCCCCTGCGCATAGAGCGCCGCCAAGGATTTTACGATCACCCCACCGGCCAATTTTGCATTGAAATCATCCGGTTGCACGATATATCCATAGTAATTCATCGCCCAAACCGGATGCGTATTATACCATACTACCTCTTGGCCTAAGAAATCAGTGCCGCCAAAATAACTGTCGAGATAGCGGTAAGTGTCTTTTTGAAAAGCCAGATCATGCGCCCCGGGACGACAAGGTTTTACGGCGCCACTACCCCCGATATAACATGCCGCTTTGGCAGCAATAATGAATTGTTCCAGATCCTGCATCTTCTTGCCTCGCGCACGTTATAATTGCGCCATCACCGCGTCGGAAATCTCAAAATTCGCGGTGACGGTTTGCACATCGTCATCGTCCTCAAGGGCCTCGATCAGGCGCATCAGTTTTTCGGCACCGCTCAAATCCAGCTCGGTCAGGTTTTGAGGTTTCCACACCAGTTTGGTGCTTTCAGATTCGCCTAACATTACCTCAAGCGCGCCTGATACCTCATGTAAATCTGCCGGTTCGCAGTAAATTTCATGCCCATCCTCAGAGCTTTCAACATCATCGGCCCCCGCCTCGATCGCGGCATCCATGATTGCCTCCGCATTGCCTGCGCTAAGCGGGTAAACCACCAACCCCATGTGATCAAACATAAATGAAACCGCGCCGGTTTCCGCCAGATTGCCACCCGATTTGGTGAAAATCGAACGTACCGAGGACGCCGTGCGATTGCGATTGTCCGTCATGGCCTCGACAATCACCGCAACCCCGGCGGGGCCATAACCTTCATAACGGATTTCATCGTAATTATCGCCGTCCCCGCTTTGGGATTTCTTGATCGCGCGCTCAATCACATCCTTTGGCACCGACAGTTTCTTGGCCTCTTTCACCGCCATACGCAGACGTGGATTTTTATCCGGGTCAGGATCGCCCATCTTGGCAGCCACCGTGATTTCCTTGGCCAGCTTGGAAAACATCTTGGAGCGCACCGCATCCTGGCGCCCCTTACGATGTTGAATATTCGCCCATTTTGAATGGCCAGCCATGGTTGCCTCTTTCGCTTAATTCTATTGTGTATTCTATAATCCACCACATCCCTCCCCCGCAACCCGCAACTTGCCAAAGGCTTGTGATAGAGGTAATTTAACCTTGGGGTACACATATTATGGGAATGACAGATCATGCTTTGGTCAGAAATTATCACTTTTACATTTGTTGCATCACTGCTTGTGATGTCGCCTGGGCCGAACGGGATGTTGATTGCAAAAACTGTTCCTACATCAGGGCGGCGGGCTGGATTTGCAAATGTCGCGGGATTTGTCAGCGCCTTCTATCTGCACGGCGCGTTCTCGGTTTTGGGTATTTCAATCCTTCTTATTCAATCGGCGGCGGCCTTCACGATTGTGAAGTATATCGGCGCAGCCTATCTATGCTGGATTGGAATCAAGGCGTTAATAGCCGCATTTAAAAACACCCAAGCGGCTATAAAAGCGAGGCCCGCCAAAAACAGGCGGACCCTGCTAAAGGCCTACACAGAAGGTTTTTTGACCTGTGCGTTGAACCCGAAGGTATCGATGTTTTACCTCGCGGCCTTCCCCCAATTCATAACCCACGGCGAAACCACTGCTGCCTCGGCATTTTTTCTGGTATTCCTGCATTCCTTGATAAATATGCTATGGTTTAGTGCTATGGTTTTATTATTTTCCAAACTCAACGTCGCGGCACGCAACATCAGCTTTCAACGTGGTCTCAAAGCTGTGACAGGTATAGTTTTCATTGGCTTCGGGCTTAAACTCGCCAACTATCGCCCTAATTTATAGGGGAATATTGTACAGGATTTAAAATTACATCCGTTGCGGCCCATCCATCCAACATGCCTTCCAAAAATAAAACCATAGAGGCTGACTTTGAAATTTGAAATTTGGCTCGCTTTTGTGATTACCTATTCGGTGATTTCAATCATCCCTGGCCCAAGCGTATTCATGGTTACCGGACAGGCATTGTCAGGCGGCATTCGGGCCGCTTTCATGTGCATTTTGGGTGAGCTGATCGGTGGTGTTGTTCTTGTCGCCTTATCCCTTTTCGGTGTGGGGGCAATTTTAGCAGCCTCATCGAAGCTATTCCAGATCGTTAAATGGGCTGGTGTGTTTTACATGGCATACCTTGGCTATACCCAAATCCGCAATGCACGGCAGGACAATAGCAATGGCGCACAGCCACGTAAAACTCAAAACGGTATAGCAAGTGCGAAAGCCGGATTTTTTACCGCTGTTCTAAATCCAAAAGCTATTATTTTTTATGTCGCGTTCCTCTCACAATTTTTAGATTCAAGCGCCAATATCTATGTGCAATTCGCAATTGTCGTAACGTCTTCAACACTCATAGTAGGTACCATCCTTGCTGGATATGCCCTGCTTGCAGCACAGGCGCGCAAAACCATTCAAACCGCAGAGGCACGTCGATGGTTTGGATATACCGGTGGCGGTTTTTTGGTCGGGGCAAGCATATTTATGGCCAGCACGCGCTAGATTGCCAGTCTTTCGTACAAATTCACGTGACGATATTGCGCCCATAGATACGCTGTGAGGCAGACTTCCCTTGCAATCTCCACGCCAATCCGCAATTTTGGCGCAAACAATCCGGAGCCGCATTATGACTACCGATCAAATCATCTTATTTTCCCTGTTTGGGGCCGTTTTCGTCTTTTTGCTTTGGGGGAAATTCCGCTATGATCTGGTGGCCTTCACAGCCTTGATGATCGGGGTTGTCACCGGCGTTATCCCGACCAAGGCCGCGTTTTCCGGTTTTGGCCATCCTGCAACACTGGTTGTCGCACTGGTATTGGTGGTTTCGGCAGGGTTGGTGCGCTCGGGGGCCGTTTATTTAATCACCCGCACCCTTGTGAACCACACCCGAAAACTTGGTGCTCATATTGCCATGATGGGGGCAATTGGCGGAGTGTTGTCTGGGTTTATGAACAACGTGGCCGCCCTTGCTCTATTGATGCCAGTCGATATCCAAACTGCGCGCAAAGCCGGGCGCGCGCCGGGTTTGTCGCTGATGCCGCTTAGCTTTGCCACCATTCTTGGCGGCATGGTCACCCTGATTGGCACCCCGCCCAATATCATCATTGCCGCCATCCGCGAAGACAGCCTTGGGGAACCTTTCGCCATGTTTGATTTCGCCCCGGTTGGCGGGCTGGCAGCCATTGCCGGGCTGCTGTTTGTCGCCTTTATTGGCTGGCGCTTGATCCCGCAGGTCAAGGGTGACGCTCAATCCGGTGATCCCATGGCCAATATCGCAGGGTATATTGCCGAACTGACGGTGCCCGAAGGTTCAAAACAGGTCGCAAAACGCCTAAAAGATCTCAACGAGATCGCCGAGAAAAACGATGTGGTGATCTTGGGGTTGGTGCGCGACGGCAAGCGGCGTTATGGCAATGCGCAAAACACCAAACTGGTGGCGGGCGATGCGCTGGTGTTGGAAGCCGCCCCTGATGCCTTGGATGAGTTTCGCGCCGCCCTTAGCCTTGATTTTGCCGACACCAAACGCCAAGAGGCGGTGCGCGCCGATGGCGATGGTCTGGCCATGGTCGAGGTTGTGGTCAGCGAGGAATCCCGTATCAGCGGCAAAACCGCCATGGCCATCGGGCTGGGGTGGCGCCGTTCCAGCGTGCTGATGGGCATCTCGCGCGAGGGCAAGCAGATCAAGACCCACCTGCGCAAAACCGAAGTTCATGCCGGCGATATCCTGTTGTTGCTGGTGCCGATTGATCAGGTCAATGATGTCGTGGAATGGTTGGGTTGCCTGCCGCTTGCTGATCGTGGACTGGCGGTTACAGAAGAGAAAAAAGTCTGGCTGGCGATTGGCATGTTCGCCGTCGCCGTGGCCGCTGCCAGCTTTGGCCTTGTCTATCTGCCCGTGGCCTTGGGGCTGGTTGTTGTTGGCTTTGTTTTGACCAAAATCATCCCTGTCGCCGAAATTTACAGCCATATCAGCTGGCCCGTGGTGGTGCTGCTGGGGTCAATGATCCCGCTAGGCGCGGCACTGGAAACTTCGGGGGGAACAGAATTGATCGCTGATGCGCTGATCAAGCTGACCACGGGCATGCCAGCCTGGGCGATCCTGACAATCCTGATGGTGGTGACCATGAGCCTGTCAGATGTGCTTAATAATACCGCCACCACGATTGTCGCGGCCCCGATTGCGATCAAGATGGCCCAAAGCCTAGGTGTCAATCCCGACCCGTTCCTGATGGCCGTTGCCGTTGCGGCATCTTGTGCGTTCCTCACCCCGATTGGCCATAAGAACAACACCTTGATCCTTGGCCCGGGCGGGTATTCATTTGGCGACTACTGGCGCATGGGTCTGCCCCTTGAAATCATCGTCGTCGCCGTCAGCATCCCTGCGATACTGGTGTTCTGGCCGCTGTAAGGCCCCAGATCCCGCTTCACCTTTCGTCACAAAATCCGGCGCAACTGTGTTTTGTCAAAACCCGCTTTAGCTGCAACTCTTTGGTCACTATCAACCAAAGGAGAAGTATTATGAAACAGTTAATCCTTAGTGTCAGTGCCCTAAGCCTGATAGCGGGTATCAGTGTGGCAAATCTCTATGACACATCAGAAAACCCCGCCCAAATGGCCGTTGGCGGTGATGGTTCCAACCAAAACGTTGCCGTCGGCAGCAATGGCACAGGTTACACCCTTGAAGGGGACGGCACCTCTGGTGTTCATCACGCTGCCGGATCAGAAGGCGGTGTTGGCACTGATTTAGCCGCCGTTGGTGATGGAAGTTCAGGCGTAGAAGAAGAAGGCTCAGGAATCACGCTCGCCGTTGGTAGCGAGGGATCCAACATCCCGGTGGCTGCTGTTGAAAGCGGCGGCGTAGGCGTTCATATGGCGATAGATTCCGAAGGGACCGGGATTGCCATCGCCGTTGGTAACGAAGGCACTAACACGGCGGTTGCCGCAGCTGGCGAGGGTGGATCCAGTATCCGGATTGCCACTGACAGTGATGGCGGTAACAGTATTGATGTCGCCCTTGAATCCGAAGGCGGTATTGGCGTGATCCTTGCCGAAATCGTTGGCACAGGCGGGATTGACCTTGCCAATATGCTTGGCGAGGATGGATCGGGAAAATCCACCGCATAACCAATATCCCCATCCGCAAGTTCTGTGGGTGGGGTATTTTATAGCGGCCACATGGCCGGAATTAGCAGGCTCGCGAGGATGCCGATTGACAGGTTTAGCGGGATGCCGATGCGCATGAAATCGGTGAACCGATAGCCCCCCGGCCCATACACCAGCGTGTTGGTTTGATACCCGATCGGGGTGGCAAAGCTGGCCGAGGCGGCGACCATCACCGCGATGACCAGTGGGCGTGGATCAACCCCAAGTGCCCCAGCCAATCCGATCGCCACCGGCGTCACGACAACGGCCACCGCGTTGTTGGATACCAGTTCCGTCAGCACCGAGGTCAGCAGGTAAATCCCCCAGATCAACAGTGGCGCAGGCAGGCCCATCAAGTGCGGTGCCAGCCCATCGGCAATCATTTTTACGGCCCCCGAACTTTGCAAAGCCGCGCCAATCGCCAGCATCGAAAATATCAGCACCAAAAGACGCCCATCGACGAACCCGAACGCCTCGTCTGCGTCAATGCAGCGGGTTAAAAGAACAATGGCGACACCGATCACGGCCAGTGGGAAAATTGCGCCAACCCCCAGTGCGGCCAGCGCTACGACCCCCACCAGCACCGCCAGAACCACTGGCGCGTGGGTGCGGCGATAGGGGCGTGCGGCGGGATGCGACAGATCAACGAGGGCCTCAGCCTCGGCAAGGCGCTGGATGTCCTCGGGTGCGCCCTCCAGCAATAAAGTATCGCCGACACGCACCACCACATCATCCAGCTGCCGCCCGATATTCTGGTTTCTGCGATGCACGGCCAACGTATAAATCCCGTAGCGCCGCCTAAGCCGCAGCGCCCCCAAAGAACGTCCGATCAACTTGCACCCAGGCGAAATAAGCGCCTCGACGGTGGTGGTTTTGCGGCTGGAAAGCTGGTCAACCATATGCACGGCACTACTGTCTTTTAGGCCCAGCAATTCATCAACGCCGGTGCGCAAGACCACGCGATCCCCCGCCGCCAAAGTTACATCGGGAAAGGCCCGTCTAAGCGAGGCGTCCCCGCGCAACACATCCACCACCCGCATGCCTTGACGTTTGAACATCGTCACCTCGTTGACATTTTGCCCAATAAGTTCGGAACCCTCGGGCAAGGCCACTTCGGTGAAAAACTTCATTTGTTTCTTGTTGACCAGAAGATCGCTCATGGAATGGCGATCAGGCAACAGGATGGGGGATAAAACCCGGATATAAAACATCCCGAAGGCGACCAGAATAATCGCCAGCGGCGTGACTTCGAACAGGCTGAACGGGGCCAGCCCATGCGCCGTGGCCACCCCGTCGACCAGAAGGTTGGTCGAGGTGCCAATCAAGGTTAACATGCCCCCTAAAATCGCAGTATAAGACAGTGGTATCAACAGCTTGGAGGACGCTATCCCCATGCGTGCCGCCAGCCCCACGGCCACCGGGATCATCATCACCACCACGGGTGTGTTGTTCATGAAGGCCGAGGCTAATCCCGTGAACAGTGCCAGCGCTGCCAGCACCAGTTTGGGATGCTCGGTGGCGTATCTCGCTACCAGCGTTGTTAGCGCATTCAACGCGCCCGTGCGCACCAGAGCACCGGAAATGATAAACATCGCCGCAATGGTCCAGGGCGCGGGGTTGGCAAAAGCGTTCTGCAAATCCGCCACCGGCAAGGCGCCACTTACCAGCAAAATCGCCACCCCGCCAAGGGCAATGACCTCCGTTGGATAGGTCTCACGGATGAACAGTGCGAACATCAGCGCCACAACGGCAAGGCTGATAATCGCAGGCATCGCAGCAACGGTCAGAAAATCAAACATTGGTCCTCTTAAGCGCGGGAATCGCGTGGTTGTACCAACAATACCCCAAGGATCATCAACACAAAAGCCATCCAGACCCAGATCGAGTACCGCTCTCCCAGCAATACCATCGACCATAAAACACCAAACCCCGTCACTACATACGCGACCTGCGAGGCAAACACCGGTCCTGTCCGTCCTATCACCCAGATATAGGACGCATAAGTAGCCCAGCTAATGGTGGAAAAGCCGAAAATGGCCCACTCTGGCCCATGCCAAGGGATAAACGGATTAAAAAGCTGCCCTGTTACCAGCGCCAGAGGCAAAACCAGTATCAGCCCGATAATCGAAGCGCTAAACAGGATTTGCATCGAATCCAGCCCGCGCACGCCGTGCCATATCAAAAAATTTCCCTCACCCCCGTAACAAAGCGGTGCGAGCATTGCGATAAAGACAAAACCGATTTTGCTGGAATCGGGCAGGCTCGCATCCGGCCCGACAATCAGCACAACCGCCATGGCCCCCAGCAAGGTTCCTAAAAGTCTGATAATCGAAGGTTTTTCCAGCTTTAGCATCAGGGCAAGTGGCATGGCAAACATCGGTGTCAGTGCGATAATGATCGACATAATGCCCGCCGGCAGGTGCTGTGCGGCCGTATAGGTAAAATATCCGGGCAGTACCACACCCAGCAAAGCAATCCCCAAAAACAGACCAAAAGGCCTGCGGATCGACGGAAACGCCCGCCTGCGCAGGGTTATTCCGATCCCCGACATGATAATTCCGATAACCAGCGACCAAACCACCAGCCCGAACGGCTGATAACCTGCATTAACGGCTATTTTCACCAGCACCGGCGTAATTCCCCACGCAGCTCCCATTGCGAGCAACGCTAAATACATTAATTTCATCTGTGTAAGTCCTTGAATATTCTAAAAGGCTTATCGCCTCTCCCACCAGATCTTTGGCTTGACCCGCGCCCCGTGCAGGCGCTTTTGATCCCACCATAGCGCCAGCTTGCGAAAGCGCGAGTTTGCCAGTTTGCGAAAAACTCGCCCCTGCCAACTACCGGGCCGGTAATTATACGGGCACACCCGCATACAAATAGCACAATCCGTGCCTATAGCCGCCCAATACCCAAAACATTTCTCACAATCCGCAGACCATTTTTTGACCCCCTTGATCGTCGAGACATTTGGCCCCTTATCATCAGGCGCACCAAAGGGCAGGGCCTTGGGCGGGCAACTGCTGGCACATTTTGTGCAAATATCACAGTATTGCGTCACCCCTGTACGCTTTGGCAGATCATGATCAAGCGGCAGGTCGGTGAAAATTTTCGAAAACCTGACCCGCGGTCCGAATTTTGGTGTGATCACCATCTGGTTGCGTCCATATTCACCAAGCCCGGCCTTGACGGCCAGCGGAATAACCAGTGCCGTATCGTTCATCGAGCCATAGGCCCGATACCCCAGATTACGGATATAGGTGACGAGTTGCACGACAATTCCCGTTTCATGGGAATATTCAAGGCCGCTAGAGGCCCCGGCCAGAGCCGAGGGGTAGGTCGCCACCAGATCATGGTCCATGGCGTGGCCCATCACGATAATGCTGGTCAAACCATCGGGCAATTCAGTGTTGGCCTCAGAATAATCACGGGTATCAACCCGGGTTTTATAAATCCAGCGTTCGTCATAATCCGTAATTCCAACCAAATCCGCGCCAAATATTTTGGATAATGATTTGATTTCCCGCGTCATCTTGCCAACATCGTCAACCGCAACCTTATCTGGTGAAATCGGGCCGCCTTCTTCGATCAAAGTCTGAAAACCTTCACGTTTGCCTTGCGCATGCCCACGCGCTGACAACATGTTGGAAACCGCCCAAGCAGCATTGCGTAGCGCCAGATCTTTTTGCCCAAACCCTTCGGCGCGGCGCGGCGCGATTGCTACACGGTGACCGGAAAAGAACGCCTCCGTTTTGGCAGATTTGACCGTGTCATCCCAAAAGGCGCGGGTGAACATATCATTTCGTTGGGTGAACGGCGTAAAATCATCGGTGATTTCAATGCCCGCCAGCGCATCATTTTTATGCGTAAGGTTTTGATATTCCTTGTCTAAATCTTTCATGCAGGCGATCCTAAACTGTATACTTCACACCAACCATATCCCAGACACGCATATATGCAAATGATTATGGCAAGCACTCACCCCATCGGCCCGCTTTGCATCAGCCGCCCGCCAACGCGCACCGGGGATACGCTTGTTGCTTTGCCATCACGCCCGGTTTCAACGAATACGCCTGACAAGGTTGCCTCGCCCTCGGCGGGGGTAAAGCGGCCTTTGGACATGCCGGTGACGAACCGGCGCAAAGGCTCTACCTTGTCCATGCCGATCACGCTGTCGTAATCACCGCACATCCCTGCATCGGTCTGAAACGCCGTACCAGCCGCCAATATCTGTGTATCCGCGGTTGGAATATGGGTGTGCGTGCCCACCACCAACGAGGCCCGCCCGTCCAGCCAGTGCCCCATCGCGGTTTTCTCAGAGGTAACCTCGGCGTGAAAATCCACCACCACCGCATCGGCCAGCCCGCCAAGCGGCGCCTTTTTCAACGCAGCATCGAGCGCGGAAAACGGGTCGCCAAAAGGGCGTTTCATAAACACCTGCCCCAAGGCCTGTGCCACAAACACCTTTTGACCGCCCTGGGCTGTAAACATCCGCGCCCCGACCCCCGGTGCGGATGGCGCATAATTAAGCGGGCGGATAATCCGGCTTTCCTGATTAATAGCGGTAAGCATATCGCGCTGGTCAAACGCATGGTCGCCAAGGGTGATGCAATCGGCGCCCGCGTCAAAAATGCCTTGCGCGTGCCCCCGGTTCAAGCCCATGCCGCCAGTCGCATTTTCCGCGTTCACGATGATAAAATCAAGCCGCCACTGCGTGCGCAGCCGCGCCAAATGTTGCGTGATCGCCTTGCGGCCCGTGCGCCCAACGACGTCACCTAAAAATAAAATCCTCATGGGAAATTTCTACGCGCCCAATGCAGCGCGCGCAAGGCTCTATCGCAAGCGAAACCTGTTACGCAGACCAAGGGCAAGAAGGAACAGCAGGATAAAACCGAAAACCGTCTGGAGACCCGCAATAAACCCCAGCCAGCCGGCATAATCATTGCAGCAATAAAGCCGCCGGAAACCAAAAAACGGAAACAAATTGGCAAAACTCCAGCCTGCGGTGTAGTGCAGTTTTTGGTTCACCTCCAGACAGGCATGGGCAGCAAAGCCGAGCGCCCATAGAAAAAACAACCAGCTCGCCGGGCGCCACACGCTATTGCCATAATCCGAAAGCCCTTCGAATATCGTATATATCAGCCAGTAGGCCGGGCCATCGATGTGCTTTTTGCAACGTAATTCCTGACGGTGAAAAAACTGTTCTTCTTCGGTTTGCAGGGTCTTGTTCATGAACAAACGCAACCGGTTATAAGCACGTTTCTGATCGACAGCGGGCATAATCCCTTGCGCCTTATCCCCCTTGCTGGGTAACGGCGGCCAGTTATCACGATAGTTTTTGGGTAAGGTAAAAACGGTGTCATCATAAAGCTCTGCGGCATGAAACTGCGGCACCGAGGTCAGGAAACGCACATCCGTAAAGTCTGTGGTC
>CAYSAZ010000066.1:0-12676 GCA_964429065.1 uncultured Rhodobacterales bacterium
CAGCCATTAGCTTTCCCCCTTTTGCCAGTTGTTAAAGCAATCCCGCATCAGGATGGTTTCGGTTAAAACATCGTCAAATAACGTATTCATATAATCCTGATGCACGTTTTCAATTGCCAACGCGCCTTGATAGCCCGCGTCGCGCAATGTGCCGAACATCGCCGGAAAATTTAGCGTGCCTTGGGCCATTTTGGTCTGTAACTCACCCATCCGCGCCTGACGTAAATGCACATGAAGCGCGTGTTTGGCCAGCGGATCAATTTCGTCCTGACGGTATCCAAGACAGGCGAAATGTGAATAATCCAGCGCCAGTTTAATGCCGGTGTTTTCGATCAGTTGCAGCACCAGATCGGGCGATTCAGTCCATGAATGAACATGGGGTTCGATACAGATATCGGCGGAGAAATCTTTGGCAACGTCTAACAATGCCCTTAAGCTTTTGGCTGATACTTTGGCTGCGTCATCGCGGGATTGTCCTGCATTCACCACACCCGGCAGGATAAATACCGTGGGGATTTTCGCGGCGTCGGCAAAGGTTAGCACCTGTGTAAGATCAGTTATATTTTGATCGAGCGTTCCGGCTAGCGCAAGGTTTTTCCCCTCAAGCCCATCACCAAACAGGTGGTAGTAATTCGGGATATCCACGCCCAGACCTGCCAGCGGTGCCGCCGCGGCCAAGGGATCATTCAGGATTAGGTTTTTATCCAACGCAGAGCGGTAAAACAGCCCCACATCCAGTGCGTTGATACCCAGGGCCTTGGAAATGCCAGCGGCCTCTTGCAAAGTGCATTGTGGCATTGACCATGCGGTTAGAGATAGTTTCATATTAGACTCCTATCTTGGCCAGTTTGTCAGATTTGGCGGAACGATAGAGCGCGTCCAGCGTTTCGGTAACCCGCGCGCCGCACTCGCCGTCAGAGGCGTTGTTCACGTCTTTACCGGCGCAAAGCTGCGCAAATATTTTAACCGGTAATTCGCCGTCATATTCGGCCTGTTCCTGTGTGATTTCGGCGTCCAGATCGGTGCCGTCCAGCCGGTGCAAGGTCAGGCGCGCGCGTTCAATGTCAAACATGATCATGCCTTCGGTGCCAAAAATGCGCACATCCAGTTGCAGGCCTTTGTGCTTTGGCACTGATGACGCGCCAGACAGCGAAACAGTGGCACCGTTGGTGGCCCGCGCCACGGCGGCATCATAAAAATCCACGCCAGTTTTCGATTTACCGTCCATGCAATAGACGCTTTCAAATTCCAGATCGGCCACATGGATCAACCACGCCAAAGAATGAGACATCTGCCCCCAGCCATAGCCACCAGCCTTGTCAGGGTCAGCCCAAGTTGATGCAGGCGGGCGAAACAGGTGTTCGGTGGTTTCAAGCATCGGTTCACCTGCAAAAAGGTCGTTTAGCGCGGAACCCATCTGGCACACCGCATGGCGCACATCGCCGATGCGGCCATCACGCACCCAGCCTGCGGCGACCTCGGTAAAATCAGTAAAATTCATCCCCGTTGGCACCAGCACTTGTTTGCCTGCCTGCACAGCAGCGGCGGCAATGGCGCGTCCGTCGGCAGCGGTTGTGGCCATGGGTTTTTCCACCAATACATGACAGCCCGCCTTTAGCGCCGCAATCGCAGGGCCGGTATGGGCAACATGCGGGGTTGAGATCATTACCCCATCCAGATTTTCTGTCGCAAGCATTTCATTCAGATCGGTATAGCGCGCGTCGATGCCGAATTTATCACCCGCCACCTTTAAACGCCCTGCATCCAGATCGCAGATCGCCACGATTTCCGCGTCTTTGCCCCCCTGAATCGTTGGAATATGATTAAAAGTAGCCCACCAACCGATGCCTACAACGCCAATCCGTGCCGTCATTTCATTCCTCCGATTGAACTATGGTAGATTTATAAACATTGTGCATATGCTGTTCGGCCGCTTTGGCGGCGGCGTCTGCATCGCGTGATTTAATTGCCTCGAATAGAACAAGGTGATCCTGATAGCTTTGGGCAAGTATCTTTGAATTTTCCGCCGCCCTGCGCCGAAATTCCAGACCTAGCACATTCAGGCTTTCGCCGATGCGTTTCAGGAAGGCATTGTTAGACCCTTGCCAAATAACTTTGTGAAATTTGAAATCGGATTCTCGAAAGGCGTTGGGATCATCCAGCAGGCCCTTTTGTTGCGTCAAAAGTTCGGCCAAATCATTTAGGCATTTTTGGCTCATGTTTTCGGCGGCACGACGGGCGACATCGCTTTCAATCAGGGAACGCGCGTCATAAAGCTCGCGAATATTCAAATCATCTAATGATAGAAAAAACTGGATCGGCCCCAGCAGGGCATCGCCGTCCAGCTCACTGATATATGCGCCGCCGCCTTGCCGCGTGCGCACGACACCCAGAATGGAAAGCCCGCGAATGGCTTCGCGAACTGACGGGCGCGATACTTTCAACCGGGTTGCAAGTTCGCGTTCGGGCGGCAATTGTTCACCGGCTTTTAACAATCCCGATGTGACCATTTCCAAGATACGGTTGGCGACCATATCGGCAACCGTTTCGCGTTTAAGAGGTTTTTCAAAACTAATCTTGGAGGCAGGACGGCTCATGTGAGGCTCTTTTCCTTTTGACTGCTGCGAAACATCGCAGGTAATTTCAGACGTGGAACCAACACCGACGCGATAAGCAGAAGGCCGATGACCCCAGTTTGGATATGCCCTGTTATATCTTGCAGAGCCATACCATTACGCAGGTTTAGCACGATCAAAATAGACAAAAACGTCCCGATCAATGTGCCTTTTCCCCCATATATGCTAACCCCGCCCAACAGAACCATAGTTATCACATCAAGCTCGAACCCAAGCGCAACATCGCCGCGCACCGCCCCAACACGTGCAGCATAAAGCAGACCGGCAAATGCCGAAATAACGCCGATGGCAACAAATAGTATCAGCTTGTGACGACCGGTATCAAAGCCCGCAAAATCGGCGACGTCGCGGTTGGTGCCGATTACATAGGTCATCCGCCCAAAACTGGTTTTTTGCAGAACAACATACAGAATGGCAAACAGCACAAAGAATGCAATCAGGGCAAAAGGCACCCCTGCGATAAATCCCTGTTGCCCCAATGCATCAAACCAATCGGGAAAATCGGTGATGCCGCGATCTTCGACCAATACGCGCGCAAGGCCGCGAAATCCAATAAGCGTTGCCAATGTCACCACCAGTGACGGTAGGCCAACGCGCGCAATGAAGAACCCGTTTAATGCCCCGCCAAGCCCGCCGATAATCAGCGAAATCCCCACCGCCGCCCCTGCAGGGATGCCAGATTGAAACATAAAGCCAAATGCACAGGCAGAAAGCCCCATCATTGATCCGACAGACAGATCAATTTCGGCGTTGATAATGATAAAGGTCATGATTAGCGCAACGATGATTTTTTCGATCGACAATTGAAACAGATTAATCTGGTTTGAAAATGTCAGGAACTGCGGGATCATGATTGAATTTGTAACCACAATCAGGATCAAAACCGTGGCAAGAAATCCCTCCCAACTCTGAAGTTTTTTCAACAAGGTCATTGCGCCTCACCCCTTGATTTTTCTTCGGCTTTGATTTTTTCGCGTTTGATCCGAATGGCAATCAGACGGCGCATCAAAACCGCGTCTGCGGTCACCGAAATCAGTATCAATGTGCCAAGCACTGCTTCACGGGAAAATTCACTTACCAAATCCCAGCGCACAAGGCTGGTATCAATCAGGTCAACAAGAATCGCACCGATTAATGATCCAAACACAGTGCCAGAGCCACCAAAGATATTGACACCCCCAAGTACCGCGGCCGCAACTGATTTAAGTTCAAAACCCAAACCCGCAA
The DNA here is from genome assembly GCA_964429065.1 of uncultured Rhodobacterales bacterium. GTDB lineage: Bacteria > Pseudomonadota > Alphaproteobacteria > Rhodobacterales > Rhodobacteraceae > NORP23. The sequence continues at coordinate 3,864 of CAYSAZ010000066.1, forward strand.
CCACCGTGATATTGCCAAACCGCGCCAAGAACATAAATCCGGCCAACCCGGCCAGCGCACCGGCAAAAGAAAAGGCCGCGAACACCGTGGCCCTGGTGTTGATCCCCGCCATTTCGGCAGCGTCGGGATTTGATCCAACGGCGTAAAATTTTCGGGCGGGCCGCAAGCGGGTCAGGGCGAAATGCACCAACAGGACAACCACCAGCGCCACAACAAACCCCGCCCTGAATTGGAGGGTGCCAAATTCCAAAAGGCGCGTGTTGGGGAAATTGACCAACCACTGGGGAAGATGTGACGATGTGATGGATTTCGCGTCGGAATATTCCACCAGAAACGAACGGAACAGGGCCATGGTTGCCAGTGTTGCAATGATTGATGGAACTTTAAGATAGGCAACAATCACACCGTTTACAGCGCCAAACGCTGTGCCAACCGCAATGGAATAGGCAACCACAATGATTGGAGATAGATCGGGATAGTTGCTGATTAAACTACCTGTTGCAAACGCCGTAAACCCAACGATTGAGCCGATAGACAGGTCAATATTGCGCGTTAAGATCACGAGGGTTTGCCCTGTGGCGATCAAGGCCATGATAGCAACCGAACTGGAAATCCGGTTAAACAGCCGCCCGTTTAAATAGTTTGGCACTTGAGTTGAAAAGAACAGAACAACCATCGCCAGAATAAACAATAACGCCAGAATGCGTAGTGTTTGCGGATTTATACGCGAAAAAAACCGCCCCATCTACGCGACCTCCTTTTGACCGGTGGCCAAGGCCATTATGCCTTCCTGGCTGGCGTCCTTATTATCCAGAACTCCCATTTGATGGCCCTCGCGCATGACAAGTATCCGATCGCCCAGCGCCAGCACTTCAGGCAGGTCGGATGAAATCACCAGTGCGGCGCCGCCTTTGGCAACGAAATCACGGATCAGATTGTGAACCTCGGCTTTTGCGCCAACGTCAATGCCGCGTGTTGGTTCATCCAGAATCAATAGGTCGGGTTTCATATTCAGCCACTTAGCCAGCATCACCTTTTGCTGGTTCCCGCCAGAAAGCATTCCGACTTCGATTTCAATATCGGGGGTGCGGATATTCAGGCGCTCGCGAAAGGCTTCGGTGACTTGGGATTCTTTTCGGTGATTGATAATACCGTGCGGAGATAGAAATTCGTCGAGGGTTGCCAGTGTTACATTTTCGCGAATGGCCATTGGCATCGCCAAACCAAACTTGCGACGATCCTCTGAAATATAGGCGATGCCGGCGTCCATTGCCTGTTTCGCCGATTGGATATCCATTGGCTGACCCTTGTAGGAAATCTGGCCGGATGTGGCAGGGTGAATACCAAACAGGCTAAGGGCAACATCGGTTCGGCGTGCGCCGATCAGCCCCGCCATGCAAAACACTTCGCCGTAATGTAGATCAAACGACACACCGCGGTAAACGCCTTCGAGCGCCAGATCATCGACCTTAAGAATAACGTCATCTTGTGCGTGGCTTTCGGCTTTGGTGAAAAAATTTCCAACCTCGCGCCCGACCATTTCATTGATCATACCCTTGGACGTCACATCCGACACCAGTTTGGTTGATATATGCTGCCCATCGCGGATAACCGTGACGCGGTGGGCAATTTCGAAAACTTCTTCTAGTCGGTGCGAAATATAAACAACGGCGACGCCTTCTTCGGCCAGTGTGGTTGCGATGCGCCGTAGTTGCGCGGCTTCGTGGGCGGATAGGGACGCGGTGGGTTCATCCATAATCAATACGCGCACATCTTGGCTAAGGGCACGGGCAATTTCCACGGCCTGTTGTTCGGCCAAAGTTAAGCCCGAGGCAATGCGATCAACATCAAGTTTCATTCCGACCCGTTCAATCAATGCGCGGGCCTTTTTGCGTAAATAGCCACGGCGCTGGATCCAGCCCTCGGACGTAGAGCTGGCAAAAATATTTTCAGTAACGTCAAAATCGGGGAACACCATGGGTTCCTGATAGATCGCGGCCACTCCATGTTCGCGCGCGGCTTGGGTGCCGGAAATCGTTATAGTTTTACCATCAATCTGGAGCGTGCCGGAACTGGGTTGGTGAATGCCGGTCATGATTTTGATCATGGTGGATTTGCCAGCGCCGTTTTCGCCGACAATCGCGTGTACTTCACCGGGGTAAAGATCAATCGACATATCAGCCAAGGCCGCTGTCATGCCAAAATTCTTGAATACTTTATTGAGGCTTAAAACCGGATCGGGCATCACGCTCTCCTATTGGTTCAGTGGCCAAACCATACCGGCCACTGAACGTGTTTTATTTAGACGCCGCTTCAACGTTGTCTTTGTTGTAAACGGTGAATGGGCCCATCAGGATGCGCAATGCGCCTTCGCGTGATGCGTCTGCCTCGATGGTGTAATCGCCCATGCGACCAGCGTGGAAGGTTTCGCCCGCCTCACCCTTAAGTTGGCCAGACGCCAGACCGTAAGCGGTGAAATATGTCAGATATCCAAGATCGCGGAAGTCCCAGAGCGCGAATTCAGGCGCACAACCGTTCAAAGTATAGCTGAGCATTTCAGACGGAAGACCAAGGCCACTAACCTTGACTTGGCCGCATAGATCTTCGTCTTGCATGGCTTTTGCTGAGGACTGGATACCAACTGTGGTTGGAGACATGATCAGGCCAAGTTTTGGATATTTGTCCACCAGGGCCAAGGCGCGGTTATAGCTCACTTCGGCTTGATCATCGCCATAAACCGTATCAACCAATTCGATCTTTGCGTATTTTGGATCGGTTTTTAGCACTTCGATCATGCTTGCGTTCCACGCATTCTGGTTTGCTGCATCCGGTGTTGCCGAAAGGATTGCCATTTGGCCTTCGCCATCCAGAATTGAATAGGCCATGTCGGCCATAACTTTACCGATGGAGGCAAAATCAACCTGTGCAACAAAGACGTCTTCGCCTTCGCCAGATGGAATTGGGCTATCCCATGTTACAATTTTTGTACCGTTTGCCTGGGCAGCCTTTGCAGATGGTGATATTTGGTCGCCTGCGTTGTTTGATAGCATCACAGCGCCCTGGCCTTGCGTTGCCGAGGTTGTCATGATTTCGATCTGACCGGCAACCGAATTTTCAGGCGTTGGGCCAACAAACAACAGCTCGCCTTTGTTTCCTAATTCTTTATGTGCTTCTTGCGCACCTTCGTTGGCTTGGTCAAACACCAAAATACCTAAGAATTTTGGTAGCAATACCATATCGATGTCTTCGCCAGCGGTGAGTGTGGTCGAACCTGCCATAAGCATCGTTGTTCCGCCAATTAATAGCGCAGATGCGGCACAAAGGGTCTTGAACTTATTCATTGTAACTCTCCATATTGGGTTTGTGATCGGCGCGATTTGCGCCGGTTATTGTGCCACGGGCAGGACGGCTTGAATTGACTTGCCCGTGGTTCTTTTTGGTCATGCTTGACCAACCGTTTGGTGTTGTTCACCAAGCCCGTTAATTCCAAGTTTCATAACCTGTCCCTCTTTCAGATAGACGGGTGGTTTTTGACCAAGGCCCACCCCGGGAGGTGTTCCGGTCGAAATTATGTCGCCAGCGTCCAGCGTCATAAATTGCGAGATGTAGCTTACCAGATGCTGCACCCCGAATATCATCGTTTTGGTATTGCCATCTTGATACCGGTGGCTGTCCACTTCGAGCCACATCTGTAAATCTTGCGGGTCTGCCACGTCATCGCGAGTGACCAACCACGGGCCAATCGGGCCAAAGGTGTCACAGCTTTTGCCTTTCACCCATTGGCCGCCATGTTCCAGTTGGAACGCGCGTTCGGACAGATCGTTTATCACGCAATAGCCGGCAACATGATCCATCGCATCATCCTCGGATACATATTGGGCTTTCTTGCCGATCACCACGCCCAGCTCCACCTCCCAATCCGATTTTTCGGAATTTCGCGGGATGAGAACCTCATCATTTGGCCCCATAATTGCGGTTGTCGCTTTAAAAAATAGGATTGGTTCTGTTGGGCAATCCATTCCGGATTCGGCGGCGTGGTCGGAATAGTTCAATCCAACGCAGATAAATTTACCCACATTCCCTACGCAGGCACCGATGCGTGACCTTGCATCCAGTTCAGGCAGTTTGCCCAAATCAAGCGCGGCCAGCTTGGCCATCGTTGCATCCGATAATTCCGCACCTGCCACATCATCAATATGTGCGGATAGATCGCGGATGATACCATTGTCATCCAGAACAGCCGGTTTTTCTTGCCCCAGTGGGCCAACACGCATCAGTTTCATTTCAAATATAACCTTACAGTTTAACGGGCTTGCGCGGCGATTTCCCATCAAGCGCGCGGGCGATGTCTTGGGCAACTAACCCCTGAAGTTTGCTAATGGCGGCGTCCGAGAACCACGCGACATGGGGCGTCAGAATCGTGTTTGGCGCGCTGCGTAATTTTGAATCGGCTGGCAACGGTTCAGTGCAGAACACATCTAGCCCTGCGCCACCGATAACGCCGGCTTCCAGCGCGGCTGCCAGATCATCCTCAACAATCAACTGACCGCGCGCGGAATTTATCAGCTGTGCATGGGACTGCATCATTGCCAACCGCTTTGCATTGAAAAATTTGATGGTTTGCGGCGTGCCCGGTGCGTGCAGCGATATGATGTCGGATGTTTTTAGCAAGGTATCCGCGTCCACCAATTTCACATTCAGCGCTGTGGCCCGAGCCGTATCTAGGCCGGGATCCGCGACGATGAACCTAAATCCAAACCCTTTAAGGCGTGTCAAAACCGCTTGACCGATTTGCCCCAGCCCGAAAAATCCAAACACCGTTTCATTTAAGGGCTTCATCGGTTTGGCGTATTTCACCGCGGCCCATTCACCACCCCGAACTGATCCGTCCAGTTGTTTAAGCTTGCGCAAAAGCATCAACGCCACGGCAGCGGTATGATCGGCAACTTCGTCCGTGCAATAATCTGGAACATACCCAACCTGAAGCCCAGCGGCTTTGGCTGCGGCCAGATTGATATTGTCGTACCCAACGCCATAGCGAATAATGGTCGCTCCTTTGGCAACGGCTTTGGCCGACTGTTCGCCAAATTGCGCGAACTGCACCGCAACCACATCGGCCCCTGCAACGGCCGTTGCGACTTCGGCGTCGGTTTTGCACTGTACACCCTCAAAGGCAGCACCGGCATCCTGTGCCGCCGCCTTTTCCTGCGCCAGTTCAGGAAAAGTATAGTCGGTTACAACGACGCGTTTGGTCATGTGTTGCTCTCCAAATAGTCATAAATAATTTCGCCGGCTACCAAGGTAAAATCGGCCCGCCAGTAAAAACCCTGTAGCGGTTCAAGAACAGGCAGGCGGAAAACCGGAAGCTGCGCATTGGCGCGAAGCTCGACCGTGCATGGCCCTACCCATGCCTCGTGAACCGTGACATCTGCCAGACAGCGAGAGGTTAGCTGGCGAATGGCAGGTTCACCGTTGATATGATCAACAGACTTCAGGTTCAGGTTTGTGGCAAAATCGAAATGCGGCTTCAATGCATCGGCTGAAACGCGGTTTTGTTTATAAGGTAGTGTGCCGGTGATTACGTCGATGCCGTTGCGTTCTACCGCGCCAACAATCAAATCACCGCGAAAATCAAGCGAGGGTTGTCCCAGCTTTTTTGGTTGACCATGAACTTCGCGCCCATGGGCGACACCGATGTCAGATGACAGCACCAGATAAGGCGAATAGGCGCCGGTTTCGCCGCCGGGCATACGCGCCCCAAACATCACATTTGCCTCAAAATAGGGGCCAACCCAATCGGTGTCGTTCATCTTGTAGATATGCACGCAGGCCACGTCGCCAACAGGTTCCAGCGGGGGTGGCAATAGAAATGCCATCGCTTCGGGATCGGTGCGCCAGTACAGCGTCATGATTTCCGCGTTGCGAAATCCAAACGGAAACGGCGGGATCATCGGTGCATCCCAAGGGGTTGAAAACCCCGACCTCAAGATGTCTGCTTGGCTTGGTTTGGTCAGACCGTATTTTGTGTTTTCACTCATGCGCACGCCAATCGTTTTACAAGGTCTTCGTTCACTTCAATACCAAGTCCGTGGCCATGGATTGGATAGGCGTATCCGTCTTTGTGCCAGATCCGTTCCGAAACCAGATCATTTTGCACAACCACGTCAAAGGGTTTGAATTCAAAGATTTCGGTATTGGGTGAAGCGAGCGACAAATGCAGACTAGCGGCCGAGGTTATGCCTGTTGACCACGCATGGGCATTGATTACTTTGCCAAACTGTGTGGCTAAGGCATCGACACGACAAAATCCTGTGATGCCTTCGACACGGGCGGGATCGACGCCGAATACTTCGACAGCACCCAGTTCCATTTGCCGTCGATAACCTGCTTCGGTGAATTCCCGTTCACCGCTGGCAACACGCGCCGTGGTGTTTGCGGCAAGTTTCAGATAGCCCGCGTCATCGGTTGGATAAAGCGGCTCCTCAAACCAGCCAATATTGTATTCGGACATGCGGTTTGAAACGCTGATAGATGTATCAACATCCCAACGAACGCCGTTTCCGATATCAACCAAAATTCCAGCATCGTCGCCCAGCGCTTTGCGCAGAGACCGAATAAAACTAACGTCGGTATCCGGATCGCCACCGATATTGCTTTCGCCTTTTTTGGCAAAGCCCAGCTTGCAGGATCGAAACCCGGCCTCGAAAAATCCGACAACTTCATCCACGCACGCGGCTTCGCCGTTTTTGTTGACGTGTGACGATGCATTCGCGGGCAGTTTTTCGTGCTTTAGCCCCCCAAGCATTTCGTACAACGGTTTTTGGGCGATCTTGCCCGCGATATCCCAAAGCGCCATATCGACACCGGAAATTGCAAGCGAAGCAATGCCGCCTTCGCCATACCACCAGACATGGCGGCGCATGGTTTCCCACGCACCCGCAGTGTCAGCTGCATCGGTATCATTTAGAACCGGCAGCAGCCCTTCGGAAATAATTGTCTGAACGGCTTTGCAAGCCTCGGGCCACATCGCGATGCATTCGCCCCAGCCGATCACACCATCTGATGTTGTCACCTTAACCAACACGGTTCGGCGGATCGTCCCGAAATCATTCGGGTCGGGATACGAGATATGAAATGACCGGATGTCGGCAATGCGATCCACGTTGTTCCCCCTATGTGTGATCAAAATCCATTTGACCGGCACTAATTCTTATGTAACAAATCTAATTGGTAAGGCCAATTAACCATACAAAATTCAGTAAGGTCAAGATAAATGTTCGATCTATCCGAGATCCCGGTACCCGATTTGAAAGATAAAACCATTCTGGTCACAGGTGGCGGGCAGGGAATAGGTGCGTATTTGGTTGCTTTGTTGGTCAAACATGGGGCTAACGTTTTTGTCGGCGTTTACGGTGTACCGATTGCCGAATATGAAGCGCTGCTTGAAGGGGCGACGGTTCTGATGCTTGATGTGACAAGCGAGAAGAGCGTGAATGCGGCCATTTCGCAGGTCAAAGAAACGGCCGGGAAACTGGATGTATTGGTAAACAATGCCGGTATTATTTCCGAGATCGGTCCTGTCGCGACCCTTGATAGCGCTGCATTGTCAGCGGCGTTTGATGTGAATGTGGCAGGCCTGCACCGTATGACAACCGCGGCGTTACCATTGCTGAAAGCCAGCAAAGGCACCATCGTAAATGCTGGCACAGGCGCGGCCACAACCCCGATGGAGGGCTGGGCTGCCTATTGCTGTTCAAAGGCGGGCGCGCATATGTTGACGCGCATGTTCGAAATGGAATTGGCCGATACAGGCGTACAAAGCTTTTTCATCGGCATTCCGCCCACCGACACGGATATGCAGGCAAAAATCAGGGCGGCAGGGTTAAACCCGATCAGCAAAATTTCCCAAACCGATTTGGTTGACCCAAAAGTTCCGGCGTCGGTAATGGCGTGGCTATGTAGCACTGACGCCCGCAATCTGGATGAAACATTTTTAGATGTGCGCGACGAGTTTTTCAAAACGATGATGGCAGATTGATTTGCAATGGAAACTGTTCATGTCCTCGCTTTTATCACCACAACACACGGCAAGCGCCAATACGTTCTTGATCTAATCCGAGCGATAGAAAACACAGTAAGAGAAGAACAAGGGTGCATCGAATATCAGGTGACAATCGATCATCCTGATGGTTTGAATTTCCAGACAAACATAGGGGAAGACAGTTTTGTGGTTGTCGAAAAATGGGCAAGTATGGATGACCTGAAAGCGCATGCAGCATCTGAGCATATGGTGGAATACGGTCTCAAAACAAAATCCGTTGTTGAAATGCGAGACATACACATTCTTAGGTCGTCATGTTAATTGAACGCCTATACTTATGTCACTATTCTGGGTGAAGTGGCCCTGCTTTTCCGAACAGGTTTGCGGCTAAACTAAGATGTATCGGGTTTGATAATCATGCTGCTTTCTTCATTTCATCGCAGTCAAAGTATGCCTCGTTAGGAGTTCGTTTTTCAAGGCCGTGTGAGGCCGTTCTGTGTTGCAGAAAGTGACCTGCGTCGGATGAGCTCGGTGTTTGGCGGCAATTTCTTTCACTGTCCTGTCACTACACAGCGCCTCAAGTGCCACCGTTGCTTTGAACTTATCTGAAAACCTGCGTCTCTTTATCATTTTGGCATCCATTCTTCCATGCTGGATACACCTTACCATGCTGCCCTATTTTGCCGGGTCACTTCAAAGTTCGGGCTTGAGATAACTTTTCCAAAGAGCCAAATGAAACCGCGCGGGATTTCTTTATGATCTCTTTGCTAAC
>CAYSAZ010000067.1:0-12614 GCA_964429065.1 uncultured Rhodobacterales bacterium
TCACTTAAAAACCCGAACCCCAGTTCTTTGCCACTTGATGCAAGGTTACTTGCGGCGTTATTCACCAGCCACGCAATGGCGGCCATGAATAAAATTAATGCGAAAACCTGAATGGTAATAGAACGATAGCGCGTATCATATATCAGCATGCTAAGGCGAAAAGATGGCCCCGATGTGCTTTGGTCTGCCATTGCCATGGCCAATACCCCCTATGAGAAATCAAATGCTGCTAAATATCTGCGAGATGGTTTGCCATCCCTGCACGCATGCTCTGATTTTATAATTGTTGGACTAAATATGTATGGGGCGCACCATGTGGCGCGCCCCAAAGGTTGGTCAGATCAACGGAAAGGTGGAGAATAAATCAAGCCACCCTGCGCCCATTGTGCGTTCAAGCCGCGCGCAAGGCCGATGGATGTGGACTCGCCAATGTTGCTTTCAAAAATCTCACCGTAGTTGCCGGAAACTGCGATGGCGTTTTTCGCCCAGTCAGCTTCAAGACCCAGCATGGCGCCAAGTGTGCCTTCGGTGCCCAGCAGACGGTTGATTTCCGGATTATTCGTACCAGAAGCCATTTCAGACAGATTGGCAGATGTAACACCCAGCTCTTCGGCTGTGATCAGTGCGTTCAAAGTCCAGCGGACAATGTCGCCCCATTGGTCATCGCCGTGGCGAACAAGCGGGCCCAAAGGCTCTTTGGAGATGATTTCGGGCAGCAGCATATGTGCGTCCGCATCTTCAAATGTTGCACGTGTGGATGCAAGACCGGAGGCGTCCGTTGTGAAAACATCACAGGCACCAGCAAGATATTGTTGCTGTGCTTCGGCGTTTGTTTCAATCGGCACTGGCTCATAAGAAATGCCGTTCACACGGAAGAAATCCGCCAGATTAAGCTCGGTCGTTGTACCGGTTTGGATACAAATCGTCGCGCCGTCCAGTTCTTTGGCCGATGCAACACCCAGTTCTTTTGGAACCAGGAAGCCTTGACCGTCATAGTAGTTTACACCAACAAAGGTGAACTTCAGATCAACGTCACGGCTGAATGTCCATGTGGTATTACGAGCCAGCATGTCAATTTCACCGGAATCCAGCGCCGTAAAGCGTGTTTTGCCAGTTGTTGGAACGAACTTAACGGCATTGCCATCGCCCAAAACTGCAGCCGCAACTGCGCGGCATACCGCAACGTCGAAGCCTTCCCATTTACCGTTTGCGTCAGGTGCCGCAAAACCAACCAGACCCGTGGTCACACCACAAGCCAATTCACCTTTTGCTTTTACATCATCCAGCGTGCCGGCGGATGCCAGACCTGCTGCAAGACCAGCTGCGGCAAGTGTGCCGTAAAATACAGTCTTTTTCATTATTTACCTCTTCCTGGTGATCACCCAAATTCATGGGCCAAATCCAATCTTTTGATCGGAACGATTCTTTTTACGGCCGATATGGACCGCAATATAGCTAGTTTGGACAATTGAGATGCCATTGGTCAAGGAAAAGCGGTGGTCTGGGTATGGGGCAGTATTGCTGACTTATTTGAGGTTTTATTGTGATGCAATATAGAATAAGTTCCTTAAAACGCTGACCCTCACCCTTTAATTCGATAAAATTTGTGTATTTCTTGTAAGTACATATTCTGTATTATTTTGTATCGCGCATTTACGCTGATATATGCCCTGCGCGGCTGCAATAGGAGAATTTTAGGGCGCAAGAGCTGACCTAAAATTCCTCATGCTATAAGAATGCGACCCATCACAGAATGATATGCATCCGCAAAAATCCTGGAAATCGCCCTATATTCAAAGATTTTATACATTCTTAGGTGCAATCTGCATGTACTTCACAAGTTAAAGGTAAAAAACCCGGCGTCAGCGCGAATCAACCTTACTTTTGGGCAAGCAATTTCAGTAAATATTCGGCCTTGATGAAGTCCTGACATTTTAAGGCCGCGTTTTGGGTTGCTTCCTCGTCAGTGCCCCATTGTTCTTCCTGCCAAAGCTCATCAAGCTGTGACAAATCCCAAGCTTGTTGGGCTGTTAGATGTTTTTGCACAACCGCCAGCCCCAAAACCAGTGATCCTGAAATGGTCACCAGATCATGCAGTGCCGTCAATTCCCAAGGCCCATAAACACGGGTCAATGTTTCAAGTTTTTCCAGACTATCCGCTGGTTGTGGCTGAAACATCACGCCGCTTACAGGCAAAAGGTTTACGCCGTGCGTCTTTGCGATCCATTCCAGCAGCGGATCCCAGGCCTCGGATTGACGTAAAACCAATTCCTGCGGGGTCTTGGCGCGGTAACACAACAGATCGGTACCGCCATATTCTGCCAACAGCCCGGCGACGGCGCCATGCTCGTGTGCCACCTTGTCAATCGTCGCATTGGCGCACCGTGTCAGGTGCATTTGGGCAAGGTTGAGCTTATCCTGCACCCCGTCCCATTCCGCTGCGATCCCATCAGCAACGGCACGATTTGGGGCAACAAGCAGCGTCTTTAAAGGTGTTTTCAACGGTTTTTCATCCAGAAAAATGCAAAAGCCGCTTGTCGCCTCCCGCACCGTGACATTTTCCCAAAATCGTTTTTGCAATGCTACGTTCATGCCCTACCCCGCCCAGATTTCATCGAGCGCCACATCGAGCGCGCCAAAATCATCAATGATGAAATCAGGTTTGGCGCATTGCAAGCGATCCAGCCCGTGATAGCCCCAAGTCACTGCAATCGTGGTGAAACCGGCCGCTTTACCCATTTCCATATCAAATTCCGTGTCCCCGATCATCACCGCCCGGCTGGCCACACAGCCGGTTTCAAACAGGGCACGTTCCAGCATCGAGGGATGCGGTTTGGAGGGATGCCCGTCTGCCGTTTGGCTGGTTACGAAAAAATGCCCGATATCATGGGTTGCATAAACATGATCAAGCCCGCGCCGCGCCTTGCCTGTCGCCACACCCAGCAGTATCTCATCGATACTGTGCAGCCGTTTAAGCGCATCTCGAGCACCGGGATAAAGCGGCGCATTGGTCTCACCGCCGGGTTCGCGGCGCATTTCTATGAACGATTGACGATAAAGACCCGCCCCGGCAACCACATCCGCATCCGATAAATCCGGCGCGATTTCAGCAATCGCTTCTTCCAGAGATAACCCGATAATTGACAGGGTTTGTGCCTTGCTCGGCACCGGACGGTTCATGCGTCTAAAGGTGCGCGACATGGCCGCAAATATCACATCCTGACTATCAACCAGCGTGCCATCGACATCAAAAACGGCTAATTTCAAATCACTCATGCGTGAATCTCAAACGGGTCTTTTGGTGCCCACTTCAAATTCCAGCCGAAGAAATCCCATGTGCGTTGCATGTGGTCGGGCAAAGGGGCCTCAAAAAACATTTCCTTACCGGAGCGCGGGTGTTTCAAGGTGATCGAGCGTGCGTGAAGTTGCATTTTTTTGCTGATTGCGCCCCCCATTTGCGCGCCCCAGCCTTCACCCGCATTCACCTGACCAGAGCCGCCGTATTTTCCATCGCCAGCAATCGGGCAGCCGATTTCGGCCAGATGTGCGCGCAGCTGATGGGTGCGCCCGGTGATCGGCGACAGACCCAGCCATGTGGCGCGTTTGCCGACGGTCTCGATCACAACAAAATCGGTGGTGGCACGTTTGGCCCCCATAGTTTCGTCAATGTCACGCGGTGGAATGCAGACCATTTTTTCGCCCGCACCATGTGGCCCGTGCCCGGCCTGTTTTACCAGCCCAAACCGGATAGTACCAACCTGTTGTTCGGGATGTCCTGCGACCAGCGCCCAGTAAATTTTCTGCGTAAACTTGTTGCGAAACGCCATCGTCAGCCCTTTGGCCGCCTGCCCGTTTCGCGCCAAAAGCAGCACACCCGAGGTGTCTTTATCCAGTCGGTGCACCAGTTTTGGTTTGGCCTCCAGACCAAAGCGCAGCGCCTCGGCCATGCCGTCCACGTGGCGGGTCTGGTTGGAACCACCCTGCACGGCCAGACCGGCGGGTTTGTTGAGCACGATGATATCGTCATCTTTATAAATCACGCAGCTTTGGATCATTTTGGCATCAGCATCCGAGACATGCACCCGTTCGGCGCGTTTTTTCGCGGCCTCGTCGGGGGTAGGCAGCGGCGGGATGCGAACCTTTTGCCCTTCAACCAGACGGGTAGAGGTTTTCACCCGCCCGCCTTCGACACGAATTTCACCTTTGCGGCACATCTTTTCGATACGCCCCTGGGGCACATGTGGGAAAATCCGGCGGAACCAGCGATCAAGACGTTGGTCATCCCCGTCTGCATCTACTTCGCGAATATGAACGCCGCTCATGTCAGGCTCCGTGCTATGGTCATTCCAAGGATCAGTGCTGCGATGGCCAGAAAAACCGAACCGCCCATGTATACAGCAGCGCCCGCATACCTGCCCCGCTCGATCAAGTAAAGCGCATCCAGCGAATAGGCGCTGAATGTGGTAAACCCGCCCATAACCCCGGTCATCAGAAACGGGGAAAATCGTGCGAAGCTGCCGTCCATACGTTCCAGCAAATAAATCGCCAAAAGCCCCATCAAGAACGAACCAAGGATGTTAACGAACATGGTGCCATAGGGGAAATTGCTGCCCATGGTGCGCAAAATCACCCCGCCGCTTAGATAGCGCAAGCTGGCCCCGATGGCCCCACCAAGGGCAACTTGTAATACAACTGGCATGGTGTCTCCTAATTCTGGCGTTTGGCGCGCAGGCGGGCGAAATAGGCAAGGCGTTTTTTCAACTCGCGCTCATGGCCCCGTTCAACAGGGGTATAATAGACCCCGCGCTTCATGCTGTCAGGGAAATAATTCTGCCCCGAAAACCCGTCCTTGGCATCGTGGTCATATGCATACCCCTCGCCATATCCGTGATCCTTCATCAAGGCTGTGGGTGCATTCAGGATATGTTTGGGCGGGGGTTCGGAACCGGTTTTCTTGGCCGCAGCCATAGCGTTTTTATACGCTGCATAAGACGCGTTCGATTTAGGTGCCAGCGCCAGATACATCACCGCCTGCGCAATCGCCAGCTCCCCTTCGGGAGAGCCAAGACGTTCATATGTTGCCCATGCATCAAGACACAAACGTTGCGCATCCGGGTCGGCAAGGCCGATGTCTTCAACCGCCATACGGGTAATGCGGCGCGCCAGATATCGTGGATCTTCGCCGCCTTGCAACATACGTGCCAGCCAATACAGCGCCGCGTCCGGGTCCGACCCGCGCACGGATTTATGCAGCGCCGAAATCAGATTGTAATGTTCCTCACCGGATTTATCGTATTTTGGGGCGCGGCGGGACAGACGTTTGGACAGCGCGTCGCGATCCACCACGGCGTCCCATGTGAGCACCTGTTCCAATAGGTTCAAAAGCGCGCGCCCATCCCCGTCTGCCATCTCTATCAAAGCATCACGCGCATCGGCGGTAACCGGCAACGCCTTATTCATTTCCTTTTCAGCGCGCTGCACCAAAAGTTCCAGCTCTTTGGGTGACAAGCGATCAAGGATCATCACTGTTGCACGCGACATCACAGCCGAGTTCAGCTCAAAACTGGGGTTTTCGGTGGTGGCCCCGACTAAAAGAATGGTGCCATCTTCCATATGGGGCAAAAATCCATCCTGCTGGGCCTTGTTAAAACGGTGGATTTCATCGACGAACAACAACGTGCCCTTACCGTTTTGCCGCCGTATTTTGGCCGCCTCGAACACTTTTCGCAAATCCGGCATGCCGGTGAAAATCGCGCTGATCTGCACGAATGTAAGATCCGTTTCATCGGCCAAAAGCCGCGCGATTGTGGTTTTTCCCACCCCCGGCGGCCCCCAAAGGATCAGGGATGACAGGTTGTCATGCACCAACATCTGCCCCAACGGTCCATCGGCGCCCAAAATATGCTGCTGCCCGATCACCTCAAGCAGTGTTTGCGGGCGCAACCTGTCAGCCAAAGGGCGCGGCGCGTTATGCAGTGTTTCTTTCGCCTGATCAAATAAATCGCTCATATGTTAGGCCTAGCGCGCCAGCTACTCTGCTGGCAATGCAAAAATTACAATCATTGCCAGCAGTACCGCCAAAATGCCAAACCCCGTCATGCGCGCCCAATGGGCATTTTTGCGCGCCACCAACAGCGCGATCATAGCCTGCGTCATGTAATAAAATGCAAAAGTGCGCGAGGCGATGCTGATCACTTCAAATATATCGAACAGCCAGATTAACATGATCGAAAACGCAATCAACGCGGGATATGCGTGGCGTTCAATAATGCGTCCGCCGCTTTCTTCAACCACCAATCCCCCGGCGCCAACCGTGTCGGCAATGCCGGCAGAAAGCTGGCTCATCAAGGCGGCAACGATCAATAAATAGGGCAACACCACCGACACATGGGCCGAAAGGCCGATAATCGCGGTTTCATCTGGCCTGCCACCGGGCAGATATACCAACGTAGGTACGATCAAAGCCACAAAAGCCAGATAGATCAATCCGCTGGAAATTTGCGCCCACCACATGGTTTTACGGCGCATTTCGCCCGGATATGTTGCGCCCAGATACCGAGAGGTCTCAAACCCTTGCACCACCAATAGCATGCCGCCAAGTTTACGCAGCCGCGTCCAGATATCCGCATCCGCTGCCACCAGATCAGCCCGCCAGATGCCTGTGCCAAAATTGTGCCAAAACAAGGCGATCAGCAGCGCAACAATTATGGAAAGTTTGATAGAAACTGCGATCGTTTCCACCAATTCCAACCCGCGCAAGCCGCGAAACCAGCCGATCAGAGCAATGGTTAACAGAATGGCCGTGGCCAGAAGATCTTCGTAAATTCCGGCGTTGAACGGGGTCATCGACAGCGCAAAAGACGCAAGCAGCCGGATATAAAATGCAACCGAAATCACATAAGCAACGCTAAGCGAGGCGCTTGAGGCGCGCGCAATTGCCGACAGTCCTTTGGGACCAGTATGCGCAGTTTCCAGCGGCTCGCTATAGTGGATATTATACCGAATTGCCTGCCCGACGATATAGGCCAGCACCACAATAACCAGCATCGCCAGTACCGCATATGCCCCGGCAACATTGGCCAAAAGCGGCGCGATCACCAGAAATCCACTGCCGATAATCGAGGCAAGCGGCGTAACGGTTGCGTTCCACCACAGGTTCTTGCGCACAGTCGGCCACATCGCAACGCCGCTTAGCCCCACGGCAATTACCCCTAACAGGATGTCAAAACCGTTCATCACACCCACCTTTACGCAAAAACCCCGAACCATCTGGCCCGGGGTTCAATATTCGATCTGTCAGAATACGTTATTCACTGTCAGCCATGGCCTCTTCGGTCGCAACGCGCGCTTTGTCGCCTTTGCCTTTGGCATCGACATCGCGGTCAACCAGTTCTATAATGGCCATCGGCGCCATATCACCGTAGCGAAAACCGGCTTTAAGAACGCGGGCATAACCACCGGAACGGTCTTTATACCGCGGGCCGATCACGTCAAACAATTTCTTGACTGCATCTTCTTGACGCATACGCGACTGTGCAAGACGGCGCGAATGCAGATCGCCCTTTTTGCCCAGCGTGATAATCTTGTCGATGATCCGTTTTAATTCTTTAGCTTTTGGCAGAGTCGTTTTGATCTGCTCATGTTCAATCAGTGAACACACCATATTGGCAAACATCGCTTTACGATGTTCATGGGTTCGATTGAGCTTACGGTAACCATTACCATGACGCATTTTCTTAATCCTTCATTTATACTTTGTCTGGCAGCCCATGCGAGTAAGCTACTCTCCTTGGGGCAGGATGCCCGGGTGGTGAACGGCGAGGTTGCCCTCGCCGGTATTTTTAGAAATGATCTTCGAATTTCTTGGCCATTTCTTCAATGTTATCGGGTGGCCAGTCGATGATATCCATGCCCAGATGCAGACCCATTGTGGTCAATACTTCTTTGATTTCGTTCAAGGATTTGCGCCCAAAATTCGGCGTGCGCAGCATTTCTGCCTCGGTTTTCTGGATCAGATCACCGATATATACGATATTGTCGTTTTTCAGGCAATTTGCCGAACGTACAGACAATTCCAGCTCGTCGACCTTTTTAAGCAACAGCGGGTTGAACTCCAGATCATCTTCTTCATCGTCGCGTCCAGCAGCTTCTGGTTCATCAAAGTTCACGAATACAGCCAGTTGATCTTGTAAAATGCGTGCCGCAAATGCGATCGCATCCTCAGAAGAAATGGAGCCGTCAGTTTCGACGCTTAACGTCAGTTTATCATAATCCAGAACCTGCCCTTCGCGGGTGGGTTCAACCTTATAGGACGCTTTAGTCACTGGTGAAAACAGCGCATCAACCGAAATCAGGCCAATGGGCGCATCTTCGGCGCGGTTTTTATCGGCCGCAACGTACCCTTTGCCGGTTTCAATGGTTAGTTCCATGTAAAGCGAGGCACCATCATCAAGGTGGCACAGCACGTGATCTTTGTTCAAGATCTCGATACCGTTGGTTTCAGCAATGTCGCCAGCCGTTACAACGCCCGGACCTGTTGCGCTAACCGCAACCTTTTTAGGGCCGTCGACTTCCATAGAAATCGCAACGCCCTTAAGGTTCAACACGATGTCGGTCACGTCTTCACGCACCCCGGCAACAGAGGAAAACTCGTGCAATACATTGTCGATTTGCACAGACGTGATCGCGGCCCCTTGTAACGAGGATAGCAACACGCGGCGCAGTGCATTGCCCAACGTCAAGCCGAACCCGCGTTCAAGCGGTTCCGCGATAGCCGTGGCCATGCGCAGACTATCGGCGCCGGATTTGATTTCCAGCGATGTGGGGCGGATAAGTTCCTGCCAATTTTTATGGATCATAGTGTGGCCTCCATTCTTGTTCCCGACTGGATCCGGTACGGGAACGCCCGAGGTTTAGAAATAGACAGATAGCGCCCGAGAATGCGCGCGCTATCCAGAAATATTAAACGCGACGACGTTTTGGCGGCCGACAGCCGTTATGCGCCATCGGTGTAACATCACGAATTGCCGTAACATTTAGACCAATAGCAGCCAATGCCCGCAACGCGGATTCACGGCCCGAACCTGGCCCCTGAACCTGAACTTCAAGCGTTTTCATGCCATGTTCCTGCGCTTTTTTACCAGCATCCTCTGCCGCCATCTGGGCCGCATAGGGGGTGGATTTACGCGAGCCTTTGAAGCCCATCGTACCGGCCGAGGACCATGCAATCGCATTGCCCTGCGCATCCGCAATCAGGATTTTAGTGTTATTAAAAGAAGAGTTAATATGCGCCACACCTGTTGAGATGTTTTTGCGTATTTTTTTCTTCATGCGTGTTTTTTCACGTGCCATCAGATCAGCCCTCCCCTATTTCTTCTTGCCAGCAATGGCCTTTGCGGGGCCTTTGCGTGTACGAGCATTAGTGCGGGTACGCTGACCACGCACAGGCAGGCCGCGACGATGACGCAGGCCACGATAACAGCCAAGATCCATCAGACGTTTGATGTTCATCTGCACTTCGCGGCGACGATCACCTTCAACTTCGTAATTTGCGTCGATATGCTCACGAATGGCCAGAACTTCGGCGTCTGACAATTCATTCACCCGGCGCGGGCCGTCGATTTTTACGGCTTCGCAAATCGCCTTTGCAGACGTATCTCCGATGCCATGAATGTAGGTAAGGGCGATAACCACCCGTTTATGTGTGGGGATATTGACCCCTGCAATACGTGCCAAAAATGGCCTCCAATTCTCTCGTTTGCGGTTCCGTGATGCCGGAACCTTTTTTCACAACGAAAGCCCACGGTCCCTATTGAGGTTGGTGGGCCTTTTGCTCAAGTGTTGAGCCGAGCATCCCGTGCCATATATAATGGCAAATACGAGCGACTCTCCTGACCGGAAAGTTCGCGAAGTATAGGCCTATAGGCCACACCGTCAACCCCGATTGTTACCGGTATTTTTAGCTGTCCAATGCCGTGCTTAAGCGTGCCGCAACCTCGTCAATTTCGCCCAAACCGTCAATGCGTTTCAGCATGTCTTTAGCGTAATAATATCCGATAAGCGGTGAGGTATCACGGTAATATGTAAACAAACGTGTGCGTAAAGATTCTGCATTATCGTCGCCACGCCGCTTGAAGTTACTACTGCCACAAGCGTCACAAACGCCGTCTTTGGCAGGTTTGCGGGTTTCATCATGATAAACCGCCCCGCAATCACCGCAGCTGTAGCGCCCGGAAATGCGGGCCACCAGCGCATCGTCGTCAACCTTCATTTCCACAACCATATCGATCTTGAGACCCATACATTCCAGCAATTCAGCCAAGGCATCGGCCTGCGCAAGCGTGCGGGGAAACCCGTCAAAAATGTAATCGCTGCCCACGATATCACTGCCAAGCTTTTCCTCAATCAGACTGATAACGATCTCATCGGTTACCAGATCCCCGCGATCCATAATCGCCGCGACCTTCTTGCCCATGTCAGTGCCAGAGGCCCGAGCCGCGCGCAGCATATCACCTGTGGATAGCGGCACCATCTTGCGGTGCTTAGACAAAAGCTCGGCCTGCGTGCCTTTTCCAGCCCCAGGTGGGCCAAGCAATATGATATTCATCAGCGTCTACCCCGTGCCTTTGCCCGGTTTTTGCCGCGCAATTTGGATTTTTCGATCAGGCTTTCATATTGATGTGCCAGCATATGCGATTGCACCTGCGTGATCGTATCCATGGTCACCGACACGATAATCAGCAAGGATGTGCCGCCAAAATAGAACGGGATGGCGGTCTTGGCGATCAGGAATTCCGGTAACAGCACCACGGCGGCCAAATATGCCGAGCCGAGCACCAACAGGCGTACCATCACGTAATCAAGGTATTCCGCGGTTTTTGCACCGGGGCGAATGCCGGGCACAAAGCCGCCCTGCTTTTTCAGGTTATCTGCCACATCTTCGGTTTTAAAGGCAACGTTGGCCGTATAGAAATACGCGAAAAAGATCACAAGCGATGCGTAAAAAATCATATAGAGCGGCTGTCCACGGCCCATATACGCTGCGATCCAGCCAATAACACCACCCCCGTCACCGCCCGCAAACGTCGCAAGGGTTGTTGGCATTAACAACAGTGAACTGGCAAAAATTGCCGGGATAACACCGGCGGGGTTGATCTTGACCGGCAGGTGGCTGCTTTCGCCGCCGTAAACCTTCATACCAACCTGACGTTTAGGGTATTGGATATGGATTTTCCTGAGCGCGCGCTCAACAAATACGACCAGAGCAATCACCGCGACAGCCATAACCATCACGCCGATAATCATCCCCGGGCTAATCGCCCCGGTGCGCCCTGATACGAAAAACTGCGCCAATGCCGCAGGCAGGCCGGATACAATGCCGACAAAAATGATCAAGGAAATGCCGTTGCCGATGCCGCGCGCGGTGATCTGTTCACCAAGCCACATCAAAAACATCGTGCCTCCCACGAGCGTGATCATCACAGAAATGCGGAAAAACAACCCTGTTTCGGTAGCAAGCCCTTGGGATTCAAGGCCAACCGAGATCGCATAGGATTGGAATAGCGCCAGAAACACCGTGCCATAGCGCGTATACTGGTTAATTTTCTTGCGCCCCTGCTCGCCCTCTTTTTTCAAGGCCTCCAGTTGTGGCACCATCGCAGTCATCAGTTGCACGATGATCGAGGCCGAAATATAAGGCATAATGCCTAGTGAGAAAATCGCCATGCGGCTGACGGCGCCGCCGGTGAACATATTAAGCATGCCCCCGATACCACCCGCCGATTGTTCAAAAAATGCCTTGAGTTGCACGGGATCAATGCCCGGCACCGGGATGAACGTGCCGACGCGGTAGACCAGCAACAGGCCAAGTGCAAACACGATGCGCTGTTGAAGCTCTTTGGCCTTGCCAAACGAACCCCAGCTAAGGTTCGATGCCATTTGTTCCGCTGCCGATGCCATATCTGGCCCTCCCAAAACTGCGCCGCCAGCCCCGTTTCCGGGTGCCCAGCGGCGCGAAATATATCACCTATTTGATGTAGGGAGCAATTGCTGCCCCCACAAGGCTTCGCGCCACGCTTTTCTTATGCAGGTAGCGTAACCGAACCGCCAGCCTTTTCGACCGCAGCAACGGCGGATTTTGACGCACCGGTCACAGTTAACGTGACTTTCGCGCTCAATTCACCCTTGGCCAGCAGACGTATACCGTCAAGTTTGCGGCGCACCAGACCGGATTCGATCAAAACATCCTCGGTGATATCTTTCTTGGCGTCGATTTTTTTGGCATCGATGAATTTTTGCAAGATCCCGAGGTTAATCACCGCGAAATGCTTGGGGTTGCGCATATTAAAACCGCGTTTTGGCAAACGTTGGTAGAGGGGCATTTGGCCGCCTTCATACCCGTTAATGGCAACACCCGAGCGGGATTTCTGACCTTTGATACCACGGCCAGCCATTTTACCCATGCCAGAGCCGGGACCACGACCAACGCGCTTGCGTCGTTTGGTTGCACCCTCGTTATCACTGAGTTGATTCAGTTTCATGACGCTATCTCCTTTGGCCGGAACTACCCCCCGATTGCGTCTAAAGGGGTAAACACGGCGTTACATTTTGATTCT
>CAYSAZ010000068.1:0-12391 GCA_964429065.1 uncultured Rhodobacterales bacterium
ACGCCTTACACGCCTGCGCGCCAGAGTAGTCAAACTCACAAGCCTGCCCGATAATTATAGGGCCAGCACCGATGATCATGATCGAGGAAATGTCAGTTCTTTTAGGCATAAGGTTTCCGCGCGTTTGGCTGCCAGCGACAAGCGCGGGCAAAGAGGGATTCGTCTTACGAGATGCAAATTGTCGTGGTTATAGCCCGATGAACAGATGGCGCAAGGGGCTTGGCGCGCCGTGATGGAATATATCATAAATTGTCATTTTAAATATGGGGCGGGAGTTCTTAAGTTCACTATGAGATAGAAAAGGAGAACGATATGGAAATTCAGCGCATAGCAGCGTTTTCGCTTGATGGTGCTGGTGGTAATCCGGCAGGGGTGGTTTTGTTGGATACGTTGCCGGATGCCGGGGTTATGCAGCAAATTGCCGCTGATGTTGGGTATTCCGAGACGGTTTTTGCCGCTCCGCTTGGGGATGGTTTTCGCACCCGGTATTTTGCGCCAGAGGCCGAGGTGGCGTTTTGTGGGCATGCAACCATTGCGCTTGGGGCCGCACTTGGGGCGGCGCTCGGGGCGGGGGATTATCCGTTGATATTGAATGACACAGAGATAACCGTCGAGGCGATTTCGGCGGGCCGTGCATGGTCGGCAGAGCTGCGCTCACCCACCACGCAGTATCGCACGCCAGAACCTGAACTGGTCGCGCGGGCCTTGGAAATGTTTGGCTGGCATGCCGGGGATATCGACCCAAAGCTGGCAATCACCCGGATCAACGGCGGGGCCGAGCACTTGCTGATCCCGCTTAAAGAACACGCAACTTTGCAAGGTATGGCATATGATTTTGACACGGGCGCAAAGCTGATGCAGGCATTCGGGCTGGTCACGATCAACCTTATCTGGCGGGATGAGGATGGCACGGTTCACAGCCGAAATCCCTTTGCCGGCCACGGCGTTTACGAGGACCCCGCAACAGGTGCCGCCGCTGCCGCCTTGGCAGGATATTTACGAGACGCGGGACATAACGCGCGCCCTTTTGATGTCTATCAGGGTACGGATATGGGGGCGCCTTCTCTTTTGCACGTCACACCGCTTGCCGGGGTCGGGGCACCGGTACAAATTCGCGGGGCAACACGGGATATATAGAGTTCGCTTGATCTGCCCCAGAAGGTACACGGTGAAGGGGGCTGTTATGGGCTTCAGGATCGGTATCATGGGTATGGCCAATGTTGGTAAAAGAAATTCTAGGGTCAGCAATATGGACAAAGCAGCATTTTGCTGCAGCGTACCCAATGGTGGTTATCGACTGTGCACCCCAAGCAGACCCTAGTTATTGAAGGTTAGAGGATGGTTTGGAGCGCAACCTGCCGAGCGAGATACTGCCCAGCACTATTACCGCGCCCAAGATTTGAATTGGCGTCAGAGTTTCCCCCAGAACGAGCCAACCTAAGAAAACAGCAGTTAGTGGGCTGAGAAAGCCAAATGTTGTGACCGCCGACGGTCCGAGCCGATCTATCGCTCGAAACCAAAGAAAGTAACTCAACGCGGCACCGAACAGGCCGAGCCACAGGAAGCCCGCGATATTATTCATACTTAGATGTGGCAAAGGCGGTTCAATCATTGTTGCGATTGGCAAGAGAAGAATGCCGCCTGCGGTCAGCTGCCACGCGGTAAAAGTAAGGGCTGAAACTGGCGGCTTCCACTTTCGTGTTAGAACTACACCTAGCGCCATGGAAAGGGCACCACCAAGAGCTGCTATTGCACCAATGACGTCAAGTCGTGTGTCTGGCCCCACCAGCAATAGAGCTACACCAATCATCCCCGCCAATGCAGCGGTCAGAGCTCGAGCGTTCAGCGGGACATTCAGCGCGGCCCGTGCTAACAGCAGGACAAACAGTGGTTGAACTGCACCCAGCGTAGCGGCGGCACCACCGGGCAGTCGGTAGGCTGCGATGAACAGTGCTGTCCAGAATATTGAAAAATTCAAAGCGCCAAGGATCAGCAGCCGTAAATACCAACTGCGTGGCGGGAAATTGCGTGTCACTGCCAGTAGCAAAAGCCCTGCGGGTAATGCGCGTAGCACCGCATCCGTTAACGCATACCCAGCAGGCAACATCTCTGTTGTGACAATATATGTGCTGCCCCAAACGGCGGGTGCCGATGCTGCGAGCAGTAGATCAAAGGTTCTGGGCATCTGTCACTCCATTATCTTGACGTCAAGATATATAGAAAATTCAATCTTGATGTCAAGATATATTATACCTATGCTATTGGTATGGATCACGTAGATAAAGTTTTGGCACAATGGCAGCAGGAACGCCCGGATCTAGATGTCGGGCCAATGGGGATACTCGGTCGCCTCAAGCGTCTGCAGGGTCGGGTTTCCGATCAATTGGCGCGCGTCTACACATCACACGGTTTGAATGCGGCCAGCTTTGATGTGCTGGCAACACTGAGACGTTCGGGGCACCCTTATCAACTTAGCCCGTCTGCGCTGATTGAATGGACAATGGTCACATCCGGCACGATGACCAACAGATTGGACCGATTGGAAGCACAAGCCCTGATAGAAAGATGTCCTAATCCTAAAGATAGGCGCGGTTCGGTTATTGCTTTGTCGACGCAAGGTTTTGATCTGATTGATCAGGTGATTGCAGAACATGTTGAAAACCAACACCTGATACTGTCAGGTCTTACGACTGCATCGCGTGAGCAGCTCGATAAGCTTCTTAAATCGTGGCTTTCAGATCTGGAAGAGGCCGATCTCCAGCGCGAGTCCGAACAACAGAAATGACATGCGATCCTGTTCTTTTCAAATTTTAGATTGCGCGTTTTTGAACGTAGATTAGCTTGAATTTTGCAACAATGGTTACGCGTTCAATCTAAGTTTTCGCAAAAACCAACTATGGAGATTGATGCATCTTCGCCAAGACCAAAAACTAACACTATTTTCGGGCCCAGACATTCGTAACTGTGCGAGAAGCCGGTTGTTTGGGCTAAAAACGATTGTTCAGAGGCCCAATAGGCAGGCGATTTATACCTCCTTAATCACAACCAAAATTGGCGTTCTGATCTTTGGTAATTCAGCCATTTTTGTTGCCCGCTGGGTTGATAGTCCCATCCCGCAATCTCGCCCAGATCACGGCGGGTGGGTTTTTGGCAAGGGTTTGGGCAAAATTCTACGGAAAAGTCTGCGGGTGCTGGTCTCACCCCTTGATCCTTTTACGCCTGCGCCCTAGAAGCCTCGCAAATGAACTTTTCAAATGGGGGCTGTTATGGGCTTCAAGACTGGTATCGTGGGCATGCCCAATGTGGGTAAATCGACGCTTTTTAATGCGCTGACCAAAACCGCCGCCGCGCAGGCCGCGAATTTCCCGTTTTGCACGATTGAGCCAAATACCGGCGTTGTATCGGTGCCCGACGCACGTTTGGACAAGCTGGCCGAGATCGCCGGTTCCAAGCAGATTTTACCGGCCCAGATGACCTTTGTTGATATTGCCGGGCTGGTCAAAGGGGCCTCCAAGGGTGAAGGGCTGGGCAACCAGTTTTTGGCCAATATCCGTGAATGCGACGCCATTGCCCATGTTTTACGTTGTTTTGAGGATGATGATATCACCCATGTGGATGGTCGTGTGGATCCGGTTGCGGATGCACAGACGATTGAAACGGAATTGATGCTGGCCGATCTGGAAGGCATCGAAAAACGGCTCAGCAATCTTGTACGCAAGGTTAAGGGTGGCGACAAGGATGCGCTTGATCAGGAACGGCTGTTGAACGCGGCAAAAGCGCTGCTGGAGGATGGCAAACCGGCGCGTACACTTGAAATTGATGCCGAGGATCGCAAGGCCTGGGATATGTTGCAATTACTAACAGCCAAAGCGGTTTTGTTTGTTTGTAACGTCGAGGAAGAAAACGCCGCAACCGGCAATGCACATGCAGCAGCCGTGGCCAAAATGGCCAGTGAACAGGGGGCGGCGGCGGTTGTGATTTCTGCGGCGATCGAGGAAGAAATCAGCCAGCTTGATGCGGATGAAGCGGCGATGTTTCTGGATGAAATGGGCCTGCAAGAGGCGGGCTTGGACCGTCTGATCAAGGCCGGATATACCTTGTTGGAACTGCAAACCTATTTCACCGTTGGCCCTAAAGAGGCGCGCGCCTGGACCATCCACAAAGGCACCTCGGCCCCGCAAGCTGCCGGGGTTATCCACGGGGATTTTGAACGCGGTTTTATCCGTGCCGAAACCATCGCCTACGATGATTTCATCGCCCATAACGGCGAACAAGGGGCCAAAGAGGCCGGAAAAATGCGGGCTGAAGGCAAAACATATATCGTAAGTGACGGAGATGTAATGCATTTCCTTTTTAACACCTGAGCTTTAAACTTGCTTAACTAATCCCTGCCAAATTCTCTGCAAAGGAGTGGGGAATCATATGCAGGTGGAACTTTTAGTCGAGCATACGGCAGTCGATACCCCGGCACGTCAATTGCAGGGTCTCTCGGACATGGAAATCGTAACCGTTGGTGCGCGCCGCTATCTGTTGGTGGCTGGTGCGGCGGATGGTGGCCTAAGTTCCTATGAAATCCTGAATGATGGATCGCTGGTTGCCAGTGATGATGTGCTGCTAAGCCTCGGCTCGGGCACGCAAAGTGTGTCGGACCTGACGGTTTATACCGTAAATGGCACGGTTTACGTGCTGCCCTCGGGCATGGCAGATGATAATCAGGTGGTTTACGAGCTGGGCAATGACGGCAGTTTTACGGTCTCTGACAGCTATTCCGACGCCGCCTTAACCTATGCCAACTGGCATATGAGCGATGTGATCGAAGTCGGCGGAAACACCCATCTTTTTGGTAGTATCTGGGCGCGCAGCGGGTATTTTCAGTTTGATATTGAGCCAAGTGGAGATTTGACGAACCCGGTTTTGCACCCGGATGATGGCGTGTTATTTCTGGGCGATGTCACGGCTGTGCATGCGGCCACGTTGCGTGGAAATGCGTTTCTGTTTGTCGCCTCGGGCGTTGATTCCGGCCTGCATAGTTATACGGTTGCCGCGGGGGGCACATTGGTTCTGGCTGATACGGCCGTACCTGGTGATGGTGGATTTAGCGGTATATCGGAACTGGCTTCGGTTGATATTGGTGCGCGCTCTTTCATAATTATGGGTTCGGCGGGTACGAATTCGCTGCTGGTATTTCGGGTTTCCAGCACGGGGGGATTGAATTTCATCGACAAGCTGGTCGACACCGGGGATACCTATTTTGCCGGGGTGCAAGCCTTAGAGGTTTTCACATATGGCGGGCGGGCATTCTTGCTGGCAGGGGGGGCGGACGACGGTATCACACTGATGGAAATAACCTATAAGGGCGAGCTGCGGGTAATCACTTCGGTAGCGGATACGTTGGGTATTACGTTGCAAAATGTCACGGATATTGAGGTTGTTATGGTTAACGGCGTATTAAACGTCTTTGTCAGCAGTGCTACCGATCATGGGTTTACCCAGTTTGTGGTAAGCGTTCTTAACGGCGCGAACTTGCTGCGCGGCGGACCTGTGAATGATATTCTGACGGGTGGTGCGCAGGATGACACAATTTTTGGCCACGGAGAAGATGACCAACTATATGGTATGGCTGGCAATGATCGCCTGATCGACGGGCGTGGTACGGATCAGTTGTGGGGCGGAGACGGGGCCGATATTTTTGAGTTTGTTAAGGACAAAAGAACCGACAGTATCATGGATTTTGAAATCGGCGTGGATCGCATTGACCTTAGCGATTATCCGCTTTTGTATTACTACGGCGATATCACAATCACCGCAACCAGCAATGGCGCGACTTTGCAAATCGGCGATGATACATTGATAATAACCTCAATGGACAACACCCCGTTAACGGGTGCGATGTTTGATCAGGATGATTTCATTTTTGGCTAAAGGGATCATCGGGATAACGCACTTGCGCCAGATATAACCCATAAGGCGGGCTGACGGGGCCGCATTGGGTGCGATCACAGGCGTTTAACGCATCTCGCACCTGCTCGGGGGGCCAGGCACCGGCGCCGACACGGTCCAGCGTGCCGATAAAACTGCGCACCTGATTGTGCAGAAAACTGCGGGCACGAATGTGAAAGCGATGCTCAATCCCGTGGGGGTATTCGAGCCGTTCAATACGTAACGCGTCCAAGGTTTTTACCGGCGAGGTTGCCTGACATATAGAGGATCTGAATGTCGTGAAATCATGTTTTCCCACCAGATAATTAGCGGCTTTTTGCATCAAACCCGTATCCAGATTATGGGCCACACGCCAAACCGTGCCTTTGTCAAAAGTCATGGGCGCGCGGCGCTGGACGATGCGAAACAGGTATTGTCGTTCAATTGCCCAGAACCGTGCGTGAAAATCATCCGCTACTTTTGCAACCGCAATAATGGCAATCGGCGCGGGTTTCAGATGGTAATTCAAAGCTTCGGACAGGCGAAATGCCTGCCAGTCTTTGGCTAAATCCACATGGGCCACCTGCGCGCTGGCATGCACGCCAGTATCCGTGCGCCCGGCCCCTTGAATGCCCGCGCAATCGGGTTCAAGTTTGCGCAAAGCGGTTTCAATACAGCCTTGCACTGTCGCCAGCCCGGGCTGTTTTTGCCAACCGCAATAAGGCAGGCCATCATATTCGATTTTCAACGCAAAACGAGGCATGATGTTCGATATCGTGGAAATCAGCGTTTGCCAAGTGCCCTGTTCTTTTACATAGTTTTGCTTATATGGTTCATACATAACCTTGAGAGGCCTTGCATGGGTATCAGCAGTATCACCGATAGCATTCTTCGCGCCGTTGAAGACGCACAGGATGGCGTGAGCGAGATGTTTGAACCCATTATTCGCTTGGGGGTGACAGGGCTGTCGCGTTCCGGCAAGACGGTATTTATTACCTCGCTTGTGGCAAATTTACTGGATCGCGGGCGCATGCCGCAACTGCTTGCCGCCGGTGAGGGGCGCATTGTAAGTGCGTTTTTGCAACCCCAGCCTGATGACACAATCGCGCGGTTTGCCTATGAAGATCACCTTGCGGCGTTGACTGGAAAGACGCCTTATTGGCCCCATTCCACCCGTGCAATTAGCCAGTTACGTCTGTCGCTAAAAATTCAGCCGCGGGGGATGTTTTCCAGCATGACCGGCTTGCGCACGGTGCATCTCGATATTGTTGACTACCCCGGTGAATGGCTGCTGGATCTGCCATTGCTTGCACAAAATTACACAGAATGGTCCGCAGAAACCATCGCGCAGGCGCGCACATCTGCGCGGGTGGATCTGGCCAAAGATTGGCTTGCAAAATTGGCGCATAGTGCCCCTGCACAAGAACTGGATGAGCAGCGGGCACAGGCTTTGGCGACTGATTTCAAAACATATCTCGCCAATTGTCAGGCCGCTGGATTTTCAGCCTGCGCGCCGGGGCGGTTCTTGCTGCCCGGCGATCTCGAAGGCTCGCCCGCGCTGACGTTTGCACCGCTTGAGCGCCCGGAAAAACTGCGCTCCAAAATGCTGTATGCGGCGTTTGAGAAACGTTTCAACGCGTATCGACGCCAGATTGTAAAGCCGTTTTTCCGCAACCATTTTGCCAAAATTGACCGCCAGATCGTGCTGGTTGATGCCTTGGGTGCAATTCATTCCGGCCCGCAGGCGGTTGAGGATTTGCGCCATGCCATGGCCGATATCCTGACAAGTTTTCGCCCGGGCAAAAACAGTTGGTTGTCGTCCGTTCTTGGCAAAAAGGTTGAGCGTATTTTATTTGCCGCCACCAAAGCCGACCATATCCATCACACGCAACATCCCCGTTTGACCGCAATTTTGCAGGCGATGTTGCGCGATGCCAGCGATCGGGCGGATTTCAAGGGGGCAAAAACCACTGCGATGTCCATTGCCAGTCTGCGCGCAACCGTAGAACAAACGATCCCCCATGACGGTGCGGCGCTTGATTGTGTGCGCGGGGTATTGCTTGATACCGGCAAATCGGCGGCGCTGCATGCGGGCGATCTGCCACTTGATCCGGCGCATTTGCTTACGCCTGCACGGCAAGGGGATGTTGAATGGCTGGATGCGGATTTTGCGCTTATGCGGTTTGCCCCGCCGGTTTTGACCAGAAAACCCGGGGATGGTTTGCCCCATATTCGTCTGGATAAGGCCGCAGAATTTCTGATAGGAGACCGTTTATGAGCGTAAAAACCCAGCCCCCACGCCGCGGTCCTGTGGTTATCGAGGCCGATTTGCCCGATGTTGAAACCCCTGAACAAGCGGCCCCTGTTCCTGAATTACGCCCACCTCAAGGGCGCGCAATGCAACAGGTGACGGCGTTGGCAGCGCGCAAACCCGGTTGGCTGGCGCGGCTGTTTTGGGGTGGTGTCAGCGGATTGATCGGGATGATGGTTTCAATTGCACTGTGGGATTTTGTGGCCAGATTACTGGTGCGTAATGTGCTTTTGGGGCAAGTCGCGCTGGGTTTTATGGCCTTGATTGCTGGGATATTAATTATCTTGTTCTTGCGTGAACTAGCGGCATTTTCCCGTCTGGCGCGGGTCGATAACATTCGCCAACAAGTGCAAGATGCAACAAAAGACGCGGGCAGACCGGCGGCTGAAAAGATCATCATACGGCTGAATAGCCTTTATGCCGGGCGCGCAGAAATGCGGTGGGCACGCGATGTTTTGGCGGATCAACAAGGTGAAATCATCGACGGGGCGGATTTGCTGGCCATGGCGGAACGCCAGTTTATGGAACCGCTTGATCGTGCGGCGGCAAGGGAAATTCAGGGTGCGGCGCGCAATGTTGCGGCGGCGACAGCGCTGGTCCCGATGGCGGCAATTGACGTGCTGGTCGCTCTTAGCGCCAACATTCGCATGGTGCGCCGCATTGCCGAGGTTTACGGCGGGCGCGCCGGTGTGCTGGGATCCTGGCGGTTGTTACGGGCTGTTGTCACGCATCTTTTGGCCACCGGATTGGTGGCGGTGGGCGATGATATGCTCGGCTCGGTTCTGGGGGGCGGGGCTTTGTCAAAGGTTTCGCGAAAATTTGGCGAGGGTGTCATTAACGGCGCTTTAACCACCCGGGTGGGTCTTGCCGCAATGGAGATATGCCGCCCAATGCCCTTTAATGCGCTCAAACGTCCGTCCGTCAGCGGGGTTTTGAAAAAAGCGTTGGTGGGTCTGTTTTCCTAGGCGGGATTGTCATGGATTACATTGAAGGCTAATATGCCTAAAATTTTAGGGAGGTTTCGTTGGAAGGTCTTGTTTTATTAGCCATTGTCGGGTTTATCGTGGCATTTATCTTGCCGATTTATCTTGTTATCAGCCATTCAGCCCTAAAACGCCGGGTTTTTGATCTGGAACGCCATGCTGCGCGGTATGGCAGCTCGGCGCCGGCGCAAAGCCCTGTGGAACCAAAACCTAAAACACAGCATGAACCGTGGCGCCCACCTGAACAAACCGAGATACCAAAACCTAAAGAAAAACCGGTTACCCCGGATATTCCAGTCGCTGCTGCCAGCCAAGACAGACCCGATGATGCGGTTGTGCACCAAACACCGGAACATAAAACCCCCAAAGCTTTTGTTTTCACCGAAAATTTTGGCACCAAGGCAATCACGTGGCTGCAAACAAACTGGTTTTTTGCACTCGCGGCACTTTCTATGGCGTTGGCAGGGGTTTTTCTGGTGCAATACGGGGTAGAAAACGGATTGCTCAGCCCACCCTACCGCGTCATGGGCGCTATGGCTTTGGGGGCGGTGTTGATCGGTGCTGGGGAATATATCCGGCGTAAACTTGGCCGTGATGAGGGCGGATCCTATGCATTGCTGCCCTCGGCATTTGCCGGAGCCGGATTGGTTACCTTGTTCGCTGCGGTTTTGTCAGCGCGCATGATGTACGAACTGATTGAGCCAGGAACCGCGTTTATTGGCTTGGGATTGACCGGGGCCGTGGCTGTAGTTCTGGGCTGGTATTACGGCCCGCTTTTGGCGATTGTCGGCGTATTTGGCGCGCTGGGCGCACCGTTTTTGGTGGGCGGAGACAGCAGCTCGGCACATTTGTTGCAGCTTTATTTTGCCGGTATTGCAGGCGTGGCACTAGTGATTGACAGTTATAAACGTTGGGCATGGCTGTCGGTGCTGGGGTTGATTGGCGCCTATGGTGCGGCGTGGTTGCTTTATGCCAGTGGCGCATCGGGGGACAGTTTTAACACCACATTCTTTGTGCTGTTTACGCTAATTGCCGCAGGGCTGGCGCTGGTTGTGCCTGAACGTCGCCTGACACCGCGCCATGGGGGCACGCGGGTGTCGCAGATGTTTACCGAAACCAACCAGAGCGAATATCCCGGTTTCACAACACGTCTTGCGGCGGGCGCATTCATTGCCTCGAGCGCCATTATCTTTAGCGTATATGTTTTTGACTATAACGTGCTTTGGTTATCGTTGCTGGGGCTGTCAGCCATGCTTTTGGCGGCAATTTTCTGGATGCGCGGTGCGGACGGGTTGAAAGACATGGCGTTTTTGCCCCCTCTTGCGGCCCTTGGGGTTATTGCGCTTGAAGGGCTTGAACGGGGGCCGGTTTTACGTGCCTGGATTGCAGCGACTGATCGCGATGTGCTGGATTATGCGCCGGCTAGTTTGATGATTATACTTGCGGGCGCTTTGCTGGTGGGTTTGTTGTTTGTGTGGCGCAGTTATCGCGGCGAGGTGTTGAAAATTGCCAACACGATCTACGGTGCTTCATTTGCACCGCTTGTTGCCGCGATTTTCGCCGTATTCTGGTATCCAGAGATGGTTCTGGGCAAAGCTAACTGGGCGCTCTATCTGGCGGTGGTTGCTATTTTGATGACCGTGCTTTCTGAACGTTTTGCGCGCAAAGACGGCGAGGATCGTCTACACACCGCACTATTTGCGCTTTCGGCCATGTCGATGATTGCCTTTATGGCATTCACCATACTGGGATCATTTGCCCTGACTTTGGCGTTAGCAGTGTTGGTTGCCGCCGCCGCCTGGCTGGGGCGACGGTTTAACCTGCCGCTGATGGATCGTTATGTGCAGATCGGCATTTTGACGGTCTCATGGCGTTTGGTGCTAAGCCCCGGTGTGTTTTGGGCATTTGACGGCGAACTATGGCAGGTCATACTGACATTTGTTGGCGTTATCGTCTTGTTGATTGCGGCCTATTTTGTGCGCCGCCAAAACACCCGTATCGGGGTAATGGTGATGCTGGAATCAGCAATATGGTCCCTTTCCGGCGTGTTTTTAAGTGTAATGCTGCTGCGGTATTTTGATAGTCTACCAGGTGACAGCCAGTATTTGGCGGTAGCTCTTGGTGGCGTGATCTGGCTGATTTCCTCGGCCAATCAGTTGTATCGTATTCGCGATGGCGCAGGTTTGCGGCGCACACGTATTGCGCTCGCGTCGATTTATGGGCTGATGGGCGCAGGGTTAACGGCGATATCCGTGTTCGGTCTCAATCCGTTGAATGGCGTGTTTGATACACCAAATATCACCGGCCCATATATTCTGGATAGCGTCGCAGCCGCCTATGCATTGCCAGGGCTGTTGCTGGGGTTTGTTGCGTGGAAATTCAAACATCTGCCGCGCCGGTTTCGCAAATTTCTGGCCTATTGGGCCGTTGCGATGGTGCTGTTTTATGTCGGCCTCGAAATCCGCCGTTTCTGGCATGGTAGTGATATTTCCACATATAAAGACACCCTTCAAGGTGAGCTATACAGCTACACAATCGTGATGATGCTGGTGTCGATTATTCTGTTGGTGTTTGCCTTTATGCGCCAGTCACCCTTGCTGCGCAAGCTGGCACTGGTGACAGTTGCCGCGACAGTGGCCAAGGTCTATTTGATCGACATGTCAGGGCTGGACGGATTGTTGCGCGTCGTCTCATTCTTGGTGCTGGGTCTGGTATTGGCAGCAATGGCCTGGGTCAATCGTATTTTGCAAAAGAACGAGGCAAAAGCTATCGACGCGCAATTGGAGGAATAATATTACCGCTACCAACCCTTGTTAACAGCCACGGAAACGGCGCAATATTACTTAGCGGTGCAAGGGCCCAATTGCGCAACCACGGCATGATTTTGCTGTCGGATTGATACATTGGCGTTAATACGCGGCTCATAAGTTGATATAGCTGCACGTGCGTACGTCGCGCTTTTTGATAGGCAGGCAGGGCCGTTTGTAGAGGGTGTTTTGCCAACATTTCTGCCAAAGCCGCAGCATCCAGCAACGCCATGTTTGCGCCTTGTCCAAGTTGCGGACTGGCGGCATGGGCCGCGTCACCAATAAAAGCCAGCCGTGTATCATAGGTTTTCCACAACGTTGCATGTTTGTAACGTGCCATAGTCAGATCATCATGGCGGGTGATTTGGGGT
>CAYSAZ010000069.1:0-12252 GCA_964429065.1 uncultured Rhodobacterales bacterium
GTGCATAGCGCGGGTTTACCTTAGCCATAGGAAAACCAGCAGCATTCATGGCTTGTGGACTTGCCCCGCTTTAGTGCCGCTCCAAGTTCTCATTTAAGCGGCTCTTCTTTCGAAAGCCAAGGGGCTTTTCCAGCCTAAAATTGAGTGCCTACGCCGAGGGTTATAGAAACCGTTGATGTACAGCATCCATCACCGCCTGGCGTGTTGAGGGGCGTTAGGGGTGGTGCGTCACTAAAATGACATGCCCAAAACCATATCCCGCTGGACCATGGCGGGGCAAACATATAGTCTAGAGAACATAAGGGGCGCCTAGACCCCCGGTTTTGAGGCCAACATGCAGTATCCCACGCGGTTTTCCAACCTGCCGCAATATGCTTTTCCGCGCCTGCGCGCACTGCTCGATCCCCATCAGGGCGGGGGCGAGGCTTTGCATATGTCGATCGGTGAGCCAAAGCACAAATTCCCGCAATTTGTGCCGCAATTGCTGCTGCGCCATGCGGATGGTTTTAACAAATACCCCCCCAATGACGGCACACCCGAATTACGCCAGGCGATTGCGCGCTGGCTGGAAAATCGTTATGATTTGCATGCCCTGAACCCTGATAAAAACGTACTTTCCCTGAATGGCACCCGCGAGGGGCTGTTCAATGCGGCTCTTGCGCTTTGTCCTGAACGTAAAAATGCGGCGCAGCCGGTGGTGCTAATTCCTAACCCGTTTTACCAATGCTATGCGGTTGCTGCGCGCGCAGTAGGTGCCGAGCCGGTGTTCGTGCCAGCCCCCAAAGACAACGGGTTTTTGCCGAATTTTGATGCCATTCCCGTGGATATTCTGGAGCGCACAGCGATTGTCTACATGTGCTCGCCCTCAAATCCGCAAGGGGCAGTTGCCAGCGCGCAATATTGGGAAAACCTGATTTTATTAGCGGAAAAATACGATTTTTGGATTTTTGCCGATGAATGCTACGCCGAGATTTATCGCGACACCCCACCCGCCGGGGCGTTGTCTGGGGCACAGGCAATCAATGCGGATCCTGAACGGGTGCTGGTGTTCCATTCCTTGTCCAAACGCTCAAACCTACCGGGGTTGCGCAGTGGATTTGCCGCTGGCGGCGCAAAATCCATCGCACGCATGAAACAGTTGCGCAATTACACAGGCGCACCCGTACCTTTGCCAATTCAACAGGTTAGCGCCGCCGTTTGGGCGGATGAAGCGCATGTAGTGCAAAATCGTGCGTTATATCAGGAAAAATTTGATGTATGTGACAAAATCTTAGGAAATATACCTGAATATAGCGCCCCTCAGGCAGGGTTTTTCTTGTGGCTCAAGGTGGATGATGGCGAAAAGGCTGCGCTACGCCTGTGGAAAGAAACCGGCGTTCGGGCCTTGCCGGGCGCCTATTTGTCCCGGCCAAGCGATCGGCGTTTAGGGGATGGTAATCCGGGGGCTGGATATTTGCGCGTAGCACTGGTAGCTGAGATTGCTGATATTGAACGCGGGCTTTTGGCGATCAGGGATTGCCTCTATGATCATGCAGATGTGTGAATTAAGGTAATAATGATGGCACTAACAGCACATAAAAAACCTGCGAAACGTAAAAAGCGGGCCAAGGCAAAGCCAAATACGGCCATGCGCCGGCGTGGGGCCGAGGCGTTGGGGCTTATACTGTTGGCAATTGCCGCGCTTTTTGCGGCGTTATTGTGGTCCTACGCCCCTGAGGATCCCAGTTTTTCTGCGGCAACCAATGCCACACCTCATAACCTGCTAGGGCTTGTCGGTTCTTATATCGCAGACCCGTTGCATAAGGCGCTGGGCTGGGCCGGGTACGGTGTTGCCATCGGGTTTGGCGTTTGGGGGCTGCGGTTATTACTGCATATCGGGCAGGAGCGTGCGCTGTTGCGCGCGATTTTCACGCCGCTGGCGATTGCACTGGCGGCAGTGTTTGCAGCCGCACATGTACCCCCTGAGACGTGGAATTTTTCCTATGGTCTGGGCGGAATTTTCGGCGATATTATTCTGGATTTCATATTCTCGATTGTGCCGGGCAATATTGATACGCGGCTGGTTATTATCACACTGGTTTTGGCGGCAATTACCACCTTTATCGCGGCGATCTCGCTGGGGGTTAACTGGACAGAGTGTAAAACCTGCTCAAGCGGAATGTGGCGCGGGTTTGTGTCTGCTTATGCAGGGCTGCGCTGGGTGATTATGAAATTGGTGTGGGTGCTGTTTGCGATTCTGTCTTTTATTGGCCTCAAAAGCGTGAAGGCGGCAAAAAATGCCCGTGAGGGGCGCCGTGAACGTGCTGTGGCCAAAAAACAGGCGCAAAAAGACATGGTTATAGAATCCAGTGATCGCATTGAGCCGGCGGTTTCAGGTGGTCCCGTGGGGCTTAGCGCACGTCTAAGCGATAAGATATCGGCCGCCGTCAAGGCGCGCAAAACCACGCGGGATGAGGATATTCCGCTCTATGGTAAAGCTGCGGGCGAGGATGCGCCCACACGTACAGAACCACCAGTGCGCACGGATGCGGCACCGCGTGTGCAGCACCCAACCCCGCGCAAAGCCGCCAAAAGCAGCCGTGCGCGCAAGGAAGAACAGCCAAGTCTGGCATTGGAGCCAAAAGGCGAAGGGTATGAAACCCCGCCGCTGTCTTTTCTGGAAAACCCTACCCAGATTGTGCGCCATACCCTAAGCGACGAAGCGTTGAACGAAAACGCCCGCATGCTGGAAACCGTTCTGGAAGATTACGGGGTCAAAGGCGAGATTATTTCCGTGCGCCCCGGCCCCGTCGTTACGATGTATGAACTCGAACCAGCCGCCGGTCTGAAAGCCAGTCGGGTGATCGGGTTGGCGGATGATATCGCGCGCTCCATGTCGGCGCTGGCGGCGCGGGTTTCGACCATTCCGGGGCGCTCGGTTATCGGGATCGAGCTGCCTAATGACCACCGCGAAATGGTGCTGTTCCGCGAGATTATCTCGGCCAGTGCATATGGTGACAGCAAGTTTCAACTGCCGCTGGCGCTGGGCAAGGATATCGGCGGTGATCCAGTGGTCGCGAACCTTGCCAAAATGCCGCATTTGCTGATTGCTGGTACTACCGGGTCAGGGAAATCCGTGGGGATCAACACCATGATCCTGTCCTTGCTGTATGCGCTTAGCCCTGAAGAATGTCGCATGATTATGGTTGATCCAAAAATGCTGGAGCTGTCAGTTTATGACGGCATCCCGCACCTGTTGTCCCCGGTTGTGACTGACCCCAAAAAGGCGGTTGTCGCTCTGAAATGGGCGGTTGGCGAGATGGAGGATCGTTATCGCAAGATGTCCAAAATGGGCGTGCGCAACATTGACGGCTATAACGGGCGCATCCGCGAGGCGATGGCCAAGGGCGAAGATTTTCAACGCACTGTGCAGACGGGTTTTGACGATGCGACCGGCGAGCCGGTGTTTGAAACCGAAGAGTACATGCCCGAAACCATGCCCTATATCGTTATCGTCGTTGATGAAATGGCTGATCTGATGATGGTCGCGGGCAAAGAAATAGAGGCTTGTATTATGCGGCTGGCACAGATGGCGCGGGCGAGCGGAATACACCTGATCATGGCCACACAACGCCCCTCGGTCGATGTGATTACCGGCACGATCAAGGCAAATTTCCCGACCCGGATTTCGTTTCAGGTGACCAGCAAAATCGATAGCCGCACTATTTTGGGCGAGATGGGCGCGGAACAACTGCTGGGCATGGGGGATATGCTGTATATGGAGGGCGGGGGTAAAATCACCCGTGTGCACGGCCCGTTTGTATCGGATGAAGAGGTTGAAAAGATCGTAACTTTTCTGAAAACCCAAGGGGAGCCGACATATGTTTCAGGCGTGGTCGAGGGACCGGTTGGCGAAGCTGAAACAACTGTTGACGCGCTGCTGGGGCTGGGCGGCAATACAGGCGGCGAGGATGCGCTATATGACCAGGCAGTGCAAATCGTGGCGCGGGATCGCAAATGTTCAACCTCTTATATTCAACGCAAACTGTCGATCGGGTATAACAAGGCGGCCAAACTGGTCGAGGAAATGGAAGATAACGGCGTCGTAAGCCAGGCAAATCATGTGGGTAAACGCGAAGTTCTGGTGCCGGAAATCCAATAGAAGCCAATATCCGCCGATTATGTTACAGTAGTGCATAGCGGGTTTGAAATGCAAAAAGCGGGATATATATTGTACATATGAAAAGACGAATTTTTATATCGGCCCTTTGCGCCGCCCCTCTGATGACGTTTGGCGAGGTCGCCTACGCCCAGAATGCCGTTGTTGATGCCGTCAACACCTATCTAACCAATCTGGTAACCGCCACTGCGCGTTTCACCCAGGAAAGTGCTGATGGCAGCGTTGCCACGGGCACGTTCTATTTGCAAAAACCGGGGAAAATGCGATTTGAGTATGACCCGCCATCGCCGGCCATGATCATCGCTGATGGCGAGATTCTAGCAATCTTTGATCGCAAGTCCAGCCGTGGTCCACAACGTTATCCGCAATCACAAACGCCGCTTTCCTTGCTGACACGACAAAATATTGATGTGACGCGCTCAAAATTCGTGCGTTTGATTGAAACCAGAGGCGGGAAAATCCATGTGACCATGTTTGACCCTGCAGAACCCGGAAATGGGACTATGCGGATGATATTTTCGAAAACCCCCATGGAATTGATTCAGTGGGTGATCATCGATGGCGCCGGTTTGGAATCGATCGTAAAACTTGGGCCATTAACCAAGAATACGGCACTGGATAGAAAACTGTTCAGCGTTTCCTGGGCCAATACACAAATCCAGCAGGGCAAGCGCTAAAAGCTTGCTTTTACGCGCTATAATCGCCAAACTCGAGCAAATGATTTTGCGCGGATTTGGCAAGTGAAATATATAATCCCCCTTGAAACGGCTAAGGCTGCAAGCCATCTCGCGGGCGCTATGTCTGTGTACTTGCGTGTGGGTGATTGCCTGCTGTTATCCGGGCCGGTCGGTGCCGGAAAAACTCATTTTGCCCGCGCGATCCTGCATGCAATGATGGCGCGGGGGGGCGTAACGGAGGACGTGCCCTCACCAACATTCACGCTGGTGCAAACCTATGAAACCATCGAGGGTGAGGTTTGGCACGCGGATCTCTATCGCTTAACACATAGTGATGAGCTGATC
Source organism: uncultured Rhodobacterales bacterium (assembly GCA_964429065.1). Taxonomy (GTDB): domain Bacteria; phylum Pseudomonadota; class Alphaproteobacteria; order Rhodobacterales; family Rhodobacteraceae; genus NORP23. The sequence continues at coordinate 5,182 of CAYSAZ010000069.1, forward strand.
GAACTGGGGCTGGAGGAGGCGTTTGACAATGCAATAACCTTGGTTGAATGGCCTGATCGATTGGGTGATTTTCGCCCGGCGCGGCACCTTGATTTGCACTTTTCCATGCCTGACCTTGAAAGCGATACCCGTTTGTTAGAAATCACCAGTTCCGGGCCAAATTGGACGTGGTTGGAAAACATTGCCAAATGATAAATAATAGAACTACTAACCTAGGTTAGTAGTTTGCTAAAAACAGGAAAATCCATTTGTTTTCACCGCAATCCAGCCCACGTGTTTTTGCCCTGCCCCTTGGGGTGGATTTTTCACAAGCGCTGATCGCGGGCTTGCTGGAACGCCTGAAAGACACCCCGCCAGAGGCCCTCGCGCGGGTGGTCATTTATGTAAACACCCACCGTTTTGCCCGCCGGCTCGAGGCGCTTTTGTGCGAAACAGGTGCGCGATTGCTGCCTGATATTCGCGTAATTACCGAACTTGCACATGATGAAACCATGCCAATGCCGCCAGCAACGCCACCCCTGCGCCGCCGTTTGATTATCGCGCAGCTGATAGCTGAATATCTGCGCCAGCAACCCGATGTTGCCCCCCCCTCTGCGGTCTTTGATCTGGCCGATAGTCTTGGCACGCTGCTTGATGGCTTTCAGGGTGAAGGCGTGGCAATGGCGGCCCTTCACGATATCGATGTAGCGGGGCAATCGGACCACTGGCAGCGCGCGTTGCAATTTTTGAATATTCTAGATGAATACTGGAACCACCATCGCCCCGGTAATGCCCCTGACCCCGAGGAACGCCAGCGTGGAGCGGCAGAAATTTACGCCAAACTATGGGAAAAAGCGCCCCCCGATCATCCCGTTATTATCGCAGGCTCAACCGGGTCACGCGGGGCAACGGCGGTGTTTATGCGCGCTGTGGCAAGCCTGCCGCAAGGGGCGGTTATACTGCCCGGGTTTGATTATGATCTGCCAAATGCGGCATGGAAAAACACCAGTGCTGACCACCCCCAATACGGGTTTCGCCATTTGGCAGACACGTTGGATTTTCCGTTAAACCCACCACAATGGCATGCACAACCCCGGGCAAATGAGACCCGAAACAAGCTGGTATCGCTGGCGTTGCGGCCCGCGCCAGTTACCGATCAGTGGTTGAAAGAGGGGCCAGCGTTGGCCTCGACCTTGCCCAAATCTTGCGCCGGGATAACCCTGATCGAGGCCCCAAATCCGCGCGCCGAAGCCGAGGCAATTGCCATTCGCTTGCGCCGCGCTGTTCATGACAACCAAAGGGCCGCACTGGTCACACCGGACCGGATATTGGCGCGCCGTGTAGCATCAGTTCTGCGCCGCTGGGAAATTACGCCCGACGATTCTGCTGGGCGCCCCTTGCCGCTAACGCCCCCCGGAGTTTTCCTGCGCCGTCTGATCAGCCTTGCTAGCGTGCCGTTGACCCCCGAAGGGTTGTTAGCGGTTCTGAAACATCCGCTTTGTGGTGGTACAAACACTGCACGCACGCAGCATTTGCGTATAACCCGAAAGCTGGAAATTGAGGTTCTGCGCGGCGGGGCGCCCTTTATTCTATGGCAGGAACTGGAAGACTGGGCCAAGGCCAAAGATGATACGCATAGCCATTGGCTGGCATGGCTGCGTACGGCATTTACACCGATTTTAAAGGCCCGTGCGGATTTACCTTTGAAAGAATGGCTAAAGCTGCATCGCAACACGGCTGAGGGCTTGTCAGGTGGACTTGCAGATGAGCCTTCCGTTTCTTTATGGCAAAAAGAGGCCGGGCAAGCCGCGCGTGCAACTTTTGAGACACTGGAACGTGAGGCGGCGTACGGTGGAAGTATTCCAATCGTGCAATACCGCGCCTTGTTTCAGTCTGAATTAAACCGTGGCGAGGTGCGCGAAGATGCCTATCGCCCGCACCCCGATGTAGCGATTTTGGGTACGTTGGAAGCCCGCGTGCAATCCGCTGATCTAGTGATCCTTGGGGGCCTGAATGAGGGCATTTGGCCGCGCTCGCCCGCCCCAGATCCATGGATGAGTCGCGATATGCGCCGCCAGATCGAGCTGCCTTTGCCCGAACGCCAAATCGGGCTGTCGGCCCATGATTTTCAACAGGCAATCAGCGCGCCAAACATTGTTTTATCGCGCGCCATTCGCGATGGTGAGGCCCCGACTGTGGCTTCGCGGTGGTTGATCCGCCTGTTGAATCTGTTGAACGGGCTTGACCGCGCGGGCGAGGTGGCATTGGAGGGGATGCGCGAACGCGGTGCAGAGCTTTTGGCGTTATCCGAGGCTATGAATACACCCGATGCCTTGCTGCCTGCTGCCCAAAGGCCATCGCCCAGCCCGCCGCTCTCAAAGCGTCCCAAACGTCTGTCTGTGACCCGTATCGAAACATTAATCCGTGATCCTTACGCGATTTATGCCAGTGAAATCCTTAAACTCCATGCTCTTGCCCCACCGGGTAAAGAGGCCGATGCCCGCGCCCGTGGGACCGTCTTGCATAAGGTGATGGAGGTGTTTTTGCGCGAAACCACCCATGGTCTCTCTGATGATGCGGAGACGCTTTTTCTGGATGTTGCGCGCAAGGTTCTGACGGCTGATGTCCCCTGGCCAAGCACAAGACGTTTGTGGATGGCCCGTTTGCAAAAAATTGCCCCCTGGTTTATTGCCACCGAACACCATCGCCGGGAACGTGCCGCGCCGCTGGCACAGGAATGCAAAGGTATTCGACGCATGCAATCAGGGTTTACCCTTAGCGCCAAGGCCGATCGTATTGACCTGCTGGCAGGCGGCAGTTACGCCATTTATGACTATAAATCCGGGGGGTTGCCGACACGTCCCCAGATCAAGAATTTTGCGGTGCAGCTGCCTCTTGAGGGCGCGATTGCCCAAGCCGGTGGCTTTGAGGGGCTGGCCCCTGGCGATATCGCCCATCTGGAACTGATCGGCCTTGGTGGTGGCGGAAAATGCATGTCACTTGATCTAAGTGATGAAGATATCACCGAGGTTTGGGCCAATCTGGTAACGTTAATTGATGCATTCAACGCGCCCGATCTGGGGTATACGGCCCGCGCCCGCCCAGAACAGATCACCTATGCCAGCGATTATGATCATCTTTCCCGGTTTGGTGAATGGCATGATGGCGATGGGTTTGACATCGAGGAAATGGAATGAGCACACTCGAAAACGCCTCAAACGCCCAAATTCAGGCGGCTAATCCGGTGCAATCCACATGGGTCTCGGCGAACGCGGGATCGGGCAAAACCCGGGTGTTGACCAACCGTGTGGCACGGCTGTTGCTGGCAGGCTGCGCGCCGCAAAAAATCTTGTGCCTGACCTACACCAAAGCGGCCGCCGCCGAGATGCAGAACCGCCTGTTTGAACGACTTGGCGCCTGGGCGATGAAATCCGATGATGATTTGCGCGCAGAGCTGGAAAACCTTGGGGAAACGGCGCTCGATGCGGATCAGCTACATCTGGCCCGCACCTTGTTTGCCCGCGCACTTGAAACGCCCGGCGGGCTGAAGATTCAGACTATCCACGCCTTTTGCGGGGCAATTTTACGCCGTTTTCCACTGGAATCCGGGGTTTCGCCGCAGTTTCAGGAAATGGAGGACCGTCAGGCCAAACAGCTATGCGTTGAAATAATTGAGGCGATTGCCGCAGATCAGGGGTCGATTTTCGATGCAATGGCCTGGCAACTATCGGGCGATGATATGGAGGGCTTGCTGGGCGGAATTTTGAAGCACCGCGCCGGGTTTGCGAAACCTTTTGATACCGGGGCTGTAGCACAGGCTTTGCGGGCCGAGGTAGGGTTAAGCGATACGGCGATTCTGGCGGGGGTGATGCATGGTTTTAACGATGCCGAAATTGACCGGCTGGCGCATGCGATGGCAGCAGGGGGTAAGGCCGATATTGCCTTGTCACAAGGCATAAATACCCGCAAGGGGATAACCGCGACACAGGCGCTAGATCTTTATGAAACGTTGTATCTGACCCAAAAAGGCACCCCGCGCGCCCCAAAAGGCTTTCCCGTTGTCGCCGTTATCAAAGCCAACCCTTGGGTGCCCGAAATTCTGGAGGAACTGAAATCCCGCATGGTCATTGCCCGCGAGCAACGCCTTGCACTAAAGGCGTTGAAACGTGCCGAGGCTTTGCATGGTTTTGCGCAGGAATTTTTGCGCCGGTATGATAAACGCAAAGCCGCACTCGGGCGGCTTGATTTTGAGGATTTGATCCAGAAAACCCTTGCATTACTGACGAAAACCAACATGGCCGCCTGGGTGCTTTACCGGCTTGACGGTGGAATTAACCATATTCTGGTGGATGAAGCGCAAGACACGGCACCCGCGCAATGGGAGATCGTACGCATTCTGGCAGAAGAGTTCTACACAGGGGCACAAGACCGTGAAACCCCGCGCACGATATTTGTGGTGGGGGATGAAAAGCAGTCGATATATTCATTTCAAGGGGCCGATCCGCTGGCGTTCGGGGCGATGCGCAGGTTGTTCTTGGATCGGCTCGAAAATGTTGCGCAAACCTTGCACAAAACTGAATTGTTGTATTCTTTCCGCTCCGCCGCACCGGTGTTACAACTGGTTGATAAAGTATTTACGGGCGATGCGCGCGAAGGGTTGGAGGGGGACATTGTGCACCGCGCGGTATGGGATGATTTGCCCGGAAAGGTGGAGCTGTGGCCGTTTGTTGAAGCCCCGGAAAAACCCCAGGAAAATCCTTGGCATTTACCCGTAGATTCCGTGACACCTGACGATCCACGACTTAAACTGGCGACCGCAATCGCCACGCAGATCGCGGGATTGATTGGGGATCGCCATGTGTTGCCGGGGGGCAATGGTCGTGCAGTTTCGCCCGGAGATTTCCTGATTTTGGTCCAAAGCCGTAATCTGCTATTCCATGCAATTATCAAGGCATTGAAGGCTGCGGGCGTCGATGTTGCTGGGGCGGATAGGTTGAAAATTATTGAGGAAATGGCGGTAAAAGATCTGCTGGCCTTACTGCAGTTTCTGGCAACGCCCGAGGATGATTTATCTTTGGCAGCCGCCCTGCGCTCGCCGCTATTTGGCTTGTCGGAACAGGATATTTATACCCTTGCAGAGGGGCGAAACGGCACGCTGTGGCAAGCATTAACCAGTGTAGAAACCCACTGGCCAGAGGTGGTTAATACATTGAAATCCCTGCGTAATGACGCCGATTTCATTCGCCCCTACGACTTGTTGGAACGGATCTTGACCGGGTTTGACGGGCGGCGAAAACTGACCGCACGGCTTGGCGCTGAGGCCGAAGACGGGATTGATGAACTATTAACCCAATCGCTGCGCTATGAAAGTGTAGAGGCACCGTTGCTGACAGGTTTTTTGGGCTGGATCAGCTCGGATGATGTCGAGGTCAAACGCCAGATGGATGCCGCAGGGGATCGTGTGCGGGTGATGACCGTGCATGGCGCCAAAGGGCTGGAATCACCGATTGTGATCTTGCCTGACACCACCAAACGTCAAGAAAGCCGCCATCCGCCACAGGTGGTTATGCTTGATGATCTGCCGGTTTGGAAAACCGTTGCAGCCGTAGCGCCAGAAGCCTTGGTGGCCACAGAAGATGCCCGGCGCCAATTGGTCCGTGAGGAATCCCGGCGCCTGCTTTATGTGGCGCTGACCCGGGCAAAAAACTGGCTGATTATCTGTGGGGCCGGCACGCAGGACAAGGATGGTGACAGCTGGTTCCAACGGATTGAAACGGCGCTGGCGGCATGTAACGCCCTGCCTATGCAAGCACCAAAAGGGCTGGCTGGACCCGCTTTGATGCTGGAACATAACTGGCACAAGTCCCCGGGAATCAAGGCCGGAACAGCAGGTGTGAATGTTGCAAAAACGCCTGAATATTTGCACCGGATAATCAAGCAACCTGCGCGGGCGCAAAAGCTGATTTCACCGTCAAAACTGGGCGGGATGCATGTGTTGTCGGCTAAAAATGCAGATAAAGCTGAAGCTGCGCAGGACCGCGGAAACCATATACATAAGCTTTTGGAAATATTACCTAATATACCAAAGCCTGAATGGGAAAAACATGCGCAACTTGTCTGTAACGAGGATTGGCAGGCGATATATACCGAAGTGCAGACCGTTCTCGAAAACCCCGCATTATCTGCAATTTTTGCGCCAAATATTCTGGTTGAGGTGCCTATTACAGCGAATATTGATGCGCTTGACGGGCAGCGTATTTTGGGGCGGATTGACCGGCTCGTGGTCCTGGATGACAGGGTTCTGGCGGTTGATTTTAAATCACACCGGGCGATCCCCAAAGCCCCAGAGGACACGCCCGATGCAATCCTGCGCCAGATGGGGGCCTATGGTGCGGCGCTGACAAAAATCTATCCGGCACGACGGATCGAAACGGCGATTATTTGGACATATCGCGCAGAATTGATGATGTTGCCGGAAAAAATCACCCAAAATGCGCTAACCTTGGCACCGATGGCTTGACGCTCAAAGGGCGCATACATAAGTTATGGTAATATAATATTCAGCCAGCTCCAGGAGAACCCAATGGCAACTGTAAAAGTAACCGACGCGACCTTTGAGGCCGAGGTTGTGAATTCCGACATTCCTGTAATCGTTGATTTTTGGGCAGAATGGTGCGGCCCGTGCAAACAAATCGGCCCGGCGCTCGAAGAATTGTCCGATGAATATGACGGAAAAGTCAAGATCGTCAAAATCAACGTCGATGAAAATCCCGGCACACCAAGCCAGCTGGGCGTGCGCGGCATTCCGGCGCTTTTCATGTTTAATGGCGGCAAAGTTGTGTCGAACAAAGTCGGCGCTGCCCCCAAGGCAAATTTGAAAAGTTGGATCGACGAAACCGTCTGAATTCAGGTTTTGCAACACATAAAAGGGCGCAAATTGTTGCGACTTTTATGATATATTAACGTATTTTATGTGATCTAAAGGGGCCGGGTTTTCCGGCCCAAATAGTGACAGTAATTTGTACCGCGAGGTTGCGCGCTGAACTTTCCTGAAATATATGCAAATATCCGTTTTTTGACGTATGTGCGCAT
>CAYSAZ010000070.1:0-12252 GCA_964429065.1 uncultured Rhodobacterales bacterium
ACCGCGGACCTACTGATTACAAATCAGTTGCTCTACCAGCTGAGCTATAGGGGCAATGGGGGGGGGATACTCTTTGGTGAGGGGCGCTGCAAGAGGTTTTTGGTGGAGGGTTGTAATTTTATTCTTTTGTTGATCTCGCCAGTAGAATGACTGGCAGCAGGCCTACTAATGTTACCAAAATTGCGGCCGGGGCGGCCTCACCTAGGTTTTCGAGCGATGCGTGGTTGTAGACACGGGTTGCCAATGTGTCAAAATTAAAGGGGCGCAGGATCAGGGTTGCGGGTAGCTCTTTGACGCCGTCAACGAAAATCAGCATAGCCGCGACAAGTGCCGAACCTTTGATCAGCGGCATATGCACAGCGCGTAAAACCTGGCCAAGTGTGCGCCCCAAGGACCGTGCGGCCATGTCCATTGACGGGGTCACGCGGGCAAATGCGCTGTCTACGGCCCCCAGACCAATGGCGAAAAACCGCACGATATAGGCAAATATGAGTGCCGCTGTACTGCCGGTGAGCAGCAGGCCGATGTTAAGGTCAAACCATGTCTTGAACGCATCGGCAACAGCCGTGTCAAACGCGGCCAGAGGGAACAGGATGCCGATGGCCAATACCGCGCCGGGGGCTGCGTACCCGATGGTGGTTACGGGCATGAGGTAGCGCAACAGACGCCCTTTTGATTGCCGCGCGCCGTAGGCCAGAAAAACTGCGGCCAAAATGGTTAATATCGCGGCGCTACCTGCCAGCATCACGGTATTGAAAATCGCGCGCCACAGGGCGTCATCGACCCAGAATGCCGGATTATCGAGCGCGTGGGATGCGATCACCCCAAAGGGTAGCAAAAAGCCAAAGGCCACCGGCAGCATGCAGGCTATTGTCGCAGATATGGCGCGCCAGCCCTGTAATTGCACGGCGCTGATTGGCACGCTACGGCTGGAGAGGTTGTGAAAACGGCGGCGGCGGCGGCTGATTTTCTCAAACACCGCTAAAAACAGCACCAGTGACAGGATCACGCAGGCGATTTGGGCGGCCCCTCCGGCGTTATAACCTTGCAGCCAGGTGGTGAAAATTCCAGTGGTCAGGGTTTGCACGGCAAAAAAATCGACAGTGCCAAAATCGTTCAATGTCTCCATCATCACAATCGCCATACCGGCGACAATGGCCGGGCGGGCCAGCGGCAGGCCAACGCGCAAAAACACACCCCAGGGGCCGGTACCAAGGGCGCGCGCGACCTCTAGCATATTGGCGGATTGCCCACGAAAAGCGGCGCGGGCCAGCAGGTAGATATAGGGGTACATGGAAAGGGATAAAACGAACGCCGCCGCCCAGATTGACCGGATTTCAGGAAACCAGTAGTCCCGCGAATTCTGCCAGCCGAAAGTTGCACGCAAAAACGTCTGCACCGGCCCGGCGTATTCCCAAAAATCCACCAGCGCATAGGCGCCGATATAAGCCGGCACCGCAAGCGGCATCAGCAGCGCCCATTCCAGAATGTGCCGCCCAGGAAAACGGGTCATCGCCACCAGCCAAGCCGCACCTGTGCCAATGGCCGCTGCCATCACGCCGACGCTAAGCATCAGAATAACAGAGTTTTTCAGGTAGCGCGGCAAGGTGGTGGCAATCAAATGCCCCCAGATATTTTCGGTTGGGAAAAAGGCAATCCAGACCACGCTAAGTAGCGGCAGCAACACCATTGCCGCGATCACTATCGCCCCGAAGGTCCATGTATCAAGGCGATTTTTGCGCAGCATTGGTTATATCCGAGTAGTTCCCTCAAGTATTCAGCAAGCAATAGGGATAAATGCCCGCCCTGTCTAGGTAAAACCCTAATCCTGATCCTCGGGGGTATCCTCATAACGCTCCGACAGGATGCGATTGGCGTGACCCTCCATGTCGTCATACTGGTTGTTGCGCAAAGACCAGAAAAATGCCCAAAGCCCCAGCGCGCCAAGGCCGATGGAAATCGGGATCAACAGTACCAGAATATTCATGGTTTTCGCCCCAGTCGCAGCGCGTTCAGCGACACGGTGATAGAGCTGCCAGACATCGCCAGCGCAGCAATCAGCGGCGTGGCAAACCCCAGCAGCGCAATCGGCACGGCTATCAGGTTATAAAGCGCGGCAATGGTGAAATTCTCTAATATCCGGCGTTTGGCGCGGCGCGCGATCATCAGGCTTGTTGTCACTTGTGACAGATCATCGCTGATCAGGATCAAATCGGCGGCGCTGCGGCTGGCATCCACCGCCGAAGCGAGCGCGATGGACACATGCGCCCCGGCCAGTGCGGCCGCATCGTTCAAACCATCCCCAACCATCAAAACTTTGCGCCCGGTGCGCGCTAGATCGTTGAGTTCAGCAACCTTATCCGCAGGGGTCGCTCCGGCAATCCAGTTTTTGATCCCCAAACGCGCCGCCATGGCCTTGACCGGCATTTTAATATCGCCCGACAACATCCGCACATCCAGCCCCGCGGCGTGCAGTGCGGCAATGGTATCGGCGGCCTCGGGGCGCAATGTATCCTCAAATAACAGCACCGTGGCCGGACGTTTACCAATGCTCAGCCAACTGGCGGTTTGGGAAATATCGGCGCCCTCAACGCCACACCATGTCGCGCGCCCGAGGCGAATTTCCTGCCCGTTCCAGAGGGCCTGCGTGCCCATGCCCGGCGTCTCGGTTATCCCATCCAGATCGGCAGGTTTCAGCCCCGCAAGCGTACCGAATTCCTGAATAGCTTTTGCCATTGGATGCGCCGAACCCCTCGCCATTGCCAGCGCGATTTCCATATCGGGCACAGCGATTTCAGACCCGTTGAGCAAGCGTGGTTTGCCCGTTGTCAGTGTGCCGCCTTTGTCAAAAACCACCGTATCAACCTCGGCCAGACGCTCCAGCGCTACGCCTTCTTTCAGCAGCACGCCTGCACGAAACAGCCGCCCGCTGGCTGCTGTCAGCACCGCGGGAACAGCCAAACCCAGCGCACAGGGGCAGGTAATAATCAGCACCGCCGCCGCAATATTAACCGCCAATCGCCAATCATTGCTGTAAAACCCCCAAGCCAGAAAAGCCAGCGCCGCAAGAATATGCACCAGTGGCGCGTATATCTGCGCTGCTTTTTCCGCCAGTGACGTATAGGTATTTTTCGAACTTTCCGCAGCTTCGACCAGCCGGGTGATCTGCATCAACAGGGTCTCTTCGCCCATGGCCGTGGCTTTTATGATCAGCGGGCCGGTCAGGTTCAGCATGCCAGCCACCGCTTTCATCCCCGGCGCGATCATCTCGGGCATGGTTTCACCGGTCAGCATTGAGGGGTCAAGTTCCGAGTACCCCTCGTGCACAACCCCATCCAGAGGAATGCGTTCCCCGGCGGCCACCGCGATCAGATCTGCATTGCGCACTGCATCCATCGGCACGGTTTCGCGCGCCCCCTCAGGGGTGATACGCTCAACCTTATGAACCTCCAGCGCCGCCAGTTCCACCGCGGCTGAGCGCGCTGCCATGCGGGTACGATGGTCCAGATAGCGCCCGATCAGCAGAAAAAATGTCAGCGAAAGCGCGGCGTCAAAATATGCATGCTGCCCGCCCTCGATCGTTTCAGCCAGCGACACCCCGCTTGCCAGCACCAGCGCCAGCGAGATCGGCACATCCATGTTCAAGCGCCCTACCCTAAGCGCCACCCAGGCATTTTTGAAAAACGGCATGCCGGTAAAAACCACCGTGGGCAGGGCAATAATTGCCGAAATCCAGTGCAAAAAATCCCGCGTGGCGGCCTCGGCACCGGACCAGACCGAAACTGACAATAGCATGACATTCATCGCAGCAAACCCCGCCACACCAATGCGTGCCAGCAGATAAAGCCCGGTTTTATCCATATGGTCGCGCGCCAATGTAGTACTGTCGAGTTCTTTGGCAGGGTAGCCCCAGTTAGTCAGCATATCGATCAGGCGCGCCTCAACCCCGGGTGTGTCTTCAACGGTGATTGACACGCGCTTGCGGCTAAGGTTTACCCGTGCGCCTTTGATTTGCGCCAAGCGCTGTAGGCGGCTTTCAACGCCACTAATACAGGCCGCGCAATGGATTGTCGGCAGTGATAATTCAATGCGGCGCAGCACATCGGAGCGCAAAATATCCTGCGCTAGAGGCATATCCGGCACCCCGATACATGCCGGACAGACGGCCATGGAGGGGTGCTCAGCCATTTTTATCAGTCACATAAATCACCAGACGGGCCGTGTAATCAACCCCGCCTGCACTTTGCGCGCTAACGTAAACAAACCATTTTCCCTGCGCCAGTTGCGTATTCAGGTAATACCCGTCTGCGGCTTTTTGAAAAACCACTGTCTGATCTTCCCGATCATGGGTCGGGCGCCCGATGCGCGTAGTCAGGGTTTTTGGAAAAACCAGCGCGCCGTCTGCTTGCATAATCTGCAATTTCACCTGCGCCGCGCCATATTCCACATGGGGCACCCAGCCAAGCGCCGTTTGTGCGGCAACCCGGTCATCAAAGGATTGCGAGGCCACATAAGAGTTTTTTTCCTCCAGCCCCGGAAAACTGTGGAGCGCGGAATATAGCAGCGTCATATTTGCAGTTAAAATCACCCCGAAAGCTACCAGCAGGATGGTTAGAACTTTGCGCCCCGTCAGCTCATTTACAGAATTCATGGCGATTTTCCATTAAATATTGTGTCCACATACGCCCTGTCACCATTGGTCATATCCTCAATCCACAAGCGCACAGGCGTGCGGTTACGGCTGGCCGCAGGGTCATCTTTAAGCGCGTCAAGATAGATACGTAAAGCATATGTTCCATCCGCCGGCGCCTGCACTATAGCACCCTGCATACCTTGCAGTTCAACATCAAAAAAGCTGTCCCTGCTACTGGTGGCGGAAATATGAAAAGCGCGTTCCTGCCCGTGTTTATTCAACAAACGGATATCGTATATATTGCGAATGGCACCGTCGGACTGGGTGATAAACACCGGATTCCTGACCGGTGAGACATTTAGCTCGATATCAGGGCGCACAAAAAGGGCGACCAGCAAGCCAAAACCAACTGCGGACCACAGGGTTGCATACATGATCGTTCTCGGCCGGATCAGGTGTTTCCACATGTTACGCGGTGGGTTTCCGACACGTTCAAGGGGTTCGTCATTGGCCGTTAGATAGGCGATCAACCCAGTGGGTTTGCCGATTTTCACCATGATATCATCGCAGGCATCAATGCAAAGCGCGCAGGTAATACATTCCAGTTGCTGGCCATCGCGAATGTCGATCCCGGCCGGGCATACAGCCACGCAAGCGTTACAATCAATGCAATCACCCAGCTTTTCCGCGCCCTCGGCCTTGCGATGTTTACCCCGCGGCTCACCGCGCCAATCGCGATAGGCGACAGTCATGGTGTCTTCGTCCATCATCGCGGCCTGAATGCGCGGCCACGGGCAGGCGTATGTACAGATTTGTTCACGCATAAAGCCGCCAAAGACAAAGGTCGTGGCGGTTAGCGAGGCAATGAAAGCATAGGCCATAAACGCGGCTTTGCCCGAAAGAAGTTCGATCAAAAGCGTCGGTGCATCGGCGAAATAAAATACCCACGCCCCACCGGTTGCCACTGCAATCAGCAGCCAGATGGTCCATTTGGTCATCCGAAGGCGCCATTTTCGGGCATCCCATTTGCTGTTAAGCAACCGTATGCGGGCGTTTCGATCGCCCTCCACCCAGCGCTCCACAAGGATATAGAGGTCGGTCCAGACGGTTTGCGGGCAGGCATATCCGCACCATACCCGGCCGAGCGCCGAAGTGAACAGGAATAACCCCAGCCCGGCCATGATCAGCAATCCGGCGACAAAATAGAATTCATGGGGCCAGATTTCGATCCAGAACATGAAAAACCGCCGCCCGGCCATATCGACCAAAACTGCCTGATCGGGCATCTCTGGCCCGCGGTCCCAGCGGATCCAGGGCGTGATATAATAGACCCCGAGCGTGAAGATCATCAGCCACCATTTTAGCTGGCGAAACTTGCCACTGACACGTTTTGGAAAAACCGGTTCACGCGCGGCATAAAGGCTTGGTGCCTCTTGCGGGGGGGTGTCATTCATGGGTATCTCCGGGGATTTTCACGATCCTGTTTCCACGTACCTAAAGCAAAATGCCTGACCGACATGTCGATCAGGCTAGTTGGCGCCATAGCCTGGCGCAAGGGGAGCATCAGGGGCAGCTATTCGCCACCACCCAATTTCGTATGAACATAAACCGTAACCTGACGTATCTGGCTTTCGGTTAAGCGCCCGACGGCTGACCATGCGGGCATGACCCCGCCACGGCTGTTCGTAATTGTTTCGGTGACGGTCTCCAGATCACCGCCATAAAGCCACAGCGCATCGGCCAGATTGGGCGCGCCAACCTCGCGGTCCCCCATGCCCTCATCACCATGACAGGCGGCGCAATTATCTTCAAAAACTAAGGAGCCATCGGCAACCAGCGTTTCATCCGTGGCCATGCCGGACAGCGACAAAACGAACTGCGCGACCTGTGCGATTTCTGTTTTTTCCAGATAATCATCGCCAAAGACCGGCATGTCGGACAGGCGCGTATCCTCATCGGCCTCGTCGCGAATACCATGGCTGATAGTGGTGTAAATCGCCTCGATGTCACCGCCCCACAGCCAGTCATCATCCAGCAAGTTTGGATAGCCCTTGGCCCCGGCCGCCCCGGCCCCGTGACATTGGATGCAAAACGTGCGGAACACGGCGCCGCCCCCGGAAATCGCATAATCGCCCACCTCGGAATCCCCCGCGATTGCGAGCAGCTCAAGGCTAACAATTTTTGCATCAAGCGGGGCGTTTTTTGCATTAAAGGACGCAATATCTGCGGCAACTTCAGCGCGTGAGGAATAGCCTAGCACCCCCTTGGTCGCCCCCGTGATCATCGGCCAGGCCGGATAGGCAATCACATAACCGATACCCCAGATAATGGTCATATACATGGTCCAAAGCCACCAGCGCGGCATGGGGTTATCAAGCTCGGTAATCCCGTCCCATTCGTGGCCCGTGGTTTTGACGGTCTTTTTCTCTTTTACAGGTTTACGCGCCATAGCTCAGTCCTCGAGTTCATCGTTGCGAAACGGGATGTCAGAAATATCCTTATAGTGTTTTTTGGTGCCCGGGCGAAACGCCCAAACCACTATGCCGAGGAAAATCGCCAGCATGCCGGCCATCCCCCAGCTATCGGCAAATTCACGTAAGAAATCATACATTTGCAATCCTCCTAACGGCTGGCAACAGGTTCAAAGGTTGAGAAATCAACCAACGTGCCCAGCATTTGCAGATACGCAATCAGCGCGTCCATTTCAGTCAGTTCTGCCTGACCATCAAAATTGCGGGTTTGCGCCTTTGGATAGCGCGCCAGCAACCCCTCCCAATCGGCATCAAGGTCCGCCTGGGCACGAAAATCCGCCTTGGCATTTTCCAGCATTTCATCGCTGTAAGGCACCCCGACCATACGGTTGGCACGCAGGAAATCTTGGGCGTATTTGCCATCGATCACCACATGCTCCAAAAAGGCATAAGGCGGCATGATCGATTCAGGCACCACGTCTTGGGGCTTGCGCAAATGGTCGCGGTGCCATTCATCAGAGTAACGCCCCCCGACCCGCGCCAGATCCGGCCCGGTACGTTTGGACCCCCATTGGAACGGGTGATCATACTGCGATTCTGCGGCCAGTGAATAATGCCCGTAACGCTCCACCTCGTCGCGCAGCGGGCGGATCATCTGGCTGTGACAAACATAGCAGCCCTCGCGCACATAAATGTCACGCCCGGCCAGCTCCAGCGGGCTGTAGGGGCGCATACCATCCACATCCTCGATGGTATTTTCAAGGTAGAACAGCGGTACGATTTCGACCAGACCGCCGATGGAAACCACGAGCAGGCTGAGAACCAGCAACAGCGTCGCGTTCTTCTCAATGATGTAATGTTTATCTAAAATACCCATTGTTTTCCCCTATTCTGCCGGGACAGCTGCATAGGCGGCCCGTCCGGCCCCGACAGCGGTTTTATAAAGGTTATAAGCCATGATACAGGCCCCCGTCAGATACATCAGCCCTCCGGTGCCGCGCACGACATACATCGGGAATTTGGCAGAAACGGTATCGGCAAATGAATTCACCAAGAACCCTTGCGCATCGACTTCGCGCCACATCAGCCCCTCCATAATGCCGGTCACCCACATGGCGGAGGCGTAAAGAACGATGCCGATTGTCGCCAGCCAGAAATGCCAGCTTACCAGTTTCAAACTATACAGATTTTCACGATTCCATAGTTTTGGCACAAGGAAATAGAGCGCCCCGAACGTGATCATCCCGTTCCAGCCAAGCGCGCCGGAATGCACATGCCCGATGGTCCAATCCGTGTAATGGCTAAGCGAATTCACGGCCTTGATTGCCATCATTGGCCCCTCAAACGTGGACATGCCGTAAAAACCGATCGACACCACCATCATGCGCAACACCGGATCGGTGCGCAATTTGTCCCAGGCCCCCGAAAGGGTCATCAGACCGTTGATCATACCGCCCCAGCTAGGCATCCACAGGATGATCGACATGACCATACCAAGAGTTTGCGCCCAGTCAGGCAGCGCTGTGTAATGCAGATGGTGCGGACCAGCCCAGATATATAGGAAAATCAAAGCCCAGAAGTGAATGATCGACAGTTTATAAGAATAAACCGGACGATTTGCCTGTTTTGGCACGAAATAGTACATCATGCCCAAAAAACCTGCCGTCAGGAAAAAGCCAACCGCGTTATGGCCATACCACCATTGCGTCAACGCATCCTGCACGCCCGAAAACAACGACACTGATTTTGAGCCAAAAAACGACACTGGCACCGCCAGATTATTAACCAGATGCAGCATGGCAATGGTCACGATAAACGCCAGATAGAACCAGTTTGCCACATAGATGTGGGGTTCCTTGCGTTTGAAAATCGTGCCCAAAAATACGACCAGATAGGCGACCCAAACGATGGTCAACCAGATGTCGATATACCACTCAGGCTCGGCGTATTCGCGGCTTTGAGTGGCGCCCAACAGGTACCCGGTTGCAGCCAACACGATGAAAAGCTGATAGCCCCAAAACACGAACCATGCCAGATTCCCCCCAAAAAGCCGCGCCGCACTGGTGCGTTGCACGACGTAAAAAGACGTTGCAATCAAGGCGTTACCGCCAAAGGCAAAAATCACGGCCGATGTATGCAGCGGGCGCAGACGCCCGAAATTCCCATAAGGCGCCAGCCATTCACCCAAGTTCAGCCCCGGAAAAGCCAGCTCAAACGCGATCCAGACCCCAACGCTAAACCCCGTCAGGCCCCATAAAACTGTGGCAATAACACCGGCGCGCACAACCCCATCCATATAGCCCGTGGATTTTGGCACAGGCTTGTCACCGATCTGCCCAATCGCACGCACAAGCAGATACCCCGCTACCGCCACGATCAAAATCGCATGGAACTGATACGCAATATCGCGCCCGAAATTCGCCGCCATCGCCGCAAATAGCACGATAAACCCGTATAAGATTACCTTAACACCATTCCACATAGAGCCCTCTTTCCTTGGGTGCACAAAATATTGTGCCTGTACCTCATTATTTTCCATCTAGCGTCAAATATAGTTAACGAACTTTGATCTAGATCAATTTTAGCACCTTACAACGTTCAAGTTTACTCATAAATTCAAAAACCTTAATATAATCACAAATTTTGCAAAATATTCTCTGGCCTACGATATTAATTCAGGATTGCACGGTGTCAGAATCGTCTCCGGCAGCTTCCAAAAGAGCCGTAAAATCCGGCACGTGGATATGGCGACCGTCTTCCAGCATGATTATTCCCGCCTTTTTTAAACCCGACATCTGCCTGCTAACAGTTTCAATCGTCAGCCCCAGATAATCCGCCATTGCCTCACGGCTAAGCGGTAAAGTCAGGTGCAGATCACCTTTAACAACCCGATCGTTAAGCACCCCGTCCCGCCGGGCAATAATCGCCAAAAGGCTGGCGATTTTCTCCCGCGCGGTTTTGCGCCCCAACAGTAGCATCCATTCCCGCGCAGCGTCCAATTCATCCATCGTCATATCCAGCAACCGGCGTTCCAGATGCGGTGTCGTGGAAATCAGCGCCTCAAATTGTGGCTTGTTAAACTGGCAAATTATCACAGTATTGGCCGCAACAACATCATAAGGCGCCGTCTTTCGCCCGGGTCGCCCGATAAAATCCGAGGGCAACATCAACCCCACCATCTGGCGGCGACCATCCGCCAATGTGCGCGACAATGTTGCAACCCCTGAGACAACCGAACCCAGCACCTCCATATCATCACCAACCCAGGTAATCACCTCGCCAGCCCCATAGGTTTTATAGGATTTTATCGCATCAAGCGCAACCAGTTCATCGGGTTCACAATACGCACAGATCGCCCGCGCGCGGATCGGACAATCAGCACACCGCATATGGTTTTTAAAAATCAGGGGCGCGTGTTTCATACGCAAATAGACTCCAGAATGGGTGCTATATGTTTAACGAGGCTGTTGGCTCTGAGCAAGGTACCATTTTAGGGGCAATCCAGGCGCAAGATACGCAAAATTCGCGATAGATATAGCCCCCGGCCCTATCTAAAGGTATACATGTTATATCTGATGAAAGTGACCAAGCTTATGATACCAAAAATCATCCATCAAACCTGGCGCGATCATAATTTACCGGTTGATGCGGCCCTGCCCGAAAGCTGGAAAACCCATAATCCTGACTGGGAATACCGGTTCTGGACGGATGCGGATTTACGGACCTTTGTCAAAGATGAATACCCCCGGATGCTATCGCTGTATTTAGCGGCTGAAAAACCTGTGCAAAGGGCTGATATTGCGCGCTATCTTTTATTGCATAAATACGGTGGGATTTATGCAGATATTGACACGATGTGCCACAGTTCCGCCGATATTCTGGTTCCAGAAACCCGCGTTATCTTTAGCCAAGAACCCCATGAGCACTGGTGTGACAGCCATGCATATCATCGGGATATGTCGGTGATGGTGTTTAACGGCACTATCGCCAGCCCGGCCGGCCATCCGTTTTGGCTGCATGTGATGGCGGTGCTGCACACATGTCGCCACGCCACCAAAGACCTGCTGGAATCCACCGGCCCGTTGATGCTGTCAGGATGTGTCATAACCTATGCACACCCCCAAGAATTATCCCTCAACTCCTGCCATCTGTTCAACCCTGACACCAAGAAATCCACCCCCAGCGCCGACCCGGTTTTTGGCCCCTATGGTAATGCGCGCATATCGACACATCTGTGGGCGGGCACATGGTCTTACCACAATAAAAAACCCGTTAGTGCGGCGCGAAATATGCTGCGGTTTTGGTTTTACAAACTGCGCTATCTGGCAACGCGTGGGACGTATCTGTCAAAGGAGGCCGCCGCGAAAACTATCGATATCCCTTTGTTACAAGCACCAATTCCTGAATTGGCAGATAAACATCCAAACATCGCAATACTGATCCCCGTGCGCGATGGCGAAGCCTATTTGCAGGATTGTTTTGCCCTTCTTGATCGCCTCGACTATCCCAAAGACCGCTTGAAAGTTGTATTTTGCGAAGGTGACAGCACGGATAACACCTATGAAGTCTTGCAAGAACTGATTGAAAAACACCGCCGTCCCTACCGGCATATGGAGCTGATATGGTACTCAACCCGCCTTGCTATAGATCGCAAAACCCGCTCGCTATCTAAAATCCAAAAGAAACGCCGCGGGGCATTGGCCCGTGTGCGCAACTATCTGCTTGAGCACGCCCTAAGCGATGAGGACACATGGACATTGTGGATCGACGTGGATGTCTGCGATTATCCCGCCGATATTTTACACACCCTGTTGCACCAAAATGCCAAAATTGTCACCCCGAACTGTGTGCGCGAACCGGGTGAGAAAAGTTTTGATCTAAACGCTTTTCTAAATGTCGGCGGACTTAGGGACCAAGGGTATTATCGACAGGTACGCGGCGGGATTTTCCAGCCAAGCGCCCAATATTTCTGGCGTCGCCACCTGCATGATTTGCGCTATCTCAACCGCGTCCCCCTTAGCAGTGTCGGGGGCACGATGTTGCTGGTGCACAGCTCTGTGCATCGTGCTGGCGTGATTTTTCCTGACATACCTTATGATGACCTGCTTGAAACAGAGGGTTTTGGCAAATTAGCCTGCGACTTTGGTA
>CAYSAZ010000071.1:0-11900 GCA_964429065.1 uncultured Rhodobacterales bacterium
GGAGCGAGAGGCGGGTACGCGCCACAAGGATTTTATCCAAGGGCGGCTATGTGGACAAACCTGCCGTTCGACTATGTTTGCGTTTGGCTAGAAAGGGGGGAATGCGGCCGCTCGCAGTAGGCCTCGTTGCAAGGTTTGTTCACGTCTACCGCAAATCTATGTACAAACCTTGCGACGGGGCCTATATCAAATTGCCTGAAAACTAGTTTCAATTGGATAAATTTTTGTGAACGACAAAGAAAATATTAAGCTCTGTATAGAGAATATTGAAAAAATGACCCCTAACAATGTATCTCCTAATGACACAATGTTAGTTCAAGCTTTGACGCCCTTGTTGCAAGCATGCACAAGAGAAATTAACAAACTTCTGCATGAAGAGATTGATTTATCGAGCCTAAGCTTATGCGTGAGAACTCTTTTTGAACTTTATCTTATATTAATGCATATAAGCACCAATAAAAAAGCATTAAATAATTGGTTTGGGCAATCTTATAAAGACTATAAAGATATAAACGATGGGTTTACCGCGTTAGGTAAAAAGCATGGACTTGATGTATTCGATTTAGAGAAAATTCAAGAGTTTCAAGATGGTTGTCTTAATTCTAGCCCATTTGAGTCTAAAGGGGGTTTTGATATTAGAAGCCTTGCTGAAAAATTTAACCACCTTGAAGACTATAAAGCTGTACATAAGTTGTGCTCTAAATTGATTCACCCAACATCTTTGAATGTAAATGCATATGATGCCCTTTCTAAGAATAATGTCTATTTTGACATGATATTTCATATAGGTGTGTTTTATAGTCAGCAAATTGAAGAGTTTTCTAGTAAGCATCCGAGGCTCGTCACTTCGGGGTAAGTTTGGGCTCAAACCGGAACTTGGTTGTGATCCAAAGCAGGGCTTTTATGCGTTAGAGGTCTTAGGTCAGGGTTGCTTGGCAATAAAACCAATGGAGCAATATTGCCAAAATGTTAAACTCATGTGGCACAATTCAGCAAGGGTATTCCCGCGATATTTCACTATGAAACAACCTTGCCGCTTTGGGGTTTCGCGAATCCATTTTGCCCTATATAACCCACCCGTAACTTCCTAACCAAAGAGGCATGAAATGGCCAATGTAGTAGTTGTCGGCGCACAATGGGGCGACGAGGGCAAGGGTAAGATTGTGGATTGGTTGTCCGAACGCGCCGATGTGATCGCACGGTTTCAGGGCGGGCATAATGCCGGCCATACGCTGGTTATTGATGGCAAAGTTTATAAGCTGAGCCTGCTGCCGTCGGGCATCGTTCGTGGTGGCAAACTGTCGGTGATCGGCAACGGCGTGGTTCTGGATCCTTGGGCTTTGGGCGAAGAGATCGAAAAACTGCGCGGCCAAGGGGTGAAAATCTCACCTGATGATCTGATGATCGCCGAGAACGCATCTTTGATCTTGCCGATCCACGGGGAATTGGACCGGGCGCGCGAACAAGTTAATAGTATCGCTAAAATCGGCACCACAGGGCGCGGCATTGGCCCCGCCTACGAGGATAAAGTCGGGCGGCGTGCTATTCGTGTGGCGGATCTGGCGGATGAGAAAACGCTGGATTTGCGGATCTCGCGGTTGCTGACCCACCATAATGCCTTGCGTAATGGTTTGGGTCTTGCAGAAATTGACGCCGCAGCACTGAAGGCGCAACTGCTGGCCATCGCGCCAAGCGTGCTGCCCTATGCGGCTCCGGTTTGGAAAGTGCTGAACGAGAAACGCAAAGCCGGT
Source organism: uncultured Rhodobacterales bacterium (assembly GCA_964429065.1). Lineage (GTDB taxonomy): Bacteria > Pseudomonadota > Alphaproteobacteria > Rhodobacterales > Rhodobacteraceae > NORP23. The sequence goes on from CAYSAZ010000071.1 coordinate 1,752, forward strand.
AAACGGATTTTGTTTGAAGGCGCGCAGGGGTCTTTGCTGGATGTGGATTTCGGCACCTATCCGTTTGTCACATCTTCAACCACCACGGCCGGCATGGCGGCGTCGGGCACCGGCATGGGACCGGGTGCGATCGATTTTGTGCTGGGGATCGTAAAAGCCTATACCACGCGGGTTGGCGAAGGGCCGTTTGCCTGTGAACTGGACGACGAGGTGGGGGAACATCTTGCCACTGTCGGCCGCGAAAAAGGCACCGTCACGGGGCGTTCGCGACGGTGCGGCTGGTTTGATGCGGTTCTGGTGCGCCAAACCTGTGCGATCAACGGGGTGAACGGCATTGCCTTTACCAAGCTGGACGTGCTGGACGGTTTGAAAGAACTGAAAATCTGCGTGGCCTATGAACTGGATGGAAAACGGTTGGATTACCTACCAACGGCTGCCGATCAACAGGCGCGGGTTGTGCCGGTTTACGAAACCATGAAAGGCTGGTCTGAAAGCACAGTTGGGGCGCGCAGCTGGAATGATCTGCCCGCCGAGGCGATTAAATATGTGCGCCGTGTCGAGGAATTGATCGACTGTCCGGTCGCCATGCTTTCCACATCTCCGGAGCGGGAGGATACCATTTTGGTAACCGACCCGTTTGCGGATTGATGGCGCTGTCTAACCGCTCCAAACGCCGTTGGTCGTTGTTCGTGCTGTTGATCTGGTTGCCGTTCTATATCTTCGTTGCCATCAGCGTTTTGGCGTTGATCGGGGATATAAACAAATGGCTACAAATTCCGCTGTACCTGTTTTTAGGCATCGCTTGGGCTTTGCCGTTCAAGTCGGTGTTGACCGGCATCGGTCGGCCTGTGGATGAAGATCAGGAATGAACCTTAACAGCCCCGACCCGATCACCCTGATTGGCGGCGGGCCAGTGGAGGCGGCGCAATTGGCTGATGCCGTGCGCCGCGCTCCGATGGTAGTGGCGGCAGACGGTGGTTTGAACCGCGCGCATGCGCTGGGGCAAAAGGTTGATCATGTGATCGGCGACATGGATTCTGTGGTGCGTATAGACGGGCCGAAATATCACGAAATTTCCGAACAAATGACAACGGATCTGGATAAGTGTCTGTATTCGACAACGGCCCCGTTTTATCTGGGTGTCGGATTTCTGGGTGGGCGGCTGGATCATCAACTTGCGGCCTGTCATGCGCTGGTGCGCGCGGCGGATAAACGGGTGATCTTGCTGGGGGAACAGGATTTATGTTTTCTGGCCCCGCTGGATTTGACGCTGGACCTGCCCCTTGGCACACGGCTGTCCCTGTTTCCGATGGGGGTGGTTTGTGGCACATCCAAAGGCCTGAAATGGCCGATCGACGGGCTGGCGTTTTCACCTGATACGAAAATCGGCACATCAAATACAGTGACAGGTAAGGTTCACTTGACGTTCGAGGCCCGAAATATGCTGGTGATCTTGCCGGTTGGGGTGTTGGGAGCGGTGATTTAGGGGGGGCTTGAGACCAACTTACTGTGTGCCTCAGTTCGAAACGGCAAGTTTCGCGCCAAGAAATGCAAAAGTTCCGGCAAAGCAGCGCTTGATCCACTTCATTACTGATGGGCGACGAATTACATAGTCTCTGGCATAAGCGGCAAACGCACCGTAGGCTACAAATACGACAAAAGTCATCGCCATGAAGACAATAGCTAACCATACTAGCGAAGCCGTTGCATTAGTCGCGGACGACGAAATGAACTGAGGTAAGAACGCTAAGAAAAAGAGAGACAGCTTGGGATTCAAAACGTTTAATATTGCCGCCCTCATTACGATGCGAGAATAGCCAGTTTTGCTTTTGTTTTCTGATACTTCCAGAGCTGTGTTATCTTTTAGAATTTTCCATGCCATATAGAATAGATATGCGACTCCCAAGTATTTTATTGCTTGAAACGCCAACGCGCTGGTATGGAGTAAAGCAGCCAAGCCAATGATACTGGCCACTGCAGCTGGAACAATTCAAAGAGTGCATCCGGCAGCCGCAGCAACACTAGCTTTGAATCCACGACCAAGACCAATGGCCAACGTGTAAATTACGCCTGTGCCTGGTAAAAGTACCACAACGAGTGAAGTGAGAAGAAATTCAAGCGACATATCAAAGTTCCCTTATTTCAGTAAACATCGCAGCAAAGTGCAAAAGCATCAACGGTAAACTTACTACTACACAACCACCATTGTTATCATTACCCCCTCACCTTCCCCCCAGCCACGAAAAAAAATGGCGGTCGGGGGGAATTCGCGCCTTTTGGCCTTAACAGCAGTTCTCGGATGGGGTTGCCCCCTGATTTCGGAGTTTTGGGTAAAAACGGCTTGTAAATTCATATCACTGAAACCATTTCAAGGTCTCGCGCCGGGCCTGAACCATGAGCATTGCTGCTGCCAAGGGCCGCTTGTCGGGCGGCGCAACGGTTCGGGCGGGTTGTGCTGCGGTGCTGCTTTCATATGCAACGGAACTGGTCGTGCTCTACGGCACGAGATACCCCCGGGCTGCTAGACCCATCTCACTCAATGGTTCGAATAGTAATCGTAATTAATTAAAGTTTTCCTAACATTCCGGCATGTTCACGGCCAACCCCCCTTGCGATGTTTCCTTGTATTTTGCGTTCATATCCAGCCCGGTTTGGCGCATGGTTTCAACGCAGGCATCAAGTGAAATTAGGTGGGTGCCATCGCCGCGCAGGGCGAGGGACGCTGCCGAAATCGCTTTGATGGCCCCGAGGCCATTGCGTTCAATGCAAGGTGCTTGCACCAGCCCTGCGACCGGATCACAGGTCATGCCTAGATGATGTTCCAATGCGATCTCGGCAGCGTTTTCCACCTGCGCCGGGGTGCCGCCCATAACGGCGCAAAATCCGGCGGCGGCCATGGCGGCGGCAGAACCGATTTCGCCTTGGCAACCGACCTCGGCCCCGGAAATCGAGGCGTTGTTTTTGATCATCCCGCCAATCGCCGCTGCGGTTAGTAAAAAATCGTTAATTTTGGCATTTTGTGCATTGGGCACATGCGCCAGATAGTATTTCAACACTGCCGGCACGACGCCAGCCGCCCCATTCGTAGGGGCCGTCACCACCTGCCCACCTGCGGCATTTTCCTCGCTTATTGCAATGGCATACATGGAAATCCAGTCGTTGATCATATGGGGCGCAGATTGGTTTTTACCGCGCTCTTGCAGCAATGTTGCATGGATATTTTTCGCCCGTCTGGGTAAATTCAAGCCCCCCGGCAACACACCATCGGTGGCTAATCCGCGGGCGATGCAGGCCGCCATCACCTGCCAGATATGCGCCAACCGCTTGTGAACGGCTTGTTGAGGATGGTGTGCGCATTCATTAAGCAATTTCATCTCAGCGATGGATTTCCCCGATGCCTGCGCCATACGCAACATCTCAACCCCGTTGTGAAACGGGTAGGGCACCCCGATCAGCGAGTCGGGGGCGTCAATCTGTGTAGCGATTTCTTTGGCCGTCAAGATGAAACCGCCACCAATGGAATAGTATGTCTCGCGCAGATATACCTGCCCCTGAACATCATAGGCTGACAGGATCATGCCGTTGGCATGCCCATGCAGGGGGGGGCCGTAATCAAAAAATAAATCCCGCGCCGGAGCATATTCCAATGTGCCAAGATCGGGCGGACAAAGCGTGTTGGTGCGTGCGTTTTGCGCCACGATTTGGGCGGCTTTTTTTGCGTCATACGTGCTTGGCGCCAGCCCCAGTAATACGGCGCGATCCGTCCCATGGCCCTTGCCGGTAAAGGCCAGTGATCCGTGCAAGCTGCACCCAAGGCGCGCCAGCTTACCAGCGCCCGGCACCAGATCCTGTCCATTGCGTAAAAGTTCCAAAAACCGTGCCGCCGCTACCATTGGTCCCACAGTGTGCGACGACGAAGGGCCAACGCCGATTTTGAAAATATCAAAGACACTGAGGAACATCAAAAACTCCATTTTTAGGGGTTATACACGGCTAGTTTCCTATAGGAAACATAAATTGCATACACAAGAAACATATGTGCATATGGCTGGCAAAAACTCCCTCTCGCCGAAGGGAAAAAACATGGGTATAAGGAAGGAAAATACATTGGTGGATAGGATAAATAGCATGGAAATACCCAAGCAAGGGCCGGAAAAAGCCAAGTATATTGCGGCGCTCAAGGCGATGGAATATGTCGAATCAGGGATGAAGCTTGGGCTGGGCACTGGATCAACCGCCGCCTATTTCGTGGAGCTTTTGGGGCAGAAAGTTGCGGCCGGACTGGATGTGATCGGGGTGCCGACCTCTAGCCGGACCAAGGCGCAGGCTGAAGCGCTTAATATTCCGTTAAGCACGTTGGATGAGGCGGGCTGGCTTGATATTGTCATTGACGGTGCGGATGAATTTGATCGCCGGATGAACCTGATCAAAGGCGGCGGTGGGGCATTATTGCAAGAAAAACTGGTGGCAACGGCGGCGGATAGGATGATTGTTATCAGCGATGCTTCCAAACAGGTGGCGACGCTGGGCGCATTTCCTTTGCCCGTAGAGGTCGTGTGTTTTGGCTGGAAAACCACACAAAAGAAGATTTTTGACGTGATTTCCAGCGCGTTTGTCGGCGGTGTTGATATCGTGCGGCGCATGGACGGTGCGCAGCCGTATCTGACGGATGAGCATAATTACATCCTCGACCTTCACCTTAAGAAAATCGACGAACCGTCTGTTTTAGCGGAACAATTAAAACATATCGTTGGCGTAGTAGAGACCGGGTTTTTTATCGATATCGCCAAGGTCGTGATTGTTGGCAAAGAGGATGGAACGGTGCGGGTGATTGATACGCGCCCCGCGTTTCGCCCCGTGCATTAAGGAAATATTATGGCTGAATATGATTTTGATCTGTTTGTAATTGGCGGTGGCTCGGGCGGGGTTCGGGCCGGGCGCGTGGCAGCCCAGGGCGGCGCACGTGTGGCCTTGGCCGAAGAATATCGCTATGGCGGCACCTGTGTGATCCGTGGCTGCGTGCCCAAAAAACTGATGGTATATGCTTCAAGTTTCGCCGAAAATTTCGCCCATGCCAAGGGATTTGGCTGGACTGTTGGCGAAACGACCTTTGACTGGTGCGTGTTGCGCCAAGCAATTGACGGGGAATTGGAACGCCTTGAGGGGCTGTATCGCAAAGGGTTGACCAGCAACGGTGTGACGACGTTTGAGTGCCGCGCAACGCTTGTTGGTCCCCATGAGGTACGCCTTGCCGATGGGCAGGTGATCCGCGCCAAAACCATTCTTGTAGCCACCGGCGGTCAGCCGTTTGTGCCCAATGTCAAGGGGGCCGAACACGTGATTACATCGAATGATGTCTTTTTACTGGCGGCTTTGCCAAAGCGTATTCTGGTGGTAGGTGGCGGATATATCGCGTGCGAATTTTCCGGTATTTTCAACGGGATGGGGGCCAAAGTTACACAGTTTTATCGCGGCGCCCAGATCCTGCGTGGCTTTGACGGCGAGGTGCGCGGGCATGTGGCCGAAGAAATGATCCGCAAGGGGGTTAACCTGCATGTGGGCACGGACGTCGCCGAGATTTCCAAACACGCCGATGGCCTGCATGTGACGTGCACCAATGGTTCTGTGACGGTGGTAGATGCAGTGCTTTATGCCACCGGACGTATTGCCAATACCGCCGATATGGGGCTGGAGGACGCAGGGGTAAAGCTGGGCCGTAAAGGCGAAATTATCGTTGATCGGTACTCCCAAACCTCTATCCCGTCGATTTATGCCGTGGGGGATGTAACGGACCGTGTGAACTTAACGCCGGTTGCCATTCGCGAAGGCATGGCCTTTGTGGAAACGGTGTTTAACGATAATCCAACGGCGATGGATCATGATATGATTGCAACGGCTGTATTCACCCAGCCTGAAATTGGCACTGTCGGTTTGGGCCAGGAAGAGGCGGATGAAAGCTTTAACATAGAGATTTATCGCGCCACTTTCCGCCCGATGGCTAATATTCTGGCAGGCAGCGACGAACGTATGTTGATGAAACTGGTCGTGGATAAAGACACGCGCCGGGTTCTTGGCTGTCACATTGTTGGCCCGGCGGCGGGTGAAATGATCCAGATGGCGGGCATAGCGATCAAGATGGGGGCCACAAAAGAAGACTTTGATCGCACGGTTGCGGTGCACCCGACGGCGGCCGAAGAATTGGTCACAATGAAGGTTCCTGTCGGTTAGCCCTTGAAATTTCCCTCAAAATGAACAGTTTGAGGGCAGAACATATTTTTCACATGAAGGAAAAACATCCACATGTCCAATTCCAACAATTCTGGCGGCCCATGGGGCGGCGGCGGTAATGACGATGACGACGATCGCCATCGTGGCAATCAAGGCGGAAAACCGCCCCAAGTGCCTGACATTGATGATCTTGTGCGCAAAGGCCAAGAGCAAATCAAGGTGCTGATGGGCGGCGGGCGCGGTGGCTCTGGCAACCGGCAGGGCGGCCAAGGCGATGGCTTTGGCAGCGGTATCTTTGTGCTGATGGGGCTAGCGGCGATCGGGATGTGGGTCTTTGCCTCTTTTTATTCCGTCAAACCAGAAGAAAAATCGGTTGAGCTGTTTTTGGGCAAATATTCGGCCACCGGCGAATCCGGTCTGAATTTTGCACCCTGGCCGTTTGTCACAGCCGAGATCGTGCCGGTAACGACCGAGCAGATTGAAAATATCGGTATTGGCCGTGGTTCGCGCGTTGAAGAAGGCCTGATGCTGACGGGTGATGAAAATATCGTCGATATCGATTTTCAGGTTGTTTGGAATATCACTGACCCTGCGCAATTTTTGTTTAATCTTGCTGATCCAAAAGAAACCATCCGGGCGGTATCAGAATCAGCTATGCGCGAGGTTATCGGGCGTTCTGATCTGGCGCCGATCCTTAACCGGGACCGGGCCGCGATTTCGCAAGAAGTGCGTGAACTTATTCAAAGCACGCTTGTAAGTTATAATGCTGGCGTGAATATTGTGCGTCTCAACTTTGACAAAGCAGATCCGCCGCGCGAGGTTATCGACAGTTTCCGGGATGTTCAGGCCGCGGAACAGGAACGTGATACGTTGGAAAAACGTGCCGATGCTTATGCAAACCAACGTCTGGCAGCTGCACGCGGTCAGTCGGCGCAATTGTTACAACAGGCCGAAGGATATCGTGCGCAAGTGGTCAATGAGGCAACCGGTGAGGCCAGCCGTTTTATCGCCGTTTATACCGAATACGCCAAGGCCAAAGGGGTTACGCGCAAGCGGCTTTACCTGGAAACGCTTGAACGTGTTCTGGCCGGTGTCAATAAAATCATCATAGATGAAGGGGCAGGCGGGCAGGGTGTCGTGCCTTATTTGCCGCTTACCGAGTTAAACCGTGGGAGGGCAAGCGAATGAACCGTTTACCGATTTTTGGCCTGATAATCTTTGTTATTGTGGTTCTTGTATCATCCTCGGTCTACATTGTTGACGAGCGGGAAAAAGCGCTTGTGCTGCAATTTGGCCAGGTGAAGGCAATCAAGGAAGACCCCGGATATGCCTTTAAAATTCCGTTCATTCAAGAGGTCGTTAAATACGATGATCGTATTCTGTCGCTGGATATTCCGGCACTAGAGGTCACCCCGCTCGATGATCGTCGTTTGGTGGTTGATGCTTTTGCCCGTTATAAAATCGTTGACATCGAAAAGTTCCGCAAAGCGGTCGGTACAGGGGGCGTTGCAACGGCTGAATTGCGCCTTGATCGTATTTTAAACGCCAGTCTGCGAGAGGTTCTCGGATCTGTTAAATCTAATGATATTTTGTCAGAAAACAGGGTTTTGTTGATGAACCGTATCCGGGATGCTGCAATTTTTGAGGCGAAAAACCTTGGAATTGAGGTCGTCGATGTGCGTATCAAGCGGGCGGATTTGCCCGAACAGAACCTCGAGGCAACATTTGCCCGTATGCAGGCCGAACGCGAACGTGAGGCGGCAGATGAACGTGCACGTGGTAACGAGGCGGCACAAAAGGTGCGTGCGCAAGCCGATAGAACAGCGGTGGAATTGGTATCCGAGGCCCAGCGGGATGCAGATATTATTCGCGGTGAAGCGGATGCAAAACGCAACGCAATATTTGCCGAAGCTTTCGGACGTGACCCGGAATTCTTTGCCTTTTACCGCTCGCTTTCCGCGTATGAAAAAGCCTTGCAAGGGGATAACTCAACACTGGTAATTTCCCCGGATAGCGAGTTTTTCGAATTCCTGAAATCGGATGGATTGGAGTGATCCACGACCTTTTACTTGGTCTTGGATTCGTTGCGGTAATTGAGGGGCTGGTGCTGGCACTGGCCCCGACGCGTTTGGAACAGGTTCTGGAAATGTTGCGTGAAATCGGTACCGAAAGACTGCGGATGCTGGGATTGATCGTGCTCGCCGGTGGAATCGCGCTTATCTGGTTGGCGCGCGGCTAGAAATTCACGGCATTGTCAGGCATAGTGCACAGCGGTGACTTGAATATTCGAAAAATAGGCACAGTCTATATAGTACCGCGGCAAGACCGCTTGAAACATTACGCAGGAGAGTAATTTTGACCAGAGCCATAACGATGAAACCGCAATCAGGGTTTGTAAAACTGTCTTTTATTATGGCGCTAAGCGTGCTGTCGCTGATACTGATCGCCCCGCCCACACTGGCGCGCGTCGCAGGGGAAAGCTTTGCTGATCTGGCGGAAAACATCAGCCCGGCAGTGGTTAATATTGTCACCAGTGTCGCGGTGTCACGCCCAACAGGTCGCCTGCCGATTGTCCCGGATGGTTCCCCGCTTGAGGATTTGTTCCGTGATTTCATGGATCGCGAGGGTGGTGATGACAGCCCGCAGTTTCGCGGTGAGGCGCTCGGGTCTGGTTTTATTGTTTCAGCCGATGGCTATATTGTGACGAACAACCACGTAATCGCCGACGCCGATGAAATCGTGGTGGAGTTCTTTAATGGCGGCACATTGGTGGCCGAGGTTGTCGGGCGTGATGAACGCACGGATATCGCCGTTCTAAAAGTACAATCAGAAACACCGCTGCCTTTCGTGCAATTTGGCGATTCCGATATCGCGCGGGTTGGCGACTGGGTAATGGCGGTGGGTAATCCGCTGGGGCAGGGGTTTTCGGTTTCTGCAGGGATTATTTCAGCCCGTAACCGCACGCTTTCTGGCGCTTATGATGATTTCATTCAGACCGATGCTGCGATCAATCGCGGCAATTCTGGCGGGCCGCTGTTTAACATGGACGGCGAGGTTATTGGTGTAAATACGGCCATTCTGTCGCCCAATGGCGGCGGCTCGATCGGGCTTGGGTTCTCTATGTCCTCAGCCGTGGTATCACAGGTTGTGGCGCAGTTGATAGAGTTTGGCGAGACCCGCCGTGGCTGGCTGGGGGTGCGCATCCAGGATATCAGCGAGGACATCGCCGAAGTTCTGGAACTGGAAAATGCCAAAGGCGCCTTGATTACCGATGTGCCCGATGGTCCTGCCATGGATGCCGGTATTTTACCCGGTGATGTGATCATATCTTTTGACGGCACCGATGTGGATGACATTCGCGAGTTGGTGCGCATTGTTGCTAAAACAGAGGTTGGCAAAGCTGTGCGGGTTGTGGTGATACGTGAGGGAAAAAGTCAAACGGTACTGGTGACCCTTGGCCATCTTGAACAATCCCAACTGGCAAGCATTGAAGCGCTCGACAGCAAAGCTGGCGGTGAGGGCGAGGTTGAGGGGCTGCGTCTGGGCGCGCTCTCGGCGGAAAATAAACTGGAATTTGCCGTGCCTGAAGACATGGACAGTGGTGTATTGATCCTTGATGTGGATACGTCCTCTGCAGCTTTTGATAAAGGTTTACGCCCCGGTGACATTATTACCGAGGTTGGCCAGCAGGCGGTGAATGCCCCAGATGATGTGCTGGAGCGGATTTCTGTGGCGCGTGAGGCGGGGCGTAAATCTATCCTATTGTTGATAACCCGCGAGGGCGATAAACGTTTCGTGGCGATTCCGCTAAGCCAATAAGCTTATGCAGGTGGCTTGCGGGTCACCTGTCAGTGCTTATATGAACAGAAAATCATCGGCGTTAAGTGTGTTGATATCGGTGTTTTCCAAGAAAATACTACG
>CAYSAZ010000072.1:0-11812 GCA_964429065.1 uncultured Rhodobacterales bacterium
TCAACCGGGTTTGCTTTGTTGCACGCGCTGACTGTTCGTGGATGGCTGGAACGCACAGGGCACGGATTTTTATGCCTTGGTCCAAAGGCATTCGGGCTGGCTTTTGGATCTCTTGATTTGCCCCAGGGCCTTGGGCAATCATCACGGCTGGTGGCCACAGCCCGAACCGACAGATACCTAGAAAACTTGGTCAACAAGTTTGAAACGTTCGCTTGTTTTTTTGATTTTCTCTAACGCAGCCAAATCGGCATTCCCAGCTGGTTCCGAGAGGAAATACAGGTGAATGTTTTTTGGGTCGTTGGCACTTTCTGGAAAAGGGTTGGCTGAAAGTGCCGCTTCTAAATTACTTTTCAATAAGATCAAAACCTTTGGCCTAAATCCGAAATTTTGTTCGATGTTGTCGGCAATCAACTCAGCCAGAGCCGTTGTATTCGCCTCAGCGATGTCAAAAATACAATTACCGCTTTGAATATATGTTCGGATATTTTTTAAATCTAGCTTTTCAAGGAGTGCACACAGTTCCTTCATCGGCAGGATGTTTTTACCACCGACATTGATACCACGAAGTAAGGCTATATACGTTGTCATGGTTGCAGAATATCATGAAGTATACAAAATAACGAGCGGAAGCTTTGCCCCGTTTCCATCGCTCAGAATTTGCCCGTTTTCTCTTGATTTGTTGTGTTTTACCTGATTCAATTTGGTATGTTGAAACGTCCCACAGCCCGCCAAACCGAATTTGAACTGGTGACACTTAGCCTGGTTAGAGGTGAAAGAATTACTGGGCCAGAAACATACACAGGTATAAAACCAAGCAATTCTACATCTGCGGTTGCCACACTAAAATTAATATTTACGATACTTGCTCCGTCGATTACATTATTAACAGTACCACTTGAACTAATCTTACCAACTGCCCCCCATTATAATTGCCGCTACTACTCGATGGAACATGACTGGCTTGGGTAATTATGCCGGCAACGCCAACAGGCACCCTCTGATTAATACCCCCAGATTCGTAGGCTAATACATAAATCTGCGTTAAAGAAAGCTCTCGGCGCTGAAATTTCCGATATTGCCCAGCATTTGTTGCAGGAATGACAGACTACGCCCGCCGGTGACAGTTTTGCGGGTGTTAAGGTCGATAACCACGCCGTTTTCCAGACCATAACGATTAACAGCCGCCACGCGTCCGCCGGGGCCATAGGATATTGCCAAAATTTCGCGGCTGGTCACTTTGGGCGCAAAGAACGCCATTTTACGCACAGTGTAGGACACATAATACCAGGTGCTGTCGCCCGTCACACCTTTGCTGGTTGGTTCTCCAAGATTGGTCAGCACGCTCTCTTTGGTGTCCTTGCCAACATTCAGCGCCGCAACATCAGCGGCAACGGGCAAATAGCCATGGTTGCGAATGATCGGGCTGCACCCGGTGGCCAGCATCACACTGCTTAACGTAATAGCCAGTACCGCTTTGTGCATATTCTTGGCAGACATAATTACCCTCATCTATAACCGATTGCTCTTGCTCACCTAGCCTACCCGTGCTCTAAATTCAAGAAACTTGGTACAGATGCGCTACATTCCCCTTTTCCAGACGATATGACAATGGCTGAAAACATCAAAAACCCTGCTTTGGCACCCGAATTTCCCAGGATTATCAAAATCCGCAACTTATCTGAGAATATTCCCTATTCTTTTGACGAGACCCCGACCCCAGAGGAAGCGACAAGGATTGCCCGTTTTTTAGGTATCGTTGCGATTCGAAAAATGCGGTTTCAGGGCACGCTTAACCCTCAGGAGCGCACCGGGTGGGCCTTGAAAGCCACGCTTGGGGTGACGGTCACGCAAAATTGTGTGCTGACGCTGGAACCCATGCGCACACGAATCGATCTTGATGTGTCGCGCCGGTTCTTACCTCTGCAAACTGAGGGTTCTGGTGAAGAAATTGAAATGCTGGACCCCGATATCGACCCTTTAACCCCCGAAATTGATCTTGGGGCATTGGCGATTGAGGCTTTGGTGCTGGAAATACCGGAATATCCCAAACGCGCTGGCGCCACTTTGAAAGAGAGCGGTTTTACGGCCCCCGGCGCCCCCCCGATGACGGATGCAGATGTAAAACCCTTTGCCAAGCTTGCAGCACTTAAGCATAGTTTGAAAAATAACACCTGAAACGTGAAAAAACATCCAGGATTTGGTTGAAAGTACATATTTTCGCGTTTCCTTTCCTATTAGGCACAATTGCCTGTTGCACTTTTATGGCGCGCGGCATATTGACAGCGGATGTTCAGGGGCTGACTGCGCCTCGCTTAAGAATTAGAGGTCCAAAATGGCTGTTCCTAAAAGTAAAATCACCCGTTCCAGACGCGGAATGCGCCGCTCACATGATGCGTTGGTTGCGACCAACCCCAATGAATGTGCGAACTGTGGTGAATTGAAACGCCCTCATCACGTTTGCCCGGCATGTGGTCACTATGCGACACGCGAAGTTATTGCTATGGTCGATGAAATCGATATCGACGAAGACGCCGCATAACAACGCACGAGGTTGCTCCGGTATGACCACAGATACGGACCGGACTGATCAGCCCCTGCCCCCAACGGTGATTTCAATCGACGCTATGGGCGGCGATGCTGGTGTTGGTGCTATCATTGATGGCATTGCTTTGCACGTCGCTGAAAATCCCGATGTTCAGTTTATCATCCACGGCGATTCTACTGAAATTCAGAAATCATTGGAAAAACACCCTGCGATGGCAGGATTGGTTGATGTTCGCCATGCGGATAAAGTTATAGCCATGGATGAAAAACCTGCCCGTGCTTTGCGCCGTGGTAAAGATTCCAGCATGTGGAATGCGCTGAAAAGCGTTGAGGACAAAGAGGCGGCCGTGGTGGTTTCTTGCGGTAATACCGGCGCGCTGATGGCTATTTCCATGCTGAGATTACGTAAACTGCCAAATGTTAACCGCCCGGCTATTGCGGTACTTTGGCCCTCGCGTAATCCTGCGGGCAGCAATGTGTTGCTGGATATGGGGGCCGATATCAAGGCGGATCCGGCTGATTTGCTGCAATACGGGATCATGGGAGCAAGCTATGCGCGTAATGCTCTGGGCATCACCACTCCGCGCGTTGGCCTGTTAAATATTGGCACCGAAGATCACAAAGGCCGCGCCGAGCTGCAAGATGCAGCCAAGCTGATGATAGCCGCACAACAGGCCGGTAATTTTGAATATATCGGCTTTGTCGAGGGCAGCGATATGCCCGCCAACACCGTTGATGTGATCGTCACCGACGGCTTTACCGGCAATATTGCGCTGAAGGCCAGTGAGGGTACCGCCAAATTGGTTGGCGAGTTTTTAAAAGATGCCTTTACCCATACGTTTATGGCAAAAATAGCGGCAATTTTCGCCATGGCCTCGTTAAAACGTTTAAAAAGCCGGATTGATCCGCGCCGTGGGAATGGTGGCGTGTTTTTAGGGCTGAATGGCACGGTGATAAAATCCCACGGCAGTGCGGATGCCATCGGGGTTGCCGCCGCGATTAGGCTGGCTTTCACGCTGGCACAGGGCGGGTTTTCAGAAAAACTGGCCGCACGGGTTGCATCTGGCGCCACAGACAGCCAAAATTCCGTGTTGCAGGATAACGAGGTTTAACGCATGCACACCCTTCGCGCAGTAGTAAAAGGCTGTGGCCATTATCTACCCGAACGGGTGGTAGAAAATGCTGAATTTGAAAAAACGCTTGAAACATCGGACGAATGGATTCGTTCACGCACCGGGATTGAGCGCCGCCATTTCGCGGCAAAAGACCAGAAAACATCAGATTTAGCGTTTGAAGCGGCTAATATGGCCTTGAAAAACGCCAAAATGACCGGGGCGGACATCGATGCTATTGTGCTGGCAACAGCCACTCCGGATCAGACATTTCCCTCAACCGCGACGCGCCTGCAACATGCTATTGGCATGGAAAACGGCTTTGCTTTTGATATTCAGGCCGTCTGTGCGGGGTTTATTTATGCCCTCACCAACGCCAATGCCCTGATCCTGTCAGGGCAGGCCAAAACGGTTTTGGTTGTCGGGGCCGAGACATTTTCGCGTATTTTAGACTGGAATGACCGTGCGACCTGTGTGCTGTTTGGCGATGGCGCCGGCGCTGTTATTTTGCAAGGCGAAAAGGCCAGTGGGAACAGCACGGATCGCGGTATTTTGTCCACAGATTTGCATTCCGATGGGCGTTATAATGATTTATTATATGTGGATGGCGGCGTTTCTTCGACTCAATCCACCGGGGTTTTGCGCATGCAGGGCCAAGAGGTTTTCAAACACGCCGTATCTAAACTCGCGGCCTCGGGCGAGGCGGCTTTGGCCAGCGCCAAGCTGACTGCGGCAGATGTTGACTGGGTTGTCCCTCATCAGGCAAATTTACGTATTATCAAGCGCACCGTCAAAAAAATGGGGCTATCAATGGATAAAGTTGTGGTGACCGTGCAGGATCACGGCAATACATCTGCTGCATCGATTCCCCTGGCACTGTCGGTTGCACAATCGGCCGGGCAGATAAAACGCGGTGATTTGCTGCTTTTAGAGGCAATTGGCGGCGGTTTAGCCTGGGGCGCGGCGACTCTTCGCTGGTAAATCAGGGCTATTGGCCACATCTAAGTCATTGTTATTGACTCTGAATCCGGAATCCCAATATCTTAGCGGGTAACTTTGTAGATAGGATTTGGTATGAGCGAATCAACTTTGACACGTATGAATTTAGGCGAGGCGGTTTTTCGCGAGGTCGGATTATCTCGAAACGAATCCTCAGAACTGGTTGAAACCGTTCTGGGCCACATCGCAGACGCCCTTGTCAGCGGGCAAAGCGTCAAGCTTTCCTCTTTTGGTACATTTTCGGTGCGCTCCAAGAATGAGCGCATCGGGCGTAATCCTAAAACCGGTAAAGAAGTCCCGATCGCGCCGCGCCGCGTGCTAACCTTTCGCGCCTCACAGTTGATGAAAGAGCGTATCAACGCTGGCAACAAACCCTAATGCGCAAATCCTCCGCAGCGTTTCGCACTATAAGCGAAGTTGGCGAAATTTTGGGGGTGCCGGCGCATGTTCTGCGGTTTTGGGAAAGCAAATTCAGCCAGATTAAGCCGGTTAAACGCGGCGGCGGGCGGCGCTATTACCGCCCCGAAGATATCGACCTGATACACGGCATCCAACACCTGCTTTATGATCAAGGCATGACCATTAAGGGGGCGCAGAAAATCCTGAAAAGCCGTGGCGTCAAATCGATCATCGCTATGGGTGCCGATTTACCAAATAAACCGCAAAAAACCGCGCCGATACTCGAAAAAACTGAAGAAATCACGCCGCTTGATGCGATATACGCCAAACTTGTGGCATTACGCCAATCTATCAACAGACAAATATCGGAACTTGCGTGAATGCGCACCGTTTTCCCGCTTGCCTCCGCGCATATCTCAGCTATAACAACCGGCAGTCGGGCTATGGCGCAGTCTGGTAGCGCGTCCGTCTGGGGGACGGAAGGTCGTGAGTTCGAATCTCGCTAGCCCGACCAGTTAAAAGCACCGGCAGCAATGCGGGTGCTTTTGTTTTGAGGGACAAAAACATGAACCAATCCTTGAAAGGTGTGCTGCCAAGCCAAAGCATTCGCGAAATGCTGGCAGATGGGCGAATTACGGCGGTAATGCCGGTGCCCGAGGGGCAAATA
Organism: uncultured Rhodobacterales bacterium; assembly: GCA_964429065.1. GTDB lineage: Bacteria > Pseudomonadota > Alphaproteobacteria > Rhodobacterales > Rhodobacteraceae > NORP23. Next base: position 5,722 of record CAYSAZ010000072.1, read on the forward strand.
CAGCCCGCCAGCCTTGATTTGCGTCTTGGTACAGTTGCCTATCGCGTGCGTGCATCATTTTTACCCGGTGCCGGAAATAAAGTGCTTGACCGTCTGGCTAATTTTGAAATGCACCGCATTGATCTCAGCGCTGGTGCGGTGCTGGAAAAAGGCTGCGTTTATGTCATCCCGCTAATGGAAAGCCTGAATTTACCCGACACCATCAACGCCGTTGCCAATGCCAAAAGCTCTATCGGGCGTCTTGATGTTTTCACCCGTCTTATCACCGATGGCGGCAGCGAATTTGACCGGGTTGAGAGCGGATACACCGGCCCGCTTTACGCCGAAGTTTCCCCGCGCTCGTTTTCCGTGCTGGCGCGCCCGGGCATGCGCCTCAACCAGATCCGGTTTCGGTGCGGTCAGGTTGTGCTGTCAGACGATGCTTTGCGCGAAATGGACGCGCACCAGGCGCTGGTCGATTGTGATGCCCATATCGACAACGGCCTTGGCTTTTCGGTCGATCTGACCCCGCGCAAAGGCGGCATCGTCGGGTATCGCGCCAAACCTCATACCGGCCTGATTGATCTGGATAAAATCGGCCATTACGCGCCATCAGAATACTGGGAACCCGTGCGCACGCACCAAGGCAACATCATTCTGGACCCCGGCGCCTTTTATATTCTGGTCAGCCGCGAAGCCGTCCATATCCCCCCCGATTGCGCCGCCGAAATGGCCCCCTACATGGCAATGGTAGGTGAGTTTCGCGTTCACTACGCCGGATTTTTCGACCCCGGTTTCGGCCACGCAGCCGCCGGTGGCAAAGGTGCGCGCGGCGTGCTCGAAGTACGCTGCCACGAGGCCCCTTTCGCGCTGGAACACGGCCAAATCGTCGGGCGGCTGGTCTATGAACACATGAGCCAGGTGCCGGATATATTATACGGCAAAGACATGGGGTCGAACTATCAGGGACAAGGCTTGAAATTATCGAAGCATTTTAAGGGTTAGTGCAATTTTCATATATGGAGTTGGAATAATGGAACGGCTTGCAACACTGTGGATTGGAAAAAGGCTCAGTTTTCTAGAACTTGTCTGTTTAAAGTCCATGCATAATATCGGCCAAACACCCATTCTATATCGGTATGAACCTATAGAAAATGAACCTGATTTCGTGGAAGTGCGCGATGCTCGGGAGATTTACCCAATAGACGAGATGATCTTGGACACAGGGAAAAACCATTTAGAAGATCCACGTATTCTATCTGATGTTTTCAGAATTAAGCTTTTAAAGCGCACGCCATATATTTGGGTGGATACCGATGCATATGCGCTTCGTGAACACAAATCTATTAACGGCTATTTCTTTGCAAGCAGGCGCATGGGGATGAGTAATTCTATTCCTAATGGCGTTCTTAGGTTACCCAGCGATAGTAAAGCGTTAAATTTACTGGATAGCTTTGTATCCTCAGCCGGCAGTATCCCACCTTGGTGGAGTGATGAAATAGTAAAACAGTACTTGGATAAATATCCCGATGTCTCTTTTAAAACTTTACCACTGGGTGTTACTGGCCCTGAGGCATTGGGATATTTCCTTAAGTTAACTGGTGAAAACATGCAGGCATTAGCCTTTGGCACTCTCTATCCAATAAGGGCACGTGATAAAAAAAGTTTCCTGATATCGCCACGAAAATTTGGACCGGAATCATTCCCGCAAAGTTATTCAATTCATCTTTATGCCAGCGGCATTCGGCGACGTCTCATGCGATCAACAGGCATCCCGAAAAAGGGCAGTTTTCTGGATCACCTTTGTGAAATCACTGAGGTCGATGCGACCAAACATCCTATAATGCATCATCACAAAAATTCGTCTTATTCAAACATATCATCCTGATCTTGATCCTCCAAATCCTCGTCTTCCAGATCAAGACGTGTGCCGGGTGGGGGGCGGTTATCTAGGATGCCGGCGGCGCGAAGTTCTTTGATGCCAGGCAGATCGCGCGCGGTTTCCAGGCCGAAATGGTCCAGAAACTCTTGTGTTACGATGAATGTCACAGGGCGGCCCGGGGTCATGCGGCGGCGGCCCAGTTTGATCCAGCCCTGTTCCAGCAGTAAATCAAGCGTGCCGCGCGATACGGATACACCGCGAATTTCCTCAATCTCGGCGCGGGTGGTGGGCTGGTGATAGGCGATGATCGCCAATGTCTCAATCGCGGCGCGCGACAGTTTACGATGCTCAACCGTTTCTTTTTGCATCAAAAACCCAAGGTCCGGCGCGGTGCGAATGGCCCAGGCATCACCGGTTTTCACCAATTGTACGCCCCGCCCCTGATAGCGCTTGCGCAAATATGCCAAGGCCTGTGGAACCTCGCAGCCGTGGGGCAGGCGGTCTGCCAGTTGTTTGCTGGTCATCGGGTCCGTTACGGCAAACAAAATGGCCTCGACCATACGTTCCTGTTCGGCCATGGGCGGGGCCTCAAAAAGCGATTCAATATTGTCTGACGGAGGTGGTTTTTTAGACATATCAGGCTGATTTCTTGCGCAGAAAAATCGGGGCGAAACTTTCGCTTTGCTTCATTTCAAGCACCCCCTCTTTTACCAGCTCTAAACTAGCCGCAAAGGTCGAGGCCGTAGCAGAGCGGCGTTTTTTCGGCTCCAACCGCCAAGCCTCGGGCAGATATTGCGCAAGGCTTCCCCATTCCATCGCGTGACCAATCAGGCCCTTCATACGCGCCAGCGCCTGTTCCATGGTATAAACCGCATCGCGTTTCATATGAAGCGGTTCAAAATCATCACGGGTTTTAATGCGTGCATAAGCTTGCATCAAATCCAGAATGCTCGCCGAGTATTTCACCGTTTTCTTGCATGAGATATCTTGCGTTTGTCCCCGTGCAAAGAAATCACGGCCCAGTTGATCGCGCGCCATCAGACGGGCGGCCACGCGGCGCATGGCCTCAAGGCGTTCCAGTTGAAAGGCCAGATGCGCCGCCATTTCTTCGCCGCTAGGACCCTCATCATCTGGATCAACCGGCAATAACATCCGCGATTTCAGAAAGGCGAGCCAAGCCGCCATGACCAGATAATCCGCGGCAAGTTCAATGCGCAAGCGTTTGGCCTCATTGACGAAACCCAGATATTGTTCGGCCAGTTCCAGAATGGAAATTTTGCGTAAATCCACCTTTTGGGTGCGCGATAATGTCAGCAATAAATCAAGCGGACCTTCAAACCCATCCACATCCACCACCAGAGATTCAGCGGCGATACGGGCCTCGAAATTGTCAAAATCATCGGGCACCTGGGCAAGTGCACCTGTTAGATCGTCGGGCATGCTAACCCCTCCTGTAGTTCATGGCCAAATGGCCTGCTGCTTCGTTTTTGGGGGTGTTTTCACCCCTCGGCCCTTTCAACAGGGCGTGTTTTTTGGCATTTACTGCGCCGTAACCGCGTAACAGTCCAACCCACGCGTGCCTAATGTGGTGCACAAAGATTGGGTCTCATTGAGGTCATTAAAACCGGCGGCGCGCAATTGGTATAACACCCGCCCGCCGGCCTCTACGGGGGCAATAAAGCGCTGCAATCCGGCAAGTAAATCGTCGTGGTTGGATTTGATATGCACCCAGGCGTTCTGGGCATCCTCCAGGCTATTATAAGCGCCCAATTGCACAAGCACCGCCCCGGGATCAAGCAAAGGGTTGCCAAACGGCGGGTCCGGGCGCGCGGGTTCTGGCACGAAATCGGACCTGTCGCCTTCTTCGGGCAGAATTTCCTGTAGCAGACCTTCAATTTCATCCGAAATCATGTCTGTATCCGTGCGTGGCGGGGAAAAACTGTCGGGGCGACGTTCAGGCACCAAAGTTCCATCGGCCGTTGCGCGTGGCCCGGACACTGTTTCGGGTTCTGCATCTGGCAGAATTTCGGTTAAAACCACGGATGCATCGACCCGCATCGGTTCTTGCGCCGGTTCAGGATTTGTTTCTGGCGCAGGTTCTGGCGTGGCTGTTTCCAATACGGCCCGGCTTTCATCCTCGCTGGCAACCGATTGAGGCTCAGGCGCAAGGGTCGTATTTGCATTTATGACCTGAGGGGTGGCATCGGCCAGAACCTCGTTTACGGCCAGACCTTGATGATCTGCCTGCGCGCCGCCCGGATCCTTGGGTGTTATGCGCGCATCACCTGCCATAGCGCGGATAACCGGCACCTCAAGGGCGTCACGTTGTCCAAGCGAATAGGCCCAGTAAACGATGCCCAAAACCAACCCGACAGACAAAATTGCACCAACCCAGCGCACCAGCAATGCAACAACGGCTCCGGCGCCTTTTGGTGCCGGATCAGACGCGCGTGATTCGTAATGCGATTCTTGCATTTTCTACATTGCCTTTCACGCATACAGTATATGGCATGCGGCACCACTCCAACCCCAAAATGTGCACGTTTTAACGCATCTCGTTTGCCGGGGTTATTCCAAGGATACCAAGCGCGGCGGCAATAGCAACTGCAACGGATTTTATCAAAGCTATACGGGCAAGACTTTGCGCAGGGTTATCAGGCAAAATAAAGCGCAGTTCCGGTTCAATTTTACCAAGATGTTGCAAGGCATGGAAATCTGACGCGAGCTCATAAAGATAAAACGCAATCCGGTGTGGCTCATGGGTTTTCGCCGCAGTTTCCAGCAAGCGCGGCCATTCTGCCAGCTTTTTAACAAGCCCAAGTTCCGCACTATGGCTAAGCAAAGACATATCAGCCGTTGCCAGATGTGCCTGGCTTACGTCCATGTCGGCAAGCTCTGCTTTTTTCAATACCGAAGTAATGCGGGCATGGGCGTATTGCACGTAAAACACCGGATTATCCTTGGATTGTTCTTTGACTTTAACCAAATCAAAATCGAGCGGTGCATCATTTTTACGTGTCAGCATTACAAACCGCGTGACATCCGCGCCAACCAGTTCAACCACATCGCTAAGTAAAATGAACGTTCCAGCCCGCTTTGACATCTTGAACGGTTTGCCATTTTCAAACAGACGCACCAACTGGCAGAGCTTGACATCAAGGGGTACGACATCGTCAGACAAGGCCGCAACAGCCGCCTTCATCCGCTTGACATAACCACTGTGATCTGCCCCCCAAACATCGATCAGCGTAACAAAACCCCGGGTGATTTTATCATAATGATAGGCGATATCGGGGGCAAAATATGTCCAGCTGCCATCGGATTTCTTGATCGGGCGATCCACATCATCGCCGTAATCGGTGGATTTGAACAAAGTCTGCTCGCGCGGCTCCCAACCTTCAAGTTCTTTACCTTTTGGTGGCGGCAGAATACCTTGATAGATCAAGCCCTTTTTATCCAAAACATCCAGACAGGATTCAATTTTTCCGGTGCCATACAGCGATTTCTCAGAGAAAAACTTATCCATTTTAATACCCAGCAATGCCATATCGCTGCGAATCAAATCCATCATCGCATCGGTGGCAAAGTTGCGGATATCTTGCAGCCAGGTTTCCTCGGGCTGATCGAGATAGGCATCCCCGACCTTGTCTTTCAGCGCCGCACCAACGCTAATCAGATAATCCCCGGGGTAGACGCCCTCGGGGAATGACACCTGCTGGCCGTGGGCCTCAAGGTAGCGCAGATAAACCGAGCGTGCCAGCGTATCAATCTGCCCGCCGCCATCGTTAATCACATATTCGCGTGTTACATCGTACCCGGCAAAATCCAGCAACCCGGCCAGTGCATCGCCAAAAACCGCGCCCCGCGTATGGCCCACATGCAGTGGACCGGTGGGATTGACCGAGACGAATTCCACATTCACCTTACGCCCTGCCCCAATGTCAGAACGCCCAAAATCCGTGCCTTTTTGCAAAGCTGCCGGAATAATACCAAGCCATAGTTTTGGATCAAGCCGCAAGTTCAAGAACCCCGGCCCGGCCACATCTGCATTTAGCACCCGCGCATCTGTGGCGAACTTTTGCGCCAGCAGTTCAGCAATGTCACGGGGTTTCATTGCCGCCGATTTGGCCAACACCATCGCCGCATTGGTTGCCATATCACCATGTGCTGCATCACGCGGCGGCTCAACCGTGACGTTTGCATAATCCAGCCCGACGGGCAGCGCACCCT
>CAYSAZ010000073.1:0-11613 GCA_964429065.1 uncultured Rhodobacterales bacterium
CGGAGATGTGGTGCAAAAGGGGGCGTATGACGCTTCTTTGCAGCGGGTCAAAAAGATGGGTAGCAAGGTAAAAATGCTGTGGCAACATAATCCGACCCAACCGATTGGGGTTTGGGATGAAATTCGCGAAGATGCGAAGGGATTGTATGTCAAAGGACGGCTGTTGGCCGAAGTGCAGGCCGGGCGCGAGGCGTTGGCTTTGTTACAGGCAGGGGCGATTGACGGGTTGTCGATTGGCTATCGCACGCTGCGCTCTGAAAAGGCGCAAAACGGGGGCAGATTGCTCCATGAAATTGAGCTTTGGGAGGTGTCCTTAGTGACGTTCCCAATGCTGAGTGAGGCACGGGTGCAGCCCTCGGATGACGAGGTTGCATTGGCGCAAAACCTGGCGGAAACCTTCCGGCAGGCTCGTGATTTGTTGGCCTAAGCTGACAGCATAATCCAAGCAAGGAAATTTCAATGCAAAAGACTGAGAAGAAGTCTCGTGGCGATGCTACGGGCCCAAATCCTGCTGTTGAGGTTAAGGCCGCTATGCAAGGTTTTCTAAGTGAATTCAGCAACTTTCAGAATGATATTAAATCTAAACTTAAAGAACAGGAAGATCGTTTGAACATGTTTGATCGCAAATCTATTGCCGCCTCGCGCCCCGCACTTTCCATAGACTCCGAGGCCTATGTGCCCCATAAAAAAGCCTTTTCGGCCTATCTTCGCTCTGGGGATGATGACGCATTGCGTGGGCTGAATATGGAAGAAAAAGCGCTGTCCACGGCGGTATCCGCAGATGGCGGGTATCTGGTTGATCCGCAAACTACGGAGCAAATTTCCAGTGTGTTGCGCGGCGCTTCTTCTATTCGCAGTATTGCCAATGTTGTGCAAGTCGAAGCAACCGCATTTGACGTGCTGATTGACCACACCGATATTGGTGCGGGCTGGGCGGATGAAACCACGGCAACCACAGAAACCGGGACACCGCAACTGGACCGTATTTCGATCCCGCTTTATGAACTTTCGGCGTTGCCAAAAGCGTCACAACGTTTGCTGGATGACAGTGCATTTGACATTGAAAGCTGGCTGGGTACGCGTATTGCCGACAAGTTTTCGCGCGCTGAGGGCGTGGCGTTTATTTCCGGTGATGGCATTGACAAACCAACAGGGTTTTTGACCTATACGGGTGTCGATAATACCAGCTGGACCTGGGGCAACCTGGGGTATGTGGCAACGGGTAACACCGGTGATTTTGACGGCACGGAACCTGCGGATGCGATTGTTGATCTGGTGTATTCGCTGGGTGCACGTTATCGCGCCAACGCGGCGTTTGTGATGAATTCCAAAACCGCCGGGGCCGTGCGTAAAATGAAGGACGCGGATGGGCGTTTCTTGTGGTCAGATGGTTTGGCTGCGGGTGAACCGGCGCGCCTGATGGGCTATCCGGTGCTGATTGCCGAGGATATGCCGGATATTGCAGCCGATGCCATGGCGATTGCTTTTGGGGATTTTTCTGCAGGCTATACAATTGCCGAACGCCCGGATTTACGTATTTTGCGCGACCCGTTCAGCGCCAAACCTCATGTGTTGTTCTATGCAACCAAACGTATTGGTGGTGATGTCAGCGATTTTGCTGCCATCAAACTGCTGAAATTCGCGTTGTCCTAAGGGTCGCGTGAATGCCTGCCCCTTTTTGGGGCGGGTTGCCCCTCGCATCGTCCAGTTTGCTACTCCCTCCGCTCGAGCGGTGTGGGGGGCATTTTGATGTATCAATAACCCGGAGAGCTGCTGCGTATGAGTGGATATTTCGTAAAGAACCCAGATTCTGAGTTGGAACTGTTGATAGACTGGAGAGCCGGATATTTGCAGAGAAATGAAAAGGTTAGTGGTGATTTAGGATGGACAATAAGGCTTGTTGAAGATGTGCCGGGGGAATTGAAAATTGCGTATCAGGAATGCACGGCAACGACATCAAAAGCGGTTTTTACCAATGGTATTCCCGGGCAAATTTACATGGTCTCAAGCAAAATCAGGACAACCCAAGAGCGGGTGCTGGAACGCACGCTCGTATTTCGCGTAAGCCAGAGGAATTTCATATGATCTTAGAAGAACTAACAACGCCAACAGTGGCGAAATTACCGATCCGCGAATTTGCCGAGCACTTGAAGTTGGGTTCTGGGTTTAGCGACGATGGCTCCGAGGATGTGATCCTGGAAGTATGCTTGCGCTCTGCCATGGCGGCGATTGAGGTACGCATTGGTAAGGCTTTGATAAAGCGCAGCTTTTCATGGCAAATCACCCGTTGGTTCGCGTTGGATGCACAGGCATTACCCATCGCACCCGTGGTGGAAATAACCTCGGTGACGCTGGTTTCTGACGGGGGAAGTGATGTGATTGATCCGGCGCGTTATGGCTTGGAAAAAGATAGCCAGCGCCCGAAATTGACAGCGCGCGGGGCCTTGCCGAACATACCCGAAGGCGGGCATGCGGTGATTGTTTTTGATGCAGGATTTGGCCCATGGGCAAATGTACCGGCGGATTTGCGGCATGCGATGTTGATGTTGGCGGCAAGTTTTTATGAGAATCGCACAGGTGAGGCCCGGGTTAACGGCATGCCTTTTGGTGTTGCGGCATTGATTGAACGGTACCGTGCTGTGCGGATCGGGGGTGCGCGGTGAAGGTAAATCTGTCGCGAAAACTGGTCCTTGAAGAACGGGTGAATACCCCGGATGGCAAAGGTGGGTTCGATGTGAATTGGAACGCTTTGGGGGTGGTTTGGGCTGATGTTGACGCACGTTATGGGCGTGAATCCCTGGTGGGTGCACGAGACCACACGCGGGTGAAATATCGCATCATTGTGCGCGCCGTTCCCATTGGGGCTGCGGCAAGACCACAAGTAGATCAAAGGTTTAGAGAGGGTCCGCGGGTGTTCTCAATACTGGCGGTTGCCGAGTTTGATGCCCGTGCGCGGTATCTGGAATGTTGGGCGGAGGAGGGCAAGGAATGAGCGTGGCGTTATCGGGTGAATTACAAGGGGTGGTTTATACCGCACTTGCGGCGGATGCGGGGCTGGCGGCCTTGGTTGGGAGCGATATTTATGATGCGCCTTTGCCGTTGGGCGGTGTGTTGCCAACGGGAGAATATGTGACGCTGGGCGAAGAGAATGTGAAGCCGTTTAACACCATGACATCCAGCGGTGGCGTGCATGATTTTGATGTGATTGTGCATTCTGCAGCTAACGGTTTTGGTGCGGCAAAGACAGTTTCTGCCGCCATAAGTGCGGTACTGGTTGATGCGAATTTAAGTTTGACGAATGGAAATATGGTGTCGCTTAGATTTCTAAAAGCACGGGCTAAACGTGGGGTTGCGCCAGAATTACGGCGGATCAAAATGCGGTTTCAGGCCGTGGTGGAAAATACTTAACAGAGGAAATTCAAATGGTTGCGCAAAAAGGTAAGGATCTTTTAATCAAGATCGACATGGATGGCACTGGTACGTTTGAAACCGTCGCAGGCCTGCGGGCAAGCCGCATTACGTTTAACGCAGAGACGGTCGATGTGACCAATCTGGATAGTGCCGGGGGGTGGCGTGAGCTGCTTGGCGGGGCGGGGGTGCGCTCTGCGGCGATTAGTGGCTCGGGGGTGTTTCGCGACGAGTCTACGGATGAGCGGGCCAGGCAAATTTTCTTTGACGGGAATATTCCGGAATTTCAGGTGATTATTCCGGATTTTGGGGTGATTGAAGGCGCGTTTCAGATCACGTCGCTGGAATATTCTGGCCAACATGACGGCGAGGCGGCTTATGAGATGTCGCTGGCATCTGCCGGGGCGCTAAGCTTTACGGCCATATGATGGCGAACCCCTATCGTGGCGAGGTTGAGCTGATGATCGAGGGTAAGGGGCATGTGATGCGTCTGACTTTGGGAGCATTGGCTGAATTGGAGGCCGATATGAAAAGTGATAACCTTATGAATATGGTGGAACGCTTTGAAAACGCTAAATTTTCTGCACGGGATTTGCTGGCGTTACTTGCGGCTGGTCTGCGGGGCGGCGGGAGTAATTTTACCGTCTCGGACCTTGCAAAAGCGGCCATTGATGGCGGGGCTGTTGGGGCTGCACAAGCTGCGGGGCGCTTGTTGAAAGTGACATTTAGCGTGCCGGAATGAAGGTCGCCTGGCCAAAATTAATGCGGTTGGGGTTGGTGCAACTGGGGTTAGCACCGCGGGATTTTTGGGCGCTTACACCGGCAGAATTGATGTTGCTGGCCGGGGCTGAAGAAGCTGATGGCGCGTTGTCGCGGGCCGGATTTGCCGAATTATCGGCGTTATTTCCAGATTAGAGGTGAAAACATGGCGGATATTGAGACGGATCTGGAGCAGCTTGACGGTTTGCTGGAAAATCTGGAAGGAAGTCTGACCGGAACACAGGTGGCAACGGTGGCTTTTCAGCATGAACTGGACGGGATGAAATTCGCGGTGGCCTCTGCCGGGGCGGAGGCGCGGGGGTTTAGCCGTAGCCTGAGTTCAGGGTTGAAATCGGCCATTGGTGATCTGGTGATTGATGGCGCGAAATTATCTGATGTATTGGGTAATCTTGCGCGCAGCATGGCAAATTCGGCGTTTAATCAAGCGATTAGCCCACTTACGAATGCGATTGGTGATGGTATTGGTGGTTTAATCTCGGGGCTTTTTCAGTACGAAAAGGGCGGGAGTTTTTCGGGGGGGCGTGTTTCTGCTTTTGCCCAAGGCGGTGTGGTAAACGGGCCGACAACATTTCCGATGCGCGGTGGGATCGGGCTGATGGGGGAGGCTGGGCCGGAGGCGATTATGCCACTGTCACGCGGTGCGGATGGCAAGCTGGGGGTGCGCGGTGGCGGTGGCTCTGTTGTGAATGTCACGATGAATATTTCAACACCGGATGTAGCAAGTTTTCAGAAATCCCGCAGCCAGATTGCCGCTGGAATCAGCCGTGCAATTGGGCGCGGGCAACGTAACTACTAAACTAGGTTAGTAGTTTTCAAAATTTGCGTGTTTAAAACAATCATTGGAGAAACAGCATGAATTTTCATGACGTCAGATTTCCGACAAGCCTCTCATTTGGCTCGGTTGGAGGGCCGGAGCGGCGCACGGATATTGTTACGCTGAACAACGGGTTTGAGGAGCGCAACAGCCCCTGGTCGCAATCTCGCCGCCGTTTTGATGCCGGAATGGGACTGCGTTCCTTGGATGATTTGGCGAATGTGATCGAATTTTTCGAGGCGCGTGCCGGGCAATTATTTGGGTTTCGCTGGAAGGATTGGAGTGACTATAAATCGTGCCAACCCTCGCAGGAAATAGATGCGGCAGATCAGGAAATTGGCATCGGTGATGATGTCAAAACGGTTTTTCAATTGGCGAAACATTATCGCTCTGGGGCGCAAACACAGGCGCGTGAAATTACGAAACCCATTGAAAATAAAGTGAAAATTTCAATTGGGGGTGATGCGCAAGTATTTGGTGCGGATTTCACTGTGGATTATGAGAGCGGCGAAGTGACGTTTATGTCTGCCCCTGCTGACGAGGCGGTGGTGCGCGCTGGTTTTGAATTTGATGTGCCCGTGCGCTTTGATACCGGGCGTATTGAAACGTCGGTCAGTGGGTTTTCTGCTGGAGAAATTCCGTCCGTGCCAGTGATTGAGGTGCGGGTCTGATGCGCAATATTAGCGAAGAAATGCAAGCGCGTCTGGACACTGGCGTGACATTTTTATGTCGTTGCTGGCTGGTGGAGCGGCGCGATGGTGTGCGGTTTGGATTTACCGATCATGACCATGATCTGAGCTTTGAGGGCATGCAATATATTGCTGATAGCGGACTGGATGCGTCGGTGCTGGAAACGTCAACCGGGCTGAGTGTTGATAATGCGCAGGCGCTCGGGGCTTTGCGTAGTGATAGTATCACCGAGGTCGATATTATGGCTGGAAAATTTGATGGTGCGAAGGTTAGCCATTGGCTGGTTGACTGGCAGGATACGGCATTGCGCAGCCTGCTGTTTCGCGGATTTCTAGGGGAAATTCAACGCGGAGAGATAGCCTTTGAGGCAGAATTGCGCGGGTTGAGCGAGGCGTTGAACCAACCGCTTGGACGCAATTATTTGCGGGTATGTGACCGGATATTGGGCGATGATCTTTGCGGCGTTGATATTGAGGATCCAACCGTTTCCGCGCATGTTGAGCTGATGAAATCTGAGGCGGGTCGCAGTTTTTCTTTTATCGGGCTGGCAGGGTTTGAGCCTCAGTGGTTTGTTAACGGCTCGGTCAAATGGCTGAGCGGTGAGGTGTCTTTGATCAAAGCAGACAGGCTTTTAGATGGGGTGCGTGTGCTGGAATTTTGGGAAGAAATACGCCTGCCTGTGACAAACGGAGAAATAGCGCAGGTGATTGCGGGGTGTGATAAACGTGCGGGTACATGTGGAAAGAAATTCAATAATTTCCTTAATTTCAGGGGTTTTCCCCATATGCCGGGGGAGGATTGGGTAACCGCATATCCGACCAGCGAAAAACGCAATGAAGGGCAAAGCCTGACACATCCTGTCTTGGAAAGTCTGTTTGATGACTAGGGATGTTGTTCGCATTGCGCGCCTTTGGTTGGGGACGCCTTATGAGCATCAAGCCAGTTGTCTGGGCGCTGGCGCGGACTGTTTGGGTTTGATCAGAGGTGTGTGGCGCACGTTATATGGCACTGAACCTGCGCCTATTGCGGCGTATACGCCTGATTGGTCAGAACCGGCACGTGATGAGGTTTTATTGCGCGCTGCAACGCGACATTTCAGACGAAATACTGGGGAAATGGCACATGGGGATGTGCTGGTTTTCAGGATGCGCGACCGTGGTGTTGCCAAACATCTGGCAATAGTTTCGGCGTTAAAACCCACCGCACAAATAATCCATGCATATTCAGGGCAGGGTGTTGTTGAAACACCGCTTTCGCCAGCCTGGGAACGGCGAATTGCTGGTGTGTTCCAATTTCCTGACAGGAGAAAATAATGGCAACTATTGTTTTATCAGCCGTTGGTGCGGCAATCGGCTCGTCGGTGGGCGGGGCGGTTTTAGGCATTTCTGCGGCAATAATTGGTCGGGCCGTTGGCGGTATGATCGGGCGTTCGCTGGATCAACGGTTGCTGGGGGGGGGCAGCGATCCGGTGGAACGGGGGCGCGTTGAAAGCTTTCGTATGCTTGGATCGCGTGAGGGCGCGGGGATTCCGCGGATTTACGGCGGTATGCGGGTTTCTGGGCAGATCATCTGGTCAACGGCATTTAAGGAAAACGTGCGCAATTCTGGTGGGGGCAAGGGGACGCCTTCACCAAAAGTGCGGGATTTCAGCTATTCTATCAGTATGGCGGTTGGCCTGTGCGAGGGTGAAATCACCCGCATTGGCAGGGTCTGGGCCGATGGTTCTGAGGTTAGTCTGGACGGGATAGAGTGCCGTTTGTATCGGGGTAATGAGACGCAATTGCCCGATGCCTTAATTACGGCTGTCGAGGGGGCCGCACATGCGCCTGCCTATCGTGGAACCGCGTATATTGTATTTGAAAACATGGATTTATCCCGGTTTGGTAATCGCATTCCACAATTTACCTTTGAGGTAATTCGCAAACCCGTTGCTTTGCCTGCAGGACAGCCGGTGGATGCTGCGGATTTGGTGCAGGCGGTGGCTTTGGTGCCTGGAACCGGAGAATATGCGTTGGCCAGTGAACCGGTACGGTATTCTTACGGCAAAGGGGTTTCGCGCAGTGCCAATGTGCACGGGGTCGGCGGGCAAACCGATTTGGTGCGTTCCATGACGCATATGGGGCAGGATTTGCCTAATTGTCAGTCGGTGTCACTGGTGGTCAGTTGGTTTGGTGATGATTTGCGCTGTAACACATGCCAGTTACAACCGGCCGTCGAGCAAGCCGAGACCGAAGGTGATTCCATGGTTTGGAATGTTTCGGGCGTGGGGCGCGGCAGTGCCAAGGTGATTGCGAAGATTGACGGGCGCTCTATTTTTGGTGGCACTCCGGCGGATCATTCGGTTATTCAGGCGATCCAACATATCCAAAGTCAGGGTAAAGATGTGATGTTTTATCCGTTTATCCTGATGGATATTCTGGAGGGAAATGGTCTGGCGGATCCTTGGAGTGCTGCGCTTGATCAGCCCAGTGTGCCTTGGCGGGGGCGTATTACGACCTCTAAAGCGCCGGGGCAATTTGGATCGCCCGATCAAGGTGCGGCTGCGGGTGCAGAGGTTGCGACGTTTTTTGGTACAGCGGCGGTTGGCGATTTTACCCAAACGGCAACCGGGGTAAATTATTCGGGGCCTGCGGAGTGGTCCTATCGCAGGTTTGTGCTGCATTATGCACATCTTTGTGCCGCAGCTGGCGGGGTGGAAGCGTTTTGCATCGGTTCAGAAATGCGCGCGCTGACGCAGGTGCGTGACGGGGTGGACAGCTTTCCAACCGTGGCGCAATTGGTGGCGTTGGCCGGAGATGTGCGCAGTATTTTAGGGCCGGATTGCAAGATCGGATATGCTGCGGATTGGTCGGAATATTTTGGGTATCAACCTGCGTCGGGGGATGTATTTTATCATCTTGATCCTTTGTGGGCCGACGACGAAATTGATTTTATTGGTATTGATAACTACATGCCGCTTTCTGATTGGCGCGATGATCCTACCCATGCGGATGACGGGTATCGCGCGATCTATGATCTGGAATATTTGCAAAGCAATATTGAAGGTGGTGAGGGGTATGATTGGTATTATGCCAATGCCGAGGCGCGCGAAATTCAGGATCGCACGCCGATTACAGATGGGGCATATGGTGAAGATTGGGTATATCGCTATAAGGATATTCGTAACTGGTGGGGGGATCAGCATTTCAACCGTATTGGCGGGGTGCGCAGTGCAACGCCGAGCGATTGGTTGCCGGGTACTAAGCCGATTTGGTTCACAGAAATTGGCTGTCCCGCGGTGGATAAGGGGACGAATGAGCCGAATAAATTTGTGGATCCAAAGTCGTCGGAATCGTCACTGCCGTATTTTTCCAATGGTAATCGTGATGATCTGATCCAGCACCGGTATTTGCAGGCGTTGTTGTCCTATTGGGGGGATGATGCGAATAATCCCGCGGCGAGCCAGTATGAAGGGCGCATGGTTGATGTGTCAAAAGCCCATGTTTGGGCCTGGGATTCGCGGCCGTTTCCGGATTTTCCCGCGCAGTTGGATGTGTGGTCTGACGGGGGGGCGCATGGGCGCGGGCACTGGATTTCGGGGCGAATTCATATGGCATCACTGGCAGCTGTGGTGTCGGAGATTTGCCGCAGCTCCGGGTTGGAGGATATTGATGTCAGCACATTGCATGGGCTGGTGCGGGGCTTTATTATTGGTGATGTGGAAACGGCGCGCGCCAGTTTGCAGCCCCTTATGCTGGCCTATGGGTTTGATTGTTTTGATCAGGACGGCATTTTGTTTTTCCGCAATCGCGACGGGTATATTGTGGCAACGCTTGATCCTGCAGAGTTTGTGATCGAGAATGATATTCCCGCGATTTCGCTTACGCGCAACCCAGAAGCCGAGACTGCGGGGCGCTTGCGGATCGGGTATATTGACGCAGATAATGATTATCAAAGCGGGACATCCGAGCATCTTTTCCCCGATGATAGTGCGGCCCATGTTGCCCAAAGTAATCTGCCATTGGCGCTGACGCCGACCGAAGGGCAGGGGATTGCCGAGCGTTGGCTGGCGGAATCGCGTATCGCGCGTGACGAGGTGGGGTTTTCCTTGCCACAATCAGCGGCAAAGATCGGGGCCGGGGATGTGGTGACGATCAACGGTGCAGATTATCGTATTGATCGCATTGAGCAGGCAAATGCGCGGCGTATGCAGGGTGTGCGGATTGAGGCCGGGGTTTATGCAGCGCGCACCCGAGATGTGGCGTTGCATGGCAGGCCATCAAGCGTGCAATTTGGGCCGGTATATACGGAATTCATGGATTTGCCGCTTATGAGCGGTTCAGAGGTGCCCCATGCGTTTCATCTGGCTGCTTCAGGGGATCCGTGGCCCGGACGTGTGGCGGTGTATTCGGCTAATGCGGATTTCGGGTATCGGCTGAATACGACGCTTAACCTAAGTGCGATTGTCGGGGAAACTCTGGATGTTTTAGGCACAGCGCAGCCCGATATTTGGCAACGTGGTGGAATGCGGGTCAAGATTTCTACGGGCGTTTTGCAGACGCATTCAGAAGCCGATGTGTTGAACGGCGCAAACTTGGCGGCATTGCGATTGGGCGGTGTTGGTGATTGGGAGTTATTCCAGTTTTGCGATGCAACCTTGATTGGCGAGGGTGAATATCAGTTGGGAAAACTGTTGCGCGGGCAGGCCGGTACCGAGTTTCTTATCCCGCCTGAGTGGCCTGTTGGTACGGATTTCGTGTTGATAGACAGTGCCGTTCGACAGGTGGATTTAACCGCTGCGGAACGTGGGTTAGAGCGCCATTACCGCATTGGTGCTGCGCATTTGCCTTATGATGACGACAGTTATGTGCACCGGATTTTTGCCAATCAGGGCAATGGGTTGCGCCCTTATGCACCTGCACATTTCAAGGTGAGCGGCACCGGGGATCGGGCGCTGAATTGGGTGCGCAGAACCCGCATTGAGGGGGATAACTGGCAAGGGTACGACGTGCCTATGGGCGAAGATCGTGAAGCATATCTGGTGCGAATTTCAAGTGCAGGTTCGACTTTGCGTGAGGTTGAAACCAATGTGCCGGCGTTTATCTATACCGGTGCGATGCAAGCTAGTGACGGGGCCTCGGGGGTGGTTGATTTTGACGTGGCCCAAATTTCGGATCGTTTTGGGCGTGGCCCATTCAGCAGGAGAACAGTAAATGTCTGAGACATATCAATTCGGGTTGCCCTTGGTGGCAGCAGCGCAGGCGCAAAAACATGTGACCGTCAACGAGGCGTTGGCGCGCCTTGATGCGGTGGCACAAATGCGGGTGCAAAGTGATGATGCTACCGTGCCGCCGGGTGCACCAATGGACGGCGAGGCCTATATTGTCGGTATGGGGGCGACGGGGGATTGGCTGGGGCAAGATGATGGGGTGGCAATTTTTTCCAACGGTGGTTGGGTGTTTTTGATGCCCAAGCCCGGTTGGCGGGCATGGAATGAGGCGCTGGGGGCCGAAGTAGTTTTTGACGGCAGTGATTGGGTGCGCAATGCGGGGCTTGTATCAACTGGTGGTGCGGCAACGGTGCATAAAATTGTTGAACTAGATCATACGCTGGCGGCTGCGAGTGTGTCGATTACCGGCAACATTATTCCCTCGCACGCGCAGGTAATCGGGGTGACAGCCCGGGTGATTACGCCAATAACCGGGGGCAGTGTTGCGGCATGGTCTCTGGGGGTTTCAGGGGCGCCGGATCGCTATGGGAATAGCCTCGGGATCGCGCTGAACTCTTATGCCAAAGGGTTGGGTGGCAGTCCGCTGACCTATTGGGCCGATACACCGTTGGAAATTACGGCTGATGCGGGTAGTTTCACAGGCGGTGTGGTGCGATTAGCCGTGCATTTTGCAGAATTGGTCGTGCCGCGCGCAGTGTAAAGCTGTTAGCGT
>CAYSAZ010000074.1:0-11553 GCA_964429065.1 uncultured Rhodobacterales bacterium
GTGATAACCGCATGGGCCAAACCCCATACACAGACTTTCGGATACTCCCCCAAATCAACGCCCTTTTTCGACCCCACCGTCATAAAATTTCCGCTATTTCTTATCGCTGCGCAAGATCAGATGCTTTTGCCATCTGGCATGATATCACGTGTGAAATTGCTGCCGGATAAATTCGCCTATTTTGAAAAAATCAAACTATGCTCAATAACTTGACAATACCGTTATTTCTATTACTGCACAATAAATTCGGCGTGAAGCGCACCCGCAGCTTTTATAGCCTTAAGGATATCAATCATATCTTGCGGGGATACACCCAATGCATTCAGCCCCTCGATAACCTCAGGTAACGAAACCGCATCATCAACAAGCGCCAACCCAATACCTTTTTCTTCCTCGATACCAACAGTGGTGCGTGGAACAACGATTGTTTCTCCGTTTTGCGAAAACGGGTTCGGCTGCACGACTATCGCTTCTTCTTTAACGCGCAATGTCAGATTACCTTGCGAAATTGCCACCCGGGATATTCGCACATCAGAGCCAAGCACGATTGTTCCAGAGCGCTGGTCGACAACTACGCGGGCCTTTTGTGCGGGTGCCACCTCGATATTTTCAAGAATGCTAATTAGATGTGCCGCACTGGGCGCACCTGATGCTCTGATATCCAGACTAATTGTTCCTGAATCCATCATACTGGCGATATTTTTCCCTAACCGTTCATTTATTGCCTTTTCAATACGTGCGGCCGTGGTGAAATCCGGATTACGCAAGGCCATGCGCATATTTTTTACGTCAGAAAGAGCAAACTCAACCTCGCGCTCCACACGCGCCCCCGAAGGGATAACCCCGGATGTGGGCACGCCTTTTGTGATCTGGGCGCCGTCCCCCGCAACTGAAACACCACCTGCAATGATGGAACCTTGCGCAACCGCGTAGATATTTCCGTCAGCCGCATTTAGCGGTGTCATAATCAATGTCCCGCCAAGCAAGCTTTTAGAATCGCCGATTGCAGATACGGTAACGTCAATCTGCCCGCCGGCGCGCGCGAATGGCGGCAACATTGCGGTAACCAGAACTGCGGCAACGTTTTTTGGTCTGAATTGTTCGCCCGATACATTAATGCCCAAGCGCTCCAGAAGATTGACTAATGCCTCTTCGGTAAAAGGGGAATTTCGCAGCCCGTCACCAGTTCCGTTTAACCCGACAACCAGCCCGTATCCCACAAGGTCATTTCCGCGAACGCCATCAAATTCGACCAGGTCTTTGATGCGCGCCTCTGCCCCATAGGCATGGGGTGCGAACAGCAATATGAGACATATGGTTAATCCACGAAATAATACCTGTAATAGCGTCACTGTTTACCTCAAAAAATTTGTTAAATTCAGATTAGATAGGCGCGCTGTAATTGTATAAACAGATTGGAGCTGCCCCTGTAAAGCCTCAAACATAGTTGCGGATTCGTAAGGGTCAGCTGCCAAAATTGCATTGCGCTCAAGCTCAAATACACTGGTTTTGGCTATATTTCGGGCTTGTGCATCAGCGATGCTGCCCTCTGCAAAACCTAGGGTTTCACGCGACTTTATGATGTCACCCGTTGTGGCAATTGAAGATATCGCGGCCTCACGTAAAAGCAAAACCTGATCGTTTGTCCCGGCAAAACCTGGATCCTGCGATGCAACAGCTGCCATGGCGAATACGCGCAAGCTTTGTCTGATCTCAAGAGTATCCGCGCGGATTGAATAATCGGTTTTTGTACCGTCTTCATGGATAAAAGGTGGAGAATCTGCTGGAGCACCAAGATAAATGTTGGTTTCAAACCCGCCGCCGGGTGCGAAAAAATAGGCATCTATCGCGGCTATTGCCGTTGGCGCATCTGCGGCAGCAGCTACAATTACGGCAATATCGTTAATAATGTCATCCGCAGGCGCAAGGGCTGCCCGATCGACAGCGGCACCGGCAAAAACACTATGGCGACCATAGCGGGCATTCATTGCACTGACGGCTATGTCCAGTTTATTGCGGCCATCTGCTGAAATTATCCGCATGGCGTTTTGGTCGCCTCGGTTTACTGCTGACAACAGTTCCGGGCCATAATCTGACAGGTTATCCTGAATCTGGCCCATGCTCAATTGCATCAATGCCGTCTTGCCTTGCGCTATATTTATTGCATTCTTTTCGGTAGAAAATCGCGCCAACGACCGCTCGATTGAGAATAGTCGCCCAAGATCACCGCCGGTTGCCTTAACCAGATCGGTTTTTTTGCCGCTGGCTAATTCTTTACTTGTTATATCCAGTGCCGAACGGATTTTGGTGTGCTGTGTGCGTAACCCGAGCGCCGAGGCCAAATCAGAATGTCCTAGACCAATCATTTTACATCTCCAATAAAGTTGCCATCAAACCATCGATCACGGAAATCACGCGCGCGTTGGCCGAATAAGCTTGTTCAACAAGCAAAAGGTTTTGCATTTCCCGGTCGGTATCCACACCGGTTGCGTTTAGTTCTTGGGTTCGTAGCGCTATCTGGCGGCCACGATTTACGGCTGAATCCTCTTGCGCCCGGGATGTTTCTGAAGCCCAAAATGATGTGATTTCTCCAGCGAATCCAGCGGCACTCATCGGGGAGGTAATGCCCATGTTTAAGGAGGGTGGACGCAAAGCGTTAAGAGAGTCTGACAGGCGCAAAAGATGTGTGCTATCACCTGCATAGCCTGGAACAAGTGCGCCCAACCCATCCCGCAGGCGCCATAATTCACCGCCCTGGGCCGGATCAACCAATGTGTTTACCGATAGGCGGGCGGCCAGGCCGGTTTCATTGATTGGGTTAAAGGCGGCCCCATTATCTGTGAATATGCCCGCAGCCCCTAGGGCAAGCGTTGGATCAACCGCGGGGTCTTGGAAACGCTCGACGATATCTCGTGCCATTGCGTCAAGTTGTTGGTGAAATTCCGGGGCAATCGTGTCTCGAATGCGAAAATTTGCTGCTAGTGATCCACCTTCAAGCGGAGCACCATCCTCGCCAATGGCAACCGGGTGCCCATTGAGTGTAATGCCAGATAACGCGCCCGAAGCGAGGGTCATATCGGGGGTCATCATGCCTGTAGGGCTAAACCCCAATTCCCGCGCGGAGCCGTTCAGCAGAATCTCTCCGCCAGTTGTGTAAAGGGCAATTTCGCCAGTATTTACTTGGGTTTGGCGAATGGGAATTATTGCGTTGACCTTATCAACCAAAATCTGGCGTTGGTCTTCAAGGGCCGCGACACTGCGGCCGGTCATTGCGAACATTCTGATTTCGGCATTCAAGCCTTCAATCTGCTTTAGCGAGCTATTCACAATAGAAACTTGTCGCGCGATATTTGCATCTGCATCCACACGAATACGTGTGGTTTCATTTGAAATACGGGTAAAATTGCCAGCAAGGTTTTTAGCGCTAATCAGGATATTTTTCTGCAACGCTTCGGAATCCGGAGCCGTTTGTGCGTTTCGCAAAGAATCGGCAAATGCAGACATGCGTGTTGCCAGCGCATCGATATCACCAGGTTGCCCCATCAATGTGGATATCCGGGCGTTTGCATCAGCAAAGCTGGCGGTGCTGGCAGTGCTGGCGTCTGCGCGGCGGCGGGCTGTGGTCAAGACAACGTCAACGCTTCGGTTAATGCCGTCGATTTTGACGCCTACTCCATTTCCGGCGAGCACCCTTGCAGCATAGCCTACTTCTTGTCGACTATACCCTTCGGTCAGCGCGTTCGAAACGTTATTCGATATCGTCTCGGCCGAGCGCGACATGCTCGTCAAGCCTGAATATGCGTTGGATAGCGCGCTCGATATGCTCACGGGGGTATCTCCTTAATCTAGCGTTTGATGTTTGTTGTTTCCTGCAACATTTCATCTACGGTTTGAATGATTTTGGCGTTTGACGAATAGGCCCTTTGGGTCTGGATTAGTGCCGTCAACTCACCAGCGATATCGGTAGTGGATTCCTCTCGAGCGTAGCCGACAGTTTCCCCTGTTGGGCCGGAACCTGCATCCCATAAATACATTGGACCACTAGATTCTGAGAGTGTGAATGTCTGGTTGCTAAGCGCGTTCAAACCATTGGGGTTTGGCACGTCGATCAGCGGGATTTGATATATGATACGGGAAAAACCACTGTCATAAATTGCGGAAACCACCCCGGTTTCACTAATTTCAACCGAAGTAAGGTTGCCGGTAGGAGCGCCATCTTTGTTAAGGGTGATAGGGGCAAACTGGGCTGACATTTGTGTCATACGTGTGGTGGTGCCGGGCGAACCTACCTCAATATCGACGGGGCCGCTTGCAAAAGTCACGGTGATTTGACCGCTCACGGGGTCATAAGCGCCACCAAAGTTGGGAACAACTGTGGCAATTGATCCACCTGTGGTGGGGGTATCGTTAAATGTCAGGGTAAATTCGGCGATCGGTGCCGGGCCGGTTGCCTGATCAATGATTTCCATTGTCCATGTGTTGGATTGCCCAACGCCCGGCACCGTAGGTGTATAGCGCGCGGTCATGGTTTGGGGCGTGCCAAGGTTATCAAAATACTCCATCGAGATTTCAAACGGATCCCCCGAGGAGCCTGCGGCTGTGGCCGTTGCAGGCAAATTCACACCAAGGCCGATCAAGGTGGTTGGGTTGGCAGCAAATTGATTGAGATTTACAAAAACCGGTTCCAGCCCGGCGGCACTATCACGCGGTTGCGCAGGGATCGAGCCATCTGGCGCTGCGGGCCAGCCCATCAGTACAAGACCACTTTGTGATGTTAAAATACCGTTTTTATCCGGTGAAAATGATCCCGTTGAGGTCATCATTAGCGGATAATTGGTCCCGGGGCCCTCCAATGCAGAGGTGCGCGTCACCGGCAGCATACCCCGCCCTGCAATTGCGATATCCATCGGATTAGACGTTGTCAGTAATGCGCCTTTCTGGGCTACGTTTCTAAAAGTTTTAACGGTCACACCACCTGCTGTATATCGCCCCTTACTTTGGGTTAAAGACACAGAGGAAAAATCGACATCTGCACGTTTGTACCCATAGGTAGAAGAGTTGGCGATATTATCTGCAATTGTGGCCAATTTGCTGGCATTTACCTTTAATCCGGTCACACCCGCGTTTAATGAGGAGGAAATCGTCATGTTTTGTCCTTCTGAACTGTTCGATCTGTTAGACATGACTATCAAGGAGATACCCTTAACATCTTGCTAACAGATACAATTGTTTGTATTTTTGTGCCCTAACGACGCAAAAGCGTTATTTCGATGCGGCGGTTTCTAAAGATACTTGCGGTTCTACTGCTTGGAGCACGGTCCGCATTTCCGGTAACCCGCGCAATTCGGGCGGCAGGAACACCAGCAGACAGTAATTGTTGGCGTGAGACTTCAGCGCGACGTGCGGATAACACAAACGAATCATTACCATCCGCTGCATAAGTATCCGTATGCCCTGACACGGCGATTTCATTGCTGACAAATCCGGTGACATCTGCAACCATATTTAACAAAAGAAGCATTTTTTGGTTGGGGACATCCGTGCCTTTTACAAATAGCGGTGAGTTCTCAAGATCAAAAATTTCGATGATCAAACCCTCATCCGTGACGCGCGTAAACACATGTTTAAGCAAGTCATCCGCAACAGTGCTTTCTCCACTGTCACCGCGGAACATATTTTCAATGTCAGTGAATTTCAGTTCAACATCACCTTCCTCGCCGCCAACCCTGTCACTGATTGTAACGCCGGTATCACCATCTGCACGATTTGCATCTGATGCGAAGGTGGCGCTGGCGCCCGTGCCCTCATTGGGTAATACATCTTGTGACATAAGACTGCCCCCGCTGAACGCACCGGTGCCACCACCAGAAATCTGATGGATGGGGATCGTTGGGTTAAAATAGTCGGCAATACCCTTGCGCTGGTCGTCAGTGGTGGCACCGAGCAGCCACATCAGCAAGAAAAACGCCATCATTGCGGTCACAAAATCCGCATAGGCAACCTTCCATGCACCACCATGATGCCCGCCACCTTTGATGATTTTCTTGCGTTTGATAATAATTGGTGCTTTATCATTATTTCCGGCCATGATGCGTCAACTCTCCACTGATATGCAGAGACGTTGCCCCAAAAACCTTACCGTATAATTAGGATAGGAAAATACTTGCGGACAAATTGAGCTAAATGCTGATCACATCGCTTTATTTGCGGGTGTATGGTCATTATTCTAATCAGCGATATAAGTTAGCTGTGTGCGGCGGTTGTTATCGCCGTGGGTCTCACCACATCTGCAATTTCGTCGGGGCAGGAAGCACTATTATCTACAGACGCAAAACCTGTTTTGGCAACCTTCCTCCACGTTCAGATGATACCATGGAGGAAGGCCGTTTTGTTCCTTAGTCAGCTAAGAAATATCCGACCATCCAGCCGTCATCACCATCCGTTTCAAACACCCCTCCAACCTCATCAGGGCCGGAAAGTGCGGCATCGTAGCCAAATAGATTTCCACCGGCATAGGTGGTGGTATTGGCCCCTGTTATTTCAACCAGAACGCCACCATTTGTGGCACCAACCGTGCCGCCAGAGAATGTGTTGCCGGTAAGGCTCATATCCGTAATTGTAATCGTATCAACCAGATCAGGCGCGGCCTCGAAATTCGTCATCTCTACATCGACAGAACCTGCCTCAAAATCAACATCGACGGTTGAGGTTGCATTGGAACCAAATTGCTGGAAGACGGTGCCGTTATAGATGGTGCCTTTTGCCTTTCCTGTATAGGTGGCCGACCCGGCTGTTGGAATATGATCTGCATGTGTAACTATACCGCCAACGGCCCTCGCCGTATGTACAACACCGAGTATTCTATGGCGTAGTTGAAATGCATAAGCATACTCATATCCATCGGAAAATGTAGTGTCAGCCTGTATTTCTGCACCGGTTCCGTCAATAAAACTGCCATCCTGGATTATCGCTGTATCGGGATCGATACCATCTGGGTCGACAAGTACGTAATACCCGTCGTTAACATCAATTGTTGTATGACCAGTGTTATGCACCAGTTCTCCGGAGGCGTTCATAAGCACCTTTGCTTTTGTCACAACATTGTGCACGATCATTGTCGCCCCCAAGACGCTGGTAGCATCTGCGGTGCTGTCAAGGGTTTCATAGGCTATAGGAACGGGGTCTGTGTCGGGGTTAGTGGGCGGCGCACCACAAGCGGTCAGCAAAGCGAGTGCTGTGCCAGACATAAGTATACGGGATAGGATGAAGGTTTGCATTGGCTTTCCTGAAGATGTTCGCAGTAACGCGCAATAATATTAAATAGATGAATACATTTATAATACCATACAGATGCATGCATACATTAAATTAACTGTCAACATTTAATGTTTTAATAAACCCACCGGACTGCCGGTTCCAGAACTGGGCGTAGAGGCCGTTTTTTGCCAAAAGATCAGCGTGTGTGCCTTCTTCAACGATCCGCCCCTGATCCACAACAACGATCCGGTCCATCTGTGCGATGGTGCTTAAACGATGCGCAATGGCGATCACGGTTTTGCCCTGCATCAGGGTATCGAGTGTGCCTTGAATAGCGGCCTCAACCTCGGAATCAAGTGCGCTTGTCGCCTCATCCAGCGCCAAAATAGGTGCGTTTTTCAAAATTACCCGGGCCAGGGCTATGCGTTGGCGTTGCCCACCCGACAGTTTCACACCGCGCTCCCCCAGACGGGCATCAAAGCCCTTGTGACCATGGTTATCCTCAAGTTCTGCAATGAATTCCATGGCTTGTGCCTGTTCGCACGCCGCGATCAGATCCGCCTCTGATGCATCGGGGCGGCCATACATGATGTTAGCGCGCGCCGAGCGGTTGAACATTTGTGTATCTTGGGTCACCATGCCGATTTGCTGGCGCAGGCCGTCTTGGGTCAGGGCGCGAATATCGGTACCATCCAGCCGGATCGCCCCGCCTTCGACATCGCGCAGCCGCATCAACAAGGATAATACCGTCGATTTCCCCGCCCCCGAGCGCCCAACCAACGCTACTTTCTCTCCGGCCTTGATATCCAGATTAAATCCATCCAGCCCACCGCCATTTTCGCGGCCATAGCGAAACCGTACATTGTCAAAATGGATGCGCCCTTCCACAGCGGTTGGCGGTTTGGCGTCGGGAGCATCGACAAGGGTGTATTTCTTGGCCAGCGTTGTGATCCCGTCATCAATGACGCCAACATTGCCAAACATATCCATAAGCGCAAAGGAAAACCAACTGGTCATCGCGCCCAGACGCGTTGTGATCAAAGCGGCGGTAACAATCGCCCCGGTTTCTGCCGCCCCAACCCACCAAAGCGCCAGTGCCGCACCAACCAGACTGACCGGCAAAATCGCCCCGAGAAATGCAATCATTATCCGGAAAACAAAAACCACACGCCCCATATCTAGCGCTGTGCGGCGGTAATTCATTAATGTTTTGCGCGCCTCGTCTACCTCTCGCGTGGTATGGGCAAATAATTTTACGGTGGAATTGTTGGAGATACTATCAACAAAATTCCCGGCAATGGCAGAACGGGCCTCGGCGCGCAGAGCTTCTAGTCGACGCAGGCGTGGAATGCCCCAGCGCATCGCCAATGCATATAGGCCAAGCCATACCAGCATCACCAACGACAGCCGGATATCGGCAATAAACATCACAATCGCCCCCCCAATCAGCATCGCACAGGCAAATGCAACGGCGTTCAGCAACTCAAGCAGCAGGTTGAACAGCGCATTTGTGGTTTGCATCTGTTTTTGATTTATCCGCCCTGCAAAGTCATCCTCGAAAAAACTGAGGCTCTGACCAAGGGTGTATTGATGCAGTTTAAAGTATCCCGAAACAGATAAAGCCGGCACAAAAGTCAGGGAATTCAAGCCACCAAGGAATATCTGGGCAAAAGGGCGGGCGACAAGGAAAAACCCTGTTATTGCAATAAGTTGCCAGGTAAAATCATCAAAGAATACATCACGCCCATGGCTGGATATCCGTTCAACAATCAGGCCAATAAACCATGCCGCAGCTACCTCGGACAGGCCAACCAGGGTCGACACGACGCTCATAAGTTTGACCGCGACCCCGGTTCCGGCAAAAAGCCATTTACCAAAGGCATAGAGCGTGGTTGGCGGCGGGCCGTCGGCTGGTATGAAAGGGTCAATCAGATTTTCAAAAAAATCATTTATCCGTCCCAATAAATCCTCCTGACTGCCGATTCCAAAAACGTGTATATAGCCCGTCTTGCACCAGCGCACGTATGCGTGCCTTGCTCGAGCATTTGCACGATGGTAGACAATCTGTGGGCAATAGCAATCACGGTTTTGCCGCGTATTAGAGTTCGCATGGCGACCCCACCCTGCTATGAGCAGCCGAGGCCGCCTTATCCTCCTGCACAAGTGGCTACAGGCCATTTATCTTACGACTAAAGATTAGTACCACCGGCTTCACCGTGCGCTTGAGATCACCTATAAATCCGCATGGCTCATGTCCCATCGTATTCGTGAGGCCATGCGTAGCGATAATACGGTTGATTTCGGTTCTGGCGATGGTATTGTGGAAATTGATAGAACCTTTATTAGCCATAAACACAAGAAAGCAGAGGGCGCGCGAGTTATGCCCATAAGAATGCCATGCTGACATTGGTTAACCGCACCACCAGACAATCCAAGTCTTTCATTATCGATAACGTGAAGGCGTCCACACGAACATGATTGAGAGTTATTTCAGTATCTTCAAACGCGGCATGAAGGGCGTTTATCAGCATTATGATAAACAATATCTTCATCATTATACAGCAGAGTTCGAGTTCCGGTATAACAATCGGGTTGCCAATGGCCTCAATGATGAACGCCGTGCAGCAAAAGCCCTTCACGGGATAATTGGAAAGAGAATACTTTACAGGGACTCATTGGGCGCATAGAATCTGCTCCATAGGAGCAGAAGATGAGCGACACATTAGAATACACATTTAAAATAGAACACTTCACTCCCGAGACAATGCCTTTCGGGAGGCTGGTGGAGTATTATGCTGAAATAAAGCGCATGATTGGTGTTTCTGATAATTTGCACTTGGTTGGTGTCGTTGAGGGTAGCCATGGTAGCGCGTTTGCTATCGACAGGAACCATGAGGCCGCGCTTGTTAAACGGCTTACCTGTCTTAATGAAGGAGCCGCCCCAAGGACTGCTACCAGCGCACAAAACACGATAAATCAGATGTTGAAGGAAGATGGAACAAGTGGCGCATTTTATAGTGCAAATGGTCAAAATATAATAAACTTTCCCGGCAAGCGTGAAGACGACAATGTTCAGCTTCGGATTCGTGATGCAGCATCTTTCACGGGCGAACTTTATCACATCTCTGGAACCAAGGAGGATGCTAAGGCGCGGATTAGCACGGACGCTTATGGCGTTGTTTTTTGCACTACTACGAAGGAAATTGCTAAAAATCTTCGTGATTTCCTGTTTGAAGACGTGAAGGTTAGCGGTAGAGGAATGTGGACTCGTAGCGAGGATGGAACTTGGGATATTGATGAGTTTTTCATTACAGACTACACTCCCATTAACCGTGAAAGTATTAGAAGTGCAGTTGACCAGATTAGGGGCATGGGCATTCGTTGGCCTGATGAAACGCTGAGCGATATTAGCTCTTTGGAAGAAAAAAATGGTGTCGTGCAATGATTATCGCCTTCGACAATACCTTCCTATCACTTGTTCTTAATCCAAATACCCTGCCCACCCCGAACCCAGCAACAGGTAATCCTGTTAGCCATTGCGCTGAAAGGGTGGAGGCACTTGTAGATGCGCATAGCAAGCGCGGCGACACGGTATTGATTCCAACACCTTGCCTTTCGGAATTGTTGTGTATCGTTCCTGATTTAGAAAAAGCGGTTGGAGAAATTAACGGCTCAGCGGCGTTTGAAATTGCTTCATTCGACGCTAGATGCGCGATAGACTTAGCTTCAATTACTCGCCAGGCAATAAAGAATGGTGATAAGAAATCTGGAACGATTGTGCCATGGCAGGAAATAAAATTTGACAGGCAAATCGCAGTTATTGCAAAAGTTGGTGGCGCAGAAATATTTTACACAGATGATAAGAACCAGGCCACTTTTGCCGAAGAGTTAGGTTTGAGGGTTCGTCATACATGGGATTTAGATTTACCTCAGACAACAGATGATTTGTTTAAGGGGTAAATATGGAAGATAAAACCCAACACGATAAATTCAAAGAAGCCGCCCGCGAACTTAACTGCGACGAAGATGAAAAACGCTTTGATGTTATCGCAAAGCCAAAAGAGGCTAAAACCAAGAGCGGCGTTGATAAATAGCGGGGGCTATTGGCCCATCCTAATAGTGATCAGATGGATTGACGGTATCATCTATTTTAGCAAAAAGAAGATGGTACTGACTGCTTTGCTTTGAGACGGTTGCTTCCCTATTATAGCCGTGGTGATTGTGTTCAGTTAGGGGTGGGTTTGTTTAACACACATACGCCTTTTTTAGTCCGCGATGAAATTAAGGTCTAGATAA
>CAYSAZ010000075.1:0-11258 GCA_964429065.1 uncultured Rhodobacterales bacterium
AAAATCGGCATCACATCTGACGCTAGCGGCCAATACGCCAACTCGGGTGCCAGCGATCGGCGTGGCATGCAAATGGCCATTGCTGAATACAATGCCAATGGCGGTGTTTTGGGGCGGATGATTGAATCCACCCATATTGATACAGAAACCACACCGGCAACCGGTAGCCGCGTGGCCGAACGCATGATCCACCGCGAAGAGGCGGGTTTTTTGATCGGGGCGGTTAGCTCTGGTGTTGCCAATGCGATCAGCCAGGTTGCGCAGAAAAACGGGGTGATCTATTTTAACACCAATTCATCTTCGCCAACTGAATCGGGTGCAAACTGCCACCGCGTTAAGTTTGTGTGGGACGGGAACGGGGCCAATTTTGCCAAAGCTGCGGTGAAAAACTCGATTGACCGGTTTGGAGACCAGTGGACCTTGCTGACCAATGATTATGTCTGGGGCCACAATACGGCGGCGGCAACGCGCGCTTTGCTTGAACAATACGGCGGCACTGTCAAAGAGGAAATCCTTGTTCCGCAAGGGACAAGGGATTTCTCTTCGGCACTCATTAACATCCAGCAAAGCAACCCTGATGTTGTGGCGGCCGCCATTGGCGGGGATGACCAAAAAGCCCTGCGCCAGCAAGTGGCGCAGCTTGGCATGGGGGCTAGCCCGGCCTGGATTAACAACCAGCAAGATTGGCCGGATGTGTATGGCTTGCCATTGGAGAACCTGTTTGGGGTGTTTGGCACCACGTGGTATTATAAACTGGACCTGCCGGGTGTGGCTGAATTTGTACAGCGCTATCAGGCAATGTATCCTGATACGCGCATGAAAGTACCGGGAAATGTGTTTTATAATGGCTATATGGCGATGAAAAACATGCTGGCCGCCATTGAGCGCGCCGGGACCACCAACAATATTGCGGTGATCAAAGCGCTGGAAGGCCATCAAATGCCCGCCAGTGAGCGCATGCAGCACCACGATGCCTGGATTGATCCCGAAACGCATCAGGTTCAGCAAAGCATCTATCTGGCAACGGCCAAAGCTGGTGGTGAGGATTCAGACGATATGTTTGAGATCCTGAGCAGCGTTGCCCCCGATGATGTGCGCGACATGGGCGCTCCAGACGCCTGTATGCTGGAGTCTTACGACGATACTCCGACATTTGACGCGTAATCATTGTTTGCGGCCGGGGAAACCTGGCCGCAAACCCTAAATTTTGAATACCGGAAATTCAATGACCCAGCTTTTGCCACATTTGTTTAACGGGCTTACCCTTGGCCTGCTCTTTGCGCTTATTGCGTTGGGATTTACGCTGATTGTCGGGGTGATGGAGGTGATAAACCTTGCCCATGGCTCGTTGTTTGCGCTGGGGGCCTATTTCGCGTTGGCGATCATTGGCGGCGCTTGGCTCGGGGATACCAGCCTTGGCCTCTGGTGGAGTGGGCTGCCGATTGTGACGCGCTATATTGCGGCGCTGATATTTGCCCCGATACTCGCCGGAATTGCCGGCATGGTGTTGGAACTGGGGCTGCGGCGCACCTATGGCAAGGCCCCGCTTTATGGATTATTGCTGACCTTTGGCGCCGCGCTGGTGATCGAGGAGCTGATCCGCTTGGGCTGGGGCACAGGCGAGCAGCATCTGGAATTGCCTCAATCCATCAACGGGGCGATGTTTATTGGCGGTATGATTTTCTCTAAATACAAGCTATTTGCCGCCGCATTTGCCGTGGTGGCCATTATTATGGTCTGGCTGTTTTTGGAAAAGACACCCTACGGGGCGATCATCAAGGCCGGTGCGCATGACAGTGAAATGGTGCGCGCACTGGGCTATGATCTGGCACGGCTGCGCTTGCTGGTGTTTGGCCTTGGGGCCGGTCTGGCGGGCTTGGCCGGTGTGACCATGGTGCCCATTTGGGGCCTGCGCCCGCATGTGGGTGTAGATGTGGTTATTCCGGCGTTTTTGATTATTGTTTTGGGCGGGGTCGGTAGCTTTTGGGGCTCTGTAATTGCCGCAATTCTGGTTGGGTTATCGGTTGGAATTACCGGGGCTTATGCGCCGGCGTGGTCGATGATGTCGATGTATATTCTGTTGATACTTGTGGTCGGATTTCGGGCGCGCGGCCTGTTTGGCAAAAAAAGCGCGTTGGAGAACTAGTATGGCTACATTATCTGATATCACCCGTCGTTCCAGCCACTGGATCACCCCGCAAATCGCCGTATTTGCCGTGCTGCTGCTAAGCCTGCCATTCTGGATAGGCCCAGTGGGGCTATACCAGTATCTGGGCATAGAAATTGCAATCTGGATCATCTTTGCCCTCGGGTTCAACCTGCTGTTTGGCTATGCGGGGCTGCACTCGTTTGGCCATGGTGCGTATCTTGGGGTGGGGGCATATGCGTTCGGGATGTTTCAGGAATATGTTGGTATCAGCCTGTTGGGCGGCTTGCTGGCGGCGGTATTGGCCGCTGCGGTAGCGGGCGGGGTTGTAGCCGCCTTTGTGTCCCATCGACGCGGCATCTATTTCTCGCTTATGACCATCGCCTTTGGGCAGATGTTCTGGTTTGGCGCGATTAAATTGCACCCGATTACTGGCGGTGAGGACGGAATGCTGAACATTCCGCGCCCGCCGGTTAATCTGGGTGTTACGACGCTTGATCTAAGCGCCAACACCAGCCTTTATTATCTGGTGGCCGTATTGGCGATAATGGTCACCATTCTGGCGTGGCGTGTGGTTAATTCGCCATTTGGCCGTATTTTGCAAGCTGTGCGCCAAAACCAGACCCGCGCGGCCTTTATCGGCTATGAGGTTTGGTGGTTCAAATGGGCGGCCTTTACGGTGTCGGCAATGGTTGCCGGGCTGGCTGGCGGGTTGTTTGCCATGGCCCAAGAAAGCGCCTACCCCGATGTCATGAGCCTGCATCAATCCGGCCTGATCGTGATGATGGTGCTGGTGGGCGGTGGCTTGGTCAATTTCTGGGGGCCGATACTGGGCGTGGTGCTGTATTTCATTGCGCGCGATGTGTTGGGGTCCATCACCGAAACCTGGTTGCTTTGGTATGGGTTAATGTTTGTTGCCATGGTGATGTTCAAACCAGAAGGACTGGCCGGTGTTTTGGCGGGGCTGGCAAAACCTGCCGTCTCCAAACCTGCGGAGGTAAAAACCAATGGCTCTGTTTGAAGCGATCAATATTCATAAACGGTTTGGCAGCAATGTGGTGTTGGAAGACATTTCACTTGCCTTTGAAGAGGGCCAGATCAACGGAATTATGGGGCCAAATGGTGCGGGAAAAACCACCTGTTTCCATTGCCTTACCGGCCACCACACCCCAACGCGCGGGCGCATTATTTTTGATGGCCAAGACATCACCGGCAAGGCCCCGCAAAAAATTGCCCGTTTGGGGGTGTCACGGTCCTTTCAGTTGATGAACCTGTTTGACGACAGCGCGGTGATTGAGAACATCATTCTGGCGCTGCCCGATTTCCGCCGCCGTTTTGCGCGGTTCACGGCCACGGTTTTTGATGACCAAAATCTTTTGGATCAAGCCCGTGCAGTGTTGGATCAGGTCGGGTTGTTGGGGCAGGAATGGCAGCCGTCCCTGTCCTTGTCTTATGGCAACCGGCGGGCGCTGGAAATTGGCGTGGCGCTGGCGGCAAACCCGCGGATCGTATTTTTGGACGAGCCAACATCGGGGCTTGGTGCCGAGGCAACGCGGCAATTAGCGGCGCTCATTCAAAACCTGCGCAGCCAATACACGATCGTTATGATCGAACATGACATGCGGTTTTTGTTTGAGTTGGCCGACCAGATTTCGGTTATCCATTGGGGCCAGGTTATTGCACAAGGCACACCGGATGAATTGCAGGCCAACAAATGGGTGCAACGCTCGGCCCTTGGCGAGGTGGCGTGATGCTGGATATTGCAAATATCGAGACCTATTACGGGGAAACGCAGGCGCTTTTCGGGACGTCTTTGAAGGTGGGCGAGGGCGAGGTTGTGTCTCTTCTGGGGCCAAATGGCGCCGGGAAAACCACAACTTTGCGTTCTATTTTAGGCCTAAGCCCGCCGAGAACCGGGCAAATCGCATTTGACGGGCGGGATATCACCCGCATAGACACCCACAAAATCGCCCATATGGGGATTGGCTGGGTTCCTGATGACAGGCGGATTTTTCCAGCCCTTTCTGTCGCGCGAAACTTACAAATAGGGATTAAAAAGACGCGGTTCCGGTCTTGGAAGATTGACGAAATGTTCGGGATATTTTCGGCGCTGGAATACCTGATGGGGCGTGATTGCGAAAACCTGTCAGGAGGGGAAATGCAGATGGTTGCGATCTCGCGCGCTTTGCTGGGCTCGCCGGGGTTGGTGCTGTTGGATGAACCATCCCAAGGGTTGGCACCAAAGATTGTGCAAGACGTGATGGATACGGTCACCCGGCTGAAATCCGAAGGTATTGCGGTGTTGATCGTGGAACAAAACGCGCTGGCGGCACTGGCGGTTTCGGATCGGGCCTATGTGATGGACCGTGGGCGGATTGTGCATGAAGGCACGGCCCGGGAATTATTAGACAACGCGCCCCTGCGGCGTGGATTGATAGGGATGTAACCATGGTGGCAATGCTAGACGTTAGCGGGTTGCAAAAAACCTATTTCAAGAGCCGGCTGAACCGGACTCCAACCTTTGAACTGGCGGCGAATTTTCGCATCGAACAGCCAGCAATTGTCGGGATGATGGGGCCAAACGGGTCCGGCAAAACAACGTTATTTGAACTGATAACCGGCTCAAATACGCCGACATCGGGGCAGGTTTTGGTGCAGGGCAAGAATATCCATGGCGTGCGCACGGATCAACGTGACCGGCTGGCAATCCATTATCACCAATCCTATCAGGTGCGCAGTTTTAGGTCGTTGAAACCGAATTTTATGATGGAAAGTGCCGGGTCGGATTACCCGATGGTGCATCTGTTTGATGAACCGCAATTCAACACGCAGGATGGATATATCGGGTTTATGCTCGATTTTTTCCGCAAATTGCGGGCCGAGGGGCGACTGGTGTTTTTATGCGTGCATCCCAATGAGCGCTTTCATCTGGAGATATTGCAAGAGATTTGCGAGCAGTTCATTTTTGTCCAAAAGGGCGTGGTGACCCAGCATGAAAGCTATGATGCGGTGCTGGAATACCCGCCCGCACAAGATTATTTGGGCACGCTATTAACGGAGCACGTAGCATGAGCGACGTATTTATAAAATCCGCCCATACCCTGCCGGTGGACCCCGCAGAAGTTCGTGACGCGTGGCAGGCTGAAGGGTTTGATTTCGGGGTTTTCCGTGACCCTCCGGGGCAGGAATGGAACGGGTTTGTGCATAGCACTGATGAATATGTTTTGGTGGCCGAGGGCACGTTGATTGTTGACGTGGGCCATGAAACCGCAACCTGTAAACCCGGAGATCTGGTGCGTATCCCGCGCGGCGTGGTGCATTCCCTGAAAACAATTTCGCCAGCCGGCAGCGTTTGGTTTTATGGCTACGGATTTTGGGATGACGACCATGGGTGAGCGCTTACATAAAATGGCGCTTGTCGGGGCGGGTATGATTAGCGTTTATCACTTGCGCGCTTGGGCGGCTCTGGATGTGGAAATCGTGGCTATTTGTGATGTAGTGCGCGAAAATGCGGTGATGCGGGCCAAAGAATTTGGCATTGCGCGCGTATATGACGACCCCGAAAAGATGTTCGCGGATGGGGGTTTTGATGCGGTGGATATCGCGGCTTCGGTTGATGCGCATGCACCGCTTACACGGCTGGCAGCGGATCACGGGGTGCATGTAGTTTTGCAAAAACCGATGGTCGAAACCGTGGCCGAGGCCGAGGGTCTGGTGGAATATGTAGGGGATAAAATCCGCTTTATGATCCATGAAAACTATCGTTTTCGCCCGCATTATATGACGGTGCGCCATTGGATTAACCAAGGCCGAATTGGGGAGCTGCGCCATATTGCCATGTCGTGCCGTGGTTCTGGCCTGTGCCCGCGCGATGGGGCAGAGCCGTTTTTGGTTGAGCGGCAGCCATATTTAAAAGGCTTTAAACGAAATCTTGTGTTTGAAACCATGATCCACCATCTGGATGTATGCCGCGCCATTGCCGGACCGCTAAAGGTGGTTAGCGCGCGCGTAAACCGCTTGGCCACAGGGCTGCCGGGCGAAGATACGGCAGCGATTTTGATGGAGGGTGCCAACGGGCTGATCGCCACGGCAGACGGGTGCATTTGTGCGCCGGGCTATGCGCCGTTGCATGGGGATCGGCTGGAAATAATTGGAACCAAAGGGACGATACTCATGGATTATGACAGCATTTCTCTTGTCGGGGACGCCACGAGCACCGTTAGGGTGGACCTGCTGGGCCGGTATCAGGAATGTTTTGATATTGCGACAAAAGCCTTCGTCGACGGGGTGCGCAATGGCACCAGCTTTGAGACCGATGCCCGGGACAATTTGCAAACTTTGCGTCTGATGGAAAGTGTCTATCTGGCCGCTGGTGTAAAGGTGGCCGCATGAATGTTTCACTGACACCGGACCTTGATAAGGCGGCGCTGGATGCGTTGTTTGATGTGGCGGGTAAACGGGTTTTCCTGCCCGGTGGATACGGCGCACTGGGGGAGGCCATCGCGTGGGGCTTTGCGCGGCGCGGCGCCCATGTGGCCATTGCCGGCCCAAAATGCAGCAAGGCCGAAAAACTTGCCGACGCCATCACCAACGCCGGGGGGCAGGCCTGTGGTCTGGGGTTGGATGCGCGGGATGTTTCGGCGATTTCCAGCGTTGCGGATGACGCGGCAGACCGCATGGGCGGCATCGATATTTTGGTGAATTGCGTTGGTATTAATCAAGAGCAAAAGCTGGACGAGGTTACGCCCGATGTGTTTGACGAAGTGTACCAGACCAACCTGCGCTCGGCGATGTTTTTGGGGCAAGCCGTAGCGCGTCACCAAATTGCGGCAGGTCACGGCGGGCGGCAAATTCATCTGGCATCGGTGCGCTCGCAATTGGCGCTGCGTGATCGTGGCTACTCGGCTTATTGTGCCACCAAAGGCGCGCTGGTCATGCTGGTAAAACAGCACGCAATGGAATTGGCGCCCCATAACATCACAGTCAACGGTGTCGCGCCGACATTCATTTTGTCTGACCGCATTCGCCCCCATCTGGAACGCGAGACTTTTCGGGATTTCATATTGGAACGCAACCCTTTGGGGCGGATCGGAACCCCGGTAGAGGTTGTTGGCCAAATCATCGCCCTTGCGGCACCGGCAGGCAGCTACATCACCGGGCAAACGATTTATATAGACGGCGGGGTTACGGCAAGCCAATGACTGTAAAACTACGCAGCGCCCGATGGTTTGATGCCGATGATTTGCGGGGTTTTGGCCACCGCTCGCGGATAATGCAAATGGGATATGGCGCTGAGGACTGGCAGGGCAAACCGGTGATCGCGATTGTGAACACATGGTCCGATATCAACCCCTGCCATGCCCATTTTAAACATCGGGTTGAGGATATTAAACGCGGGGTTTTGCAGGCGGGTGGTTTTCCCGTAGAACTGCCGGCGCTGTCGCTGTCGGAAAATTTCGTGAAACCCACCACCATGCTGTATCGCAATATGCTGGCGATGGAGGTTGAGGAGTTGTTGCGCAGCCATCCGGTGGACGGCGCAGTGCTGATGGGGGGCTGTGACAAGACCACGCCGGGGCTGTTGATGGGGGCCATCAGCATGGATCTTCCGGCAATATTCGTGCCTGCGGGGCCGATGCTGTCGGGGAATTTGCGTGGAGAGGTTCTGGGGTCCGGGGCGGATACTTGGAAATATTGGGATAAAAGGCGCGCCGGCGAGATTGATGAAAACGAATGGCAAGCGGTAGAGGGCGGTATTGCGCGGTCCTATGGCCACTGCATGACCATGGGCACCGCCAGCACAATGACAGCCACCACCGAAGCCTTGGGGATGTGCCTGCCGGGGGCGTCCTCAATTCTGGCAGCTGATGCCAACCACATCCGGATGAGCGCGGCGTCGGGGCGGCGCATTGTTGACATGGTGCATGAGGATCTGAAGCCGTCCGATATACTGTCTCGCCCCTCGTTTGAAAATGCGATCAAGGTGGCGATGGCGGTTGGCTGCTCGACCAATGCCATCATCCACCTGATCGCCGAAGGGCGTCGCGCCGGTTTTGATATTTCCCTTGCCGACTTTGAGGCCGTCAGCCGAAATGTGCCGGTTTTGGCCAATATACGCCCCTCGGGGGAAACATATTTGATGCAGGATTTTTATTATGCCGGGGGCTTGCCTGCCTTGATGATGCGCATGAAAGACCTGCTGGATCTGGATGCCGGCTCGGTCACGGGGGAAACCATCGGGGCGGATATTGCTGATGCAACCGTCTGGAATGACGATGTGATCCGGCCTTTGGATAATCCGGTTTATGCTCAAGGGGCGCTGGCGGTGCTGACGGGCAACCTTGCGCCGGATGGTTGTGTGATAAAACCCTCGGCCTGTGCGCAAAAGTTTTTGCGCCATAGCGGGCCGGCGTTGGTGTTTGACAGCTACGCCGAAATGAAAGACCGGATTGATGCGCCGGATTTGGACGTCACGGAAGACACGGTTTTGATTATGCGCGGGGCCGGGCCGGTGGGCGGGCCGGGAATGCCGGAATGGGGCATGCTGCCGATCCCGAAAAAATTGCTAAAAGCCGGAGTGCGCGACATGATCCGCATATCAGACGCAAGGATGAGCGGCACAAGCTACGGGGCCTGCATTTTGCATGTCGCGCCAGAATCCCATCTGGGGGGGCCGCTTGCCTTGGTGCAAACCGGCGACATGATCGAGGTTGATGTCGATGCGCGGACCCTCAACATGGACGTTCCCGAGGCCGAGTTGCGCCGACGGCGTGCAGAATGGGTGCAACCGGCCGCCAAATTTGGCCGGGGTTATGGCTGGATGTTCGCACGCCACATTACACAGGCCAATGAGGGTTGTGATTTCGACTATCTTGAAACTGGTTTTGGTGCAGCCGTGCCAGAGCCTGAAATTTTATAAATATACAGCAAACGAGGACATAAAATGACCGACTTCACGCCTAAAATCCTGATTGGGGGCACGTTTCGCACCACAACCGATCTTGCCCCAATCGACGTTATCAACCCGTGCAACGAACAGGTGCTTTGGCAAACCCCCGCCTGTGATGCCAGCCATGTGGCCGAGGCGCTGGAGCATGCCCGCGCGGCGCTGACCACGTGGTCCGGTGTGCATGGCTGGGAGAGGGCCAAGGTTTTGCGCGGCATTGCGGCGGCGATGACCCGGCGCAAGGCTGATCTGGCGCAGGCTTTATCACTGGAAATCGGCCGCCCCCTGTCACAATCCGAGGGCGAGGCCAACATTGCCATCGAGCAGTTTGAATGGTTTGCCGGCGAGGCCGAGCGCCTGTTTGGCGAAACCATTCCGTCACGTCAGGGCGGGCGTCTGGTGGTTGAACATGAACCCATCGGCATCGTTGCGGCATTTACCGCGTGGAATTTTCCGATCAACCTGATGGCGCGCAAAATTGCCCCCGCTTTGGCCGCCGGATGTCCGATCATTTGCCGCCCTTCAGAACAAACCCCGATGACCTCTACCATCATCGCCGAATGTTGCGTTGAAGGTGGCGCTCCAGCGGGGGTTGTGCAACTGCTACAGGGCCGGGCCGAGGATATTTCTCCCGCTATCATGGCCAGCAATGATGTGCGCAAAATATCTCTGACCGGCTCAACCCGGGTTGGGCAATTATTGATGACAGAGGCTGCAAAAACGGTCAAACGCTGCTCAATGGAGCTGGGTGGCCATTCCGCCGTGGTGATCTGTGAAGATGCCGATGTCGCCGTCGCCGCAGAACAATGCGCGCTGTTCAAATATCGTAATGCCGGGCAGGTCTGCATTTCCCCTAACCGGTTTTATGTACATGAAAGCCTCGCGGACAAGTTCACCGAATTAATGGTGGCGGGCGCGCAAGCGCAAGTGCTGGGGGACAGCCAAAATGCGGCCAGCACCATGGGCCCGATGACATTGCCCAGCCAGCGTGACCGGGTGGAAAAGCTGATCGAGGATACCCTCAAAAGCGGGGCGAAACTGTTGACAGGTGGGGGGCGGCCCGCCCAGTTTAACGCGGGGTATTATATCGAACCAACGGTGTTTTGCGATGTCCCTGATAGCGCGCGTATCATGAACGAAGAACCCTTTGGCCCCATTGCCCCTATCGCCACATTCAGCGATCTGGATGATGCGATTATGCGCGCAAATTCAACGCCGTATGGCTTGGCAGCCTATGCCTTTACCGGCAGCCACAAAACAGCGGAAACCCTGTCACGCGGCTTGCATGCGGGTATGGTCGGGGTGAATAACTTTATGATTGCCCACGCCGAAGCGCCGTTTGGCGGGGTGGACCATTCCGGCATGGGCCGCGAAGGGGGAACGCAGGCGATTTATGATTACCTGAATACCAAAATGACCCATTTTACGTGGTGAAGAAATGACTTTTACAAACCCCTTGAAACAGCTCTGGGCCGATAAAAAACCGGCCCTGAACGGCTGGATTGCCATGCCCGGTATTCTGTCTGCCGAAATCATGGCTCGTGCCGGTTGGGACAGCGTCACCATAGATATGCAACACGGCACGACCGATTATGCCGACCTGTTGCAGATTTTGCCGGTGATTGGCCAAACCAAAACCGTGCCGCTGGTGCGGGTGCCGTGGAACCGCCCGGAGGACATTATGCGGGCGCTGGATGCGGGGGCTATGGGGATTATCGCCCCGATGATTGAAACCGCCAAAGACGTGCGCGCGCTGGTTGATGCCTGCCTCTATGCCCCGCGTGGGGCGCGCAGCTTTGGGCCGGTTCGTGCGCGGCTTGCCCATGGTGCGAGTTATGCCGACACCGCCAATGATGCGATCCTGCCGATTGCCATGATTGAAACCAAAGCCGCCTTGGATAATCTGGATGATATCCTGCAAACGCCGGGGCTTGGCGCCATTTATATTGGCCCCGCTGATCTGTCACTGGTGCATGGATTTCCGCCGGGATTTGACCGCGAAGAACCCGAAATGCTGGCCTTGCTGGACCACATTTTGACCCGCGCCAACGCCCACAATATCCCTGCCTGCATCCATTGCGGCGCGCCAGCCTATGCCAAACGCATGCAAGATCGCGGCTTTCTATTAACCACTCTTGGCTCAGACGCCCGCTTTCTGGAGGCCGG
>CAYSAZ010000076.1:0-11167 GCA_964429065.1 uncultured Rhodobacterales bacterium
TGCAATTTCCAGATAATCGGCAGCCCCCAGCGGCCCCTCGCAAAGATCGCCAAAACTTGCCCTTGCCACGCCGTTGGCGAACTGCGGCAATGTCACCTCTCGCCCCTTTACCCTAAGCACCAAAGCGCGCGCGCGCCCTCGTGTCAGGGCATCCCACGCGGCATCCATTGCTTTTGTTGCCATAGCTCCCAGCGGTACATGATAGGTGTTTGCGGCCTTCTGCACACCCATGCGATGATCGGTTGCGCTTTCCAGATGGTAAACTTCCAACCGGTCTTTCATCATCTCGATGAAGGGTAGAAATAGCTGACGGTTCAGCCCGTTTTCATACAAATCATCAGGATGACGGTTTGATGTGGTAACGATCACCACACCGCGTGCGAACAGTTTTTCAAACAAACGCCCGACCAGCATTGCATCGGTGATATCACCGATCTGCATCTCGTCAAAACACAGTAACGTTGCCTGCGCGGCGACGGCGGCGGCGACAGGTTCGATCGGGTCTTTTTGCTTTTTGGTACGGGCTGCGCGAATACCTTCGTGAATTTCCTGCATGAAAGCATGGAAATGCACCCGGCGTTTCTTTGTGACCGGGGCTGTGTCAAAAAACAGGTCCATCAACATGGATTTCCCGCGCCCCACCCCGCCATAAAGATAAAGGCCGGGGATGGCCGCCTGCGTGATGCTATCGCGCCCCCAGCCAAACAGGCCAAGGCCGACATGTTTTGGGCGCGCGGGGTTATACCCCTTAAGACGGGTGTGCAGTAGTTGCAGTTTTTCCACAGCCAAACGTTGTGCGGCGTCATCGTGCAGGGTGCCTTTGGCCACCAACGCACGGAAATTATGTAAAGGGTCTCTGGGCATCGGTTCTCCGCTGGGAATAGGATGGTAAGGTTACGGACAGCTTAATAATCCCCTTCAGGTGCTTTCCAGGTGCAACAGCCGGATCGCAAATAGGGCGCGTTTGCGTCTTTGCTCAATATATCGAGCGCCCAGCCGTAGGTTGCGTCCGACATCCCGTCGCTACAGCTGGAGCGGCGTAAAAACCCGGTGTATTTTGAGGTTTCGAACGCATAATTGGCACGCAGAAAATTGTTTGACATAACAGAGCTTTCAATAACCGAGGTTTCGACTTCGGCCCCGATTTTGGTGAAATTGAAATGCCCCTGCGCAGTGATATCCCCATACCAGAACGGTTCAGTCCCATGGCAGCTAAGATCAACGGGCATGCCGCTGAAATCATCGCCATATTGGGGTGCTTCTTGCAGATATCGGCGGGAAATCCAGCCATCCATTCCTTGCCAGACAATACGCGCCCATTTTTCCGTGGCATCAAAAGCTGTCACCTCAACCTGGGTATTTGGATAAAGGTCACCGATATCTTCGGCGTCTGCCTTTGGTGCAAGACGTACATTCAGCGTATCATTATCAGAAACACCCATAACCTCGAATATTGCAGGAAACAGCGTAAAATCAGCCTGCGCGATTGTAGGCAGGGATATTGTCGCAGCCATGGCTAAAATTTTGAAGCATGTAACAAGATGGGAAAAATCTGCGCGCATTGACAATCTCCTGTTTCCATTTCACCGGATCGCACTATTCTATAGAAAAATCAAACTGGGGCAATGGATATGGCTGATCTGAAACTTGTGATTTTTGACTGCGACGGGGTGCTGGTGGACAGTGAGGGAATTTTTAACCGCGTGCTTGTCGATGATCTGGAAACATATGGGTTTACCTTGGGGTTTGACGAATGCGCCACGTTGTTTACAGGCGGCACGATTTCCAGCACAAAATCGGTGTTAGAAGCGCGCGGGGCAATATTGCCCGACACTTGGGTTGAGGGTTTTTACAGCAAAGTATACGCGCAACTGCATAAGACTGTTACGGCGATTCCTAATATAAAACAGACCCTTGAGCACATAAAAACTGCGGGCATCTCCTATTGCGTGGCTTCAAACGGTCAAATTGAAAAGATGGAAATCACGCTGGGGCGAACGGGTTTGTTGGGGTATTTCAAAGATGTGATGTTTTCGGGACAAACGTTAAGTGCGCCAAAACCTGCGCCAGAATTATTCCTGCACGCCGCCGCGACATTTGGTGCTTCACCAGCGGATTGTGTCGTGATTGAAGACAGCTTAAACGGCGTTTTGGCGGCAAAACGGGCAGGCATGAAATGTTTCGCTTACACCCCGCATGGCGGCGGCGAAAATCTGCTTGCCGAAGGGGCGGTTCTGTTTGAAGACATGGCCGAACTGCCCGCGTTATTGGGGCTTAGCCCTTAAAACTCGGTTTGCGTAATCGCTATACGATGGCTGGCGGCATCGGCCATCAAGGGCAGCACACCGCGCGAGAATCAGGTTAATAAATCAGAAAAATGGGCATAAGCGGCATGGAAATCTCCTTTAGCAGAACAAGATGCTGCTACCCGCGGTCGCGCAGCAGGCGGGATTGTTGGCGTTTCCAGTCTTGTTTTTTGTCCGCCGCACGTTTGTCTTGTTTCTGCTTGCCCTTGGCGATGCCGAGCAACAATTTCGCGCGGCCCTTGTCATTGAAATAGATTTTCAACGGCACCAGAGTCATCCCCTGACGCCCGACCTCGGCCCAAAGTTTGGACAATTCGCGCTTGGAGACCAGTAATTTGCGTTTGC
Organism: uncultured Rhodobacterales bacterium; assembly: GCA_964429065.1. GTDB lineage: Bacteria > Pseudomonadota > Alphaproteobacteria > Rhodobacterales > Rhodobacteraceae > NORP23. The sequence continues at coordinate 2,652 of CAYSAZ010000076.1, forward strand.
GCCGTTCTTCATGCTGAAAGGTCTTGGCTTGATCATATTTCGGGATATGGCTGTTGATCAACCACAGTTCCCCGTCCTCGATACTGGCGTAGCTTTCGGCGATATTCACGCCGCCGGCACGCATGGATTTCACCTCGGAGCCTTCCAGCATCAACCCGCATTCAAGCGTATCCTCGACCGCATAATTATAGCGCGCCTTACGGTTTTCCGCGACGGTTTTATTGTTGGGGTCAGATTTTTTGTGGGCAACCATAGCTTAATTAATCAGCCCCGCATGGCGCATGGCAGTTTCAATCGCGACCTTGGTTTCGGGCAACAGCTCTGTCAGCGGCGAGCGCACCTCGGGGGTGCATTTACCCAAAACGGACAGGGCGTATTTTGTGCCAACAACCCCGGGTTCAATGAATAACGCGCCATGCAGTGGCATCAGGCGGTCTTGCAATTCAAGGGCTGTTGCGAAATCCCCTGCAAGTGCGGCGTTTTGAAATTTTGCGCATAGCGCCGGGGCCACATTGGCGCTGACCGAAATGCAACCATGCCCACCATGTGCGTTAAAACCAAGTGCCGAGGCATCTTCGGCAGAGAACTGGAGGAAATCCTTACCACATGTGATGCGTTGCTGTGAGACGCGCGCAATATCAGCGGTTGCATCTTTGACCCCGGAAATCCGGGGCAAACATGCCAGCTCGCCCATGGTTTCAGGGGTCATATCAATGACTGAACGCGGCGGGATATTGTAGATAATAATCGGGATATTACTGCCATCATGCAGCGTTTTATAATGCGCAATCAACCCACGTTGGCTGGGTTTGTTGTAATAAGGCGTGACGACCAGCGCGGCGTCTGCGCCTATTTTTTCGGCGAACTCTACAAACCGCATAGCTTCAAGCGTGTTATTGGAACCGGCCCCGGCAATCACCGGCACGCGCCCGGCAGCGGTTTTGACCACCAGCTCGACCACATGTTCGTGTTCTTCATGGCTAAGGGTCGGGGATTCCCCGGTGGTGCCAACCGGAACCAACCCATGGCTGCCCTCGGCAATCTGCCATTCCACCAACGCTTTTAGTGCATCATCATCCACCTTGCCGTTCAAAAACGGGGTGATAAGTGCGGGCATGGAACCTTTAAGCATGGGGGCCTCCGGAGGGTTGTTTCTGCTAGGTAGCAGGGTTAACGGCGATTTGATGCTACTGCAAGCAAGCAGGGCAAGACAAATCGGCTTAAATGCTATAATGAGCGACAAAACAATAAAATGTTGAGGCAAAATGCGATTATTTTCAATATTCATCAGTACTGCGGTGGCGGCTTTTTGTGCAGTTTCACCAGTTTTGGCGCAATCTCCGGCGCAAAATGGCGTGGCACTGGCCACAGCGCTTGAGGCCGTGGCCAAGGATGATTGGGAACAGGCGGCGCGCATTGCGCAGGGCAACCATGACCCGCTGGCCGCCGAAATAGTTGAATGGCACCGTTTGCGCGCCGGCGGCGGCGGATTTGCCGATTATGCGCGGTTTTTAAGTGAAAATTCTGACTGGCCCGGCCTGGCGTTGTTGCAAAAGGAATCCGAGCACGTGATGCCAGCGGGATTGCCGGCAGCGCAGGTTATCCAGTATTTCCAAACACGCCCTCCCCAAACTGGTCGCGGCGTACTGCTACTGGCGCTTGCCTATCAACAATCTGGGCAGCAAAATGCAGCAAATGGTGTGGTCACGCGCGCGTGGACAGGCATGCTGCTGACAACAACCGAGCAAAATGCCTTGTGGAAGGCTTTTTCCGGCACCTTAAAGGCCCATAATGCCACGCGGCTTGACTGGCTGCTGTGGCGTTCGCGCCTCACCGAGGGGTCGCGGATGCTGGGGCTGGTCAGTGCTGATCAACGTAAACTCGCCGAGGTGCGCATCGCCTTGCAGCGCAACAAAAACGGTGTTGATGCGATGATAAAGGCTTTGCCGCGCACCCTTAGGGATAATGCAGGGCTGGCCTATGACAGGTTTCGCTGGCGGATTGGAAAAGATTATTGGGATAGCGCGGCTGAAATGCTGGTTGCGCGCTCTGCCTCGCGCGAAAAGCTGGGGCGCCCGGAATTCTGGTCCAATAAACGCCGCACCTATGCACGGCGCGCGATGCGGGCGGGCGATAATCGCACCGCCTATCTTTTGGCCAGCCAGCATTTCTTGACCCCCGATCAGGCCGGATACAAGGATCTGGAATGGCTGGCGGGTTTTCTGGCCTTGCGCAAGCTCAATGACCCCGCGCGCGCCGTAGTGCATTTTCAAAAATTCCGCGCCTCGGTTATGTCTCCGATCAGCGTCGGGCGCGCCGGATATTGGCTGGGGCGCAGTTATGAGGCCTTGGGCGAGAGCGCCAACGCCCGTACGTTTTATGCGCTGGGCGCACAGTATCAGACCAGTTTTTACGGGCAGCTCGCAGCAGAACGTGGCGGCCTGCCGGCAGATAGCGGCATTACCGGCAGCGGTTCTTTTGACTGGACCAACCAGAATTTCCTGCAACAGGATTCTGTGCGTGCTGCGTTTTTGTTTCATCACGCCAGTCAGGATTTACTGACCCGCCGATTTTTATCCCATGCCTCGGAAAGCCTTGATTTAAGGGCGCGCGGGGCCATTGGCCAACTGGCACTTGATCTTGATCTGCCCAATACTGCCCTAAAAATCGCCAAACTGGCGGCGCGTAATGGTGATGTTATTCAACACGCCTATTATCCGCTAATCCCGCTTGCACACTTCAAAAGCCCGGTTCCCGCGGAACTGGCAATGTCTATCGCGCGCCAGGAAAGTGAGCTGCACACAATCGCCCAAAGCTCCGTTGGCGCACTTGGCCTGATGCAGGTGATGCCAGCCACAGCTAAAAGTGTGGCCAAAGGTCTGGGGCTGCCCTATTCCAAGGCGCGTTTGGCAACGGACTGGGAATATAACGCCACACTTGGCACGGCTTATCTGGCTCAAATGCTGGTGCGCTATAACGGTTCCTACGTGCTGGCAGCGGCCGCCTATAACGCGGGCCCACACCGCGCTGATCGCTGGATACGCGATTACGGCGATCCACGGCGCACCGATGTGGATGTGATCGACTGGATCGAAACCATCCCGTTCCGCGAGACCCGGAATTACGTGATGCGCGTTAATGAAGCGCTGTTCACCTACCGCGCCCGTATTTCAGGGCGCACCCCAAAGATGCAGCTAACACACGAACTGAAACGCGGTGGTTAAGCGGCGCGACGTGCACGCCACAGTGTAAACAGCCCCGAGCTGACAACAATACCTGCGCCAAGTGCGATCCACGGATCGAGGTGTTCACGAAATATGGTCAGGCCGATAATGGCGGCAAATACCAGTTGAAAATAGGCAAATGGCTGCACCGTTGAGGCCTCGGCGATAGCGTAGGCCTTGATCAACAGATAATGCCCTCCTGTGCTGGTAATGCACAAAATCCCCATGATCCACCAGTCGGTCCCGATAATTGGCTGCCAAAAGAATGGTCCGATTATGGTGATCGCTACGGCTCCGGCGATGCCGGTCCAGAAAAAGCTGGTCTCGGCACTATCTTTGCGCGCCACGTAGCGGGTTAACAAACCGTATACGGCGAACATCAAGGATGCGACCAGTGGAATAAAGGCAACAGGTGAAAAAACCGCGATGCCCGGGCGCAGGATAACCAGCACGCCAATAAACCCGATACCAATCGCCACCCAACGCCGCCAGCCAACCCGTTCACCCAGTATCGGCCCGGATAATGCTGCAACCAGCAACGGATAGCTGGTCAGAATCGCGTGGCTCTCGACAAGGCCGAGTTTAACAAACGCGACAACCGCCACGCAAATCTCGCCCACCAGCAACACACCGCGCAATATTTGCAACATGGGTTGTTGCGTGCGGGCGACCCTGCGGATACCCCCTTTGCGCATCGTTGATAGGGTGATCACGAAGGCGGCAAAAAACCAATAGCGCAGCATAATGATCATGATGGTGTTGTATTCGCCCGCCAAATAGCGCGACAGACCATCCTGAAGCGCAAAGATAAAGGTTGTGGCAATCATCAGCAGGATACCGAGGCGGGGGTTGTTTTGGTTCATGCTAAAATACCCGTGCTCATGTGACGTTTGGTGCCAAACCCAGGGCGGCGCGTGACCGTAAACCCGGCATCCTGTAAGGCCCGCCGCACATGCCCCGCCGCCGTGTAAGTAGAAAATGTGCCGTTTGGCGCAGTATGTTTGGCAACGGCACGCAAAATTTCGGGTGACCAAAGCTCCGGGTTTTTTGTCGGGGAAAACCCATCCAGAAACCACGCATCCGCCAAGCCTTGCCATTTGGGCAAAGTGTCACGCGCATCGCCAAGGATAATTTCAAGGTGCAGGTTATCGGTTTTAAGGGTGGTCCCTGTGCGCCAGGCTGTCAGCAGCCGGCGGGCATAAGGGGTCAGTTCCGACCATATCTGCAACGCGCGCTCCATGTCATCGCTTGTCATAGGATAGGCCTCGAAACTGGTATAATGCAATGGCGTGGTAGCGCCGTTTTCCTCCCATGCTTTCCATGCGGCCAACAGGTTCAACCCCGTACCAAAACCCAATTCTGCAATGTGAAAATTTTCGCTAAATCGCGCAGGAAGCTGATTGCCCCCCAGAAATACATGCTGCGTTTCAGCCAGACCATCCATAGTCGAAAAATACGGATCACCGAATTTTTGCGCATATGGCACGCCGGTTTTGGACCACTCTAAATCTGTCTTTTGTGTTTTGTGCCAATTCATGTTTTACCCCGTGTAACAGACGTACAATGGGCAAAAGGCTGGATAATGGCAATAAAATACGATGCGGACGTGATTGTAATTGGCGCGGGGATTTTTGGGCTGTCTTGTGCATGGGCGGCGGTCGCGCGTGGAATGTCGGTGATTATTGTCGAAAAGTCCCGTGTTGGCGCAGGGGCTAGCGGTGGCGTAATGGGGGCAATGTCGCCCAATGTGCCCGAGACTTGGAGCCAGAAGAAACAATTTCAGTTGGATGCCTTGCTAAGTGCCGGTGCCCATTGGCGAGCGGTTGAGGTCGCGTCCGGCCTACCCTCTGGTTATGGCAGGGTTGGACGATTATTACCGTTAACCAGCGAAAAAGACCGCGCACATGCTAAAATTCGCGCTAATGATGCCAAGGTTTTGTGGAAAAATGCCGCCGTATGGAATGTGCATACACCGGATGCATATGCCAACTGGCTGGCACCTGCGGCAGCACCTTTCGGGGTTGTGCATGAAAACCTTTCCGCGCGCCTTGCACCGCGCCTTGCGTGCCAAGCGTTGGTGCAGGCGTTGAAGGTGCAGGGCTGCGATATTCACGAAGACTGGCAGGTGACAGATTTTGATGAACATTGCGTGCACGGCCCGGCAGGCAGGTTGCGCGGGCGGGCCATTATTCTGGCTGCCGGTGCCGACAGTTTTGCATTTCTAAAGGCCGCACACGGTTTACCCACAGGTTTTGGCGTTAAGGGGCAAGCGATGACGCTTGGGGGCATTAATGCGCAGAACATGCCACTTATTTTTGGCGAGGGTACTTATGTCATTCCGCACGCCAGCGGGGAAGTTGCGGTTGGCTCGACCACGGAAAATACGTGGGATGATCCGTTTGCAACCGATCAAAAGCTGGAGGCGATACTCGTAAAAGCAATCCGTATTTGCCCGCATTTGCAATCAGCAAAAATCCTGCACCGATGGGCCAATTTGCGCCCTCGTGGTCGCAAACCTGATCCAATTTTAGGGCCAATTAGCGAAATTGACGGAGTGTTCGTAGCCACGGCTGGCTTTAAAATCGGGTTTGGCATTGCCCATAAAATCGGCGAAATCCTGGCGGCGATGATTGCAGGAGAAACTGTGGAACTACCAGAACAATTTTATGCAGATCACACGCTAGGCAACGTGTAATTTTGCATCTTTATGCCTGGAAATCACGGCTTGCACAATTTTCCCAACTGGCTGATCATTGGTAAAGTGCACCTCGCTGAAAGTTTCAGTTCGACCCATATTATTACTTTCTATCAATATGTTATGGGTTTTTCCTATCTGCGCTGTCAGGTGTTTTGCAACCTGCACTTCCCCCAAACTGCGCAGCCGCGCCGCGCGTTCTTTGATATCCCTGCCATGCACAGGCGGCATTTTGGCAGCCGGGGTGCCAATGCGGGCCGAATAGGGAAACACATGCAACCACGTCAGATCACATTCTGCCACCAATTTCAGCGAATTTTCGAACATTTCATCCGTTTCCGTGGGAAAACCGGCGATAATATCGGCCCCAAAAATAATATCAGGGCGCGCACGACGCATATCGGTGCAAAACTGAATGGCATCATCGCGATTATGGCGCCGTTTCATCCGTTTGAGGATCATATTATCGCCCGCTTGCAGCGACAGATGCAGATGTGGCATCAGGCGTTGCTCGCTGGTGATAGCGTCGATCAGGGCCGGGTCTGCCTCTATGGAATCAATAGAGCTGATACGAAGGCGCGCCAAATCCGGCACCAGCCGCAATATGCGTTGCACAAGATCGCCAAGGCGCGGTGTGGCCGGCAAATCCGCCCCCCAACTGGTCATATCGACCCCCGTCAGCACAATTTCATTAAAACCTTTGTCTACCAGACGCTGGATTTGCTCCACCACCACGCCAGCAGGCACCGAGCGCGAATTCCCCCGTCCAAACGGGATAATACAGAAAGTGCAGCGATGATCGCAGCCATTTTGCACCTGCACATAGGCCCGCGCCCGGGTGCCAAAACCATCAATCAGATGGCCCGCGGTTTCGGTGGCAGACATGATATTATCCACCATAATACGCGGCGTGTCCCCAATGAAATCCGGCGCTTTGGCCAGAGTGTTCCACGTATCACCCTGCATTTTTTCAAGGTTACCGACGACCAGATCGACCTCGGGCATGGCGGCAAATGTATCTGGTTCAATCTGGGCGGCACACCCGGTAACGATCAGACGAGCCCCAGGGTTTTCACGGCGCAGTTTGCGGATGCGTTGCTTGGCAGAGCGCACGGCCTCGGCGGTAACAGCACAGGTGTTAACGATCACAGAATTTGATAGCCCCGCCGCCGCGCCAAGCTCGCGCATGGCCTCGGTCTCATAGGCGTTCAGGCGACAGCCAAATGTCGTGAAAATCGGCGGGGTTTCACGGGTCATTTTACGGCTTTCAGAAAATCCGCTGATAAGGTGCCACGCGCAACAAGCATCGTTGGCCCTTGCATCCACACACCGTCATCCTGCCAGTCTATTTCCAGCTTTCCACCCTCAAGATGTACGCTTGCCTGCCGTGCTGTTAGCCCCAAACGCGCTGCCGCAACCACCACAGCACAAGCACTGGAACCACTGGCGAGCGTGTGCCCCACTCCGCGTTCCCAGACCCGCACGCGCATGTTTTTCGCATCCAGAACCTGGGCAACCTGCACATTCGTATGCGCAGGATAAAGCGGGTGTTTCTCAATCTTTTGCCCCAAAACATCCAGATCAACCGCATCCACGTCGGGCACAAAAAACGTGCAATGCGGGTTGCCCATGCCGGTGGCTACGGGCGCACCTTCGATGGGCAGGGCAAGGGTATCAACATCGCCGGACAGCGGTATTTCCTGCCAATTCAGCTGCGGCATTCCCATGTTAACACGAATATATCCATCGGCCGTGTTCTGGCATACCAGATCCCCGCGCCCGGTGCGAATAACCACCTGATCGCGCCCGAATTCGTCCATCAGCAAGCGCGCCACACAACGAGTCGCGTTGCCGCAGGTATCCGACAGACTGCCATCGCTGTTCCAGAAATCCACAGCCGCATCGACCCCGCCCTCATCCCGGATAAGCGCCAGTTGATCAAAGCCGATTCCAAAATGGCGATCCCCGATTGCGCGTGCCAACGCCTGCGACATCGGGTTGTCACGCCCACGCGCATCAACCACAACGAAATCATTACCCAACCCGTGCATTTTCAAAAAATCAAGTGTCATAGCCACTATATAGGGGGTCTGGCAGGGTTCGTAAACGTGGAGATGACAACATGCGTTCCGGGTACTCTTAGGGGGCTTGGCGGTCTTTGCACCCAGAAACGGCAAAATCCTGCATTCCAAGCCAGATTCACCCTTGACCCCAAACCCAACCCCGCCTAGTTAGACCCTCGTTGGGCCGGTAGCTCAGTTGGTAGAGCAACTGACTTTTAATCAGTAGGTCCCGGGTTCGGATCCCGGCCGGCTCACCATTTAACTACTTGAATGTGAATAGTCAGGGTATTTGAACTCTGGGGTCAACATTCTGTCCTTTTGCGTCAAGGTTTTTGTCCTTTGTGTCGAATTCTACAAAAATGAGGTTTCGGTGCTCTTTTTATAAAAATTGGGCAGATACGCTCCTAGAATAAAATCTGCATGTTGAAAGTCAGATGACTTTGATCTTTACGTCAAGAACTGACCTAATTTCGAAAAAATGGTGAAAGCTGTCGTTTGAGCAGAGCGCAGCGAATGGCAGGAAAGAGCCCTTTT
>CAYSAZ010000077.1:0-10854 GCA_964429065.1 uncultured Rhodobacterales bacterium
CCTCCTTTCTCAAAGTTTACGATAAGGCCAGCATGCCACGGCTTTGGGAAATCGCAAAGCAAAATTTTGAGTATTATACAAGGTGCCGATTTTTGGTTAGCACACGAAACGGGATCAAGGTGATCATTGCCAGCGCCATTTTCACACCAAAATCCGCAATTGCCAGACTACCCCACAGCGGGGCATTGGGGCCAAAGCCGAACAGCGGAACAACATCGCGCGCCCAGACATTTGGTTGCGTAGGATCCAGAAATACAAATGCCGCACCAAAGGCGAGGCTGAAAAACAGCAACGTATCAATAGACGAGCCAACCAGCGACGACACCAATGGCGCACGCCACCACCTGCCTTTACGCAGTCGATCAAAGACAAACACATCCACCAGCTGCGCCACCAAAAATGCCGTGCCGGACCCCAGCGCAATACGCAGGCTGACAGCGGGGCCGAACTCCAGCATAATTTGCGTGCCGATCAGCGAGCAGACAACGCCGGTGATAAAACCGGCAAGTATGACTTTGCGCGCAGTTGCCGCTCCGTAAATCCGGTTCATAAGATCGGTGATCAGAAAGGCAAACGGATAGGTAAACGCCCCCCATGTCAGCCAATCCCCCAGCAGGAATTGCACCAGAATGTTGGACGCAACCACAACGCTCGCCATGGCAATCACGCCAAAAATCAGGCCATATTTCATATCGAATTTCCGTTTTTTATAGAAGGAGCGGCGACTTCGTTTAGTATATTCAGGCGCGTAATACGCAGCCCTGCCAGAGTATGCAAGCTAATATTCATCAATAATCAAACGCTTTTTTCACCCGCTCTTGTGTAAAAGCTTCTGATCCGCTAACATTTTATTATAAAATTCAATGCAGTAACTTAAGTATTCATTATAGCAGTCCATCACATAAACCAATCTCCGCGGGGGGGAAGTAATGAATTTCATCAAAATCAAAATCTTAACTATGTCTTGTGCACTTGTAGTTGCCTTGCCTGCATACGCTACAAATGTATCGGATGTTCGAACGAACTACGCAAATATCGCGCATGCGATGTTTGAGGATACATACGCTGCAAATATGGCTATGCAAATGTCTGTCGAGGTATTCTTGGCTGATCCAAACGCCCAGACACTGTCAAGCGCGCGCAATTCCTGGAAGGCTGCGCGCGTTCAATATCAACAGACCGAGGTCTTTCGGTTTGGCAACTCTGTTGTCGATGATTGGGAGGGCCGCTTGAATTCCTGGCCCCTTGATGAGGGTCTGATTGATTATGTCGATACTAGCGCCTACAGTCGAACGGCTGACGAAAACCCGTTGTATCAAGCAAATATTGTTGCAAACACCATGGTCCAGATCGGCCCTAAATTGGTGGATGCATCCCAAATCACACCCGAGCTGATTTCTGATAAGCTACACGAAGCTTTGGGCGTTGAGGCCAATGTGGCATCGGGGTATCACGCCATTGAATTTATGCTTTGGGGGCAAGACCTTAACGGTACAGGCCCGGGCGCAGGTGATCGCCCGTCCACAGATTTCAATCTGGACAATTGCACCAATGAAAACTGTGACCGCCGCCGCGATTACCTGCGGGCCGTTACGTCGTTGGCCGTAACTGATCTGGCAGAAATGACCGCAGCTTGGGCTGAAGGTGGCGATGCCCGCGTTGATTACGAGAGCAAAAGCGATACCGAAGCCATGACCACGATTCTAGCCGGAATAAGCGGGCTGTCATATGGTGAACTTGCCGGTGACCGCATCAATATGGGGTTAACCTTGCACGACACCGAGGAAGAACACGATTGTTTTTCCGACAACACCCATAACGCCCATTACTTTAATCAGATTGGGATGATGTCGGTGTGGAACGGTCGTTACGAACGCAAAACCGGCGATATCGTGGCCGGGGCATCAATTTCAAGTGCGGCCGCCTTTTCGGCAGGCGTTGAAAAAGATGCGCTGGATATGGCGATGTCTGATGTGCGGGCAAGCATGACCATCATGCGAGATACGGCTGAATTTGGCGGTATGGCGTATGATCAGATGCTAGCCGAGGGAAATACCAAAGGCGGTAAAATCCTCAGTAATGTCGTGCTAAGCCTGATTGCACAAGCCAAGGCGGTTGAGGCCGTTAGTACGGCGATGGGGCTTGATGTAGAACTGGAAGATTCAGACGCGCTGTAATCGCACCTGGGTTGGCCTTGGATGATAGTTTCAACCAAGGCCAACCCAGTTCTTCCATTGCTTAACAAGGAACATCTTATGATAACACGTCGTACTGCCTTAGTGGGCATTGGCGCTGCTCTTACTGCGCCACTTGCCATTCGTGCCCTCGGAGAAACCTACATCCCGCCACCGTTCGGGCCACAGATCACACCCGTAAGTGACCCCAAGACCATTAACCTAGAACTGATCGCCAAAGAACGCATGATCAGCCTGCCGGCCTTTAAAGGTCAAGCGATGCCGCTCTGGACTTTTGGCGATGAATTTGTGCCCGTTGTGCGTATGCGGCTCGGCGATATTCTTGCAACAAAGCTTGTTAACGAATTGCCCAAAAAGACCGAGCATACGTCGGTCCACTGGCATGGTTTGCGCATTCCAAATGATCAGGACGGCGTGCCCTATATCTCACAACCGCCTGTAAATCCGGGCGAAAGCTGGGAATATGCGTTCACACCACCAGATGCAGGCACATATTTTTTCCACACCCATTGCAACACGGTTGAACAATTGGGCCGCGGATTGGCTGGAATAATCATCGTTGAGGGGGACGAGGTTGAACCCTTTGACGCAGAAGAAGTTTTGGTTTTGAAAGACTGGCGGATTGATGAAAAAGGTACTTTTATGCCGTTTTTCACCCCCGAAGGGGCCAGCAAACGTGGCAGTTTCGGCACCATCCGTTCGTGTAACGGCGCAACCAACCCGACCATTGAAACCCCCGCGCGCGGCGATGTCCGTTTACGGATCGTTAATGTTGATAACACCCGGGTCATGATGCTGGGCGTTGAAGGAGCCGAGGCTTATGTGATTGCCATTGATGGCATCGCCTGCCCGCCGTTTCCCCTGGAAACCTGGATGCTTGGCCCGGCCATGCGGTTTGATGTGTTGATCCGCACCCCAGACACCGGAAAAACCGCCCGGCTGGTCGATTATTTTGCCCCAAAGCCCATACCATTGGCGACATTCCACAGCATTGGCCCAAACCTGCGGGAACCGGAATTTCAGGTGCGGGCCTTGCGGGCCGGGCGGATTGCACCGCCCGATCTGGACAACGCCAAAAAGAAGACCTTCAGCTTTAGCGCCGCCGCCGGGAAAGGTCAGATCGCCACCGCCCCGTCCGAGGGTTTTGAGGCACAGCTTCTGGGCAGTCTTTGCCTGTCATTTCAGCCCAACTGGGCGATTAACGGCACGGTTTGGCCATCGCGTGACCATTCCGAAGTTCCCCCGCCGATTGAAACCTTAAAACTGGGACAAACTTATATATTTACGCTAAAGAACCTGTCGTCTGTGCATCACCCGATCCATATCCATGGTCATACTTTCACGGTGCTCAAATCAAATAAACGCCGACATTTACCGCCGCATTTCAGCGACACAATCCTGCTGGCCCCCAAGGAACGGATTAGCGTCGCCTTTGTTGCCGACAACCCCGGAGACTGGATGTTCCATTGCCACCTAATTGAACATCAGGAAACCGGCATGATGAGCTATCTGCGTGTCAAGTAAGGTCTTTATTGTCCTTTGGCTGTCATTCCTGATCGCCCCCCCTCTCAGGGCCGATGAGGGGCTGGATCGCATCATGGGGCGCACATTGTTTGCGCGCGCCTGGGTGCAAGCTCCGGCCTCAACCCGGGCCTCTGACGGGTTAGGGCCGCTGTTTAACGCCCGCTCCTGCGCCGCCTGCCATCCTAAAGGTACTACAGCCGATTTCATGCCGGTTGCCGGTGGCTATGCCTCCATCGGGCTTATAGCGCGGCTTGGCGATGAAACCGGCACCCCGGACCCTTTTTTCGGTGTTCAATTACAAAACGCGGCAATTACCGGTCTTAGTCCCGAAGGCACTGCTATTTTGGGGATGGATAATGCGCCAAATATTACGATAGTACGCGGCGCACTGGCCCCAAACACCCGCGTTTCCTTACGTCGCGCCCCTGTTTTGGCCGGGCGCGGGCGCATTGATCGCATCGCCCGGGCCGCCATTCTTTCAAACGCAGACCCAGAGGATATTAACGGCGACGGCATTTCGGGGCGCGCGCATATTTTGCAATCCGGCAAGATCGGGCGGTTTGGCTGGAAGGCCGATACCGCAAGCCTGAATGCCCAGATCGCCGGGGCTTTTTCAATTGATATCGGCCTCTCCAGCCCTCGCTTTCCAGACCATTTTGCCGATTGCACGCCACAGCAGAAATCGTGCCGCAAAAACGGTGACGGCAGTGATACCCTTGGCGGTGGCTATGAGCTGTCCGCGCAGATTATAGAGCTGGTCGCCGCTTACGTGCGTTCGATTGAACCCGCAGGCATAGACAATGAAAATGGGCGGGCCTTATTCACCGCCACAGGCTGCGCGTCATGCCATAAGCCACAATTGAATGACGATAACGGCAAACCGGTCACGATTTTTTCTGATCTGCTGTTGCACGACATGGGCGAGGCACTTTCAGATGGAGTCGGGGCCTTTGGTACCAAGTCAAATGAGTGGCGCACCGCCCCCCTGATCGGATTTCGTGCCAATGCATCCCGACTGTTGCATGACGGGCGCGCGCCGGATATCGACACGGCCATATCAGCCCATGGCGGCGAAGCCACAGATGCCCGAGCCACCTATTTCAACCTACCCGATGAAACCCGCATCGCCTTGCGCGCATATCTGCAAAATCTGTGAGCGGCCTTTAATTTTCTGTTGGAAACATTGATGGGCCGTCAAAACCATAGTCTATTCGGATTTGGGTATACTGCCTGCCGCGCGCCACATCAATCAGGCACCCTGGTCCATGCTGGCAATCACACGAACCTCGACAATCGCACCCTGGCGTCTAAGCCCTGCCACCTCAACGGCTGTCCAGGCCGGATAGGGTTCAGTTACGTATTCAAGACGTATCAAATTAAACAGATCAAAATGATCGCGCAGGCCGACATGATAAGATGTCATCTCGACAATTGATCTCAATGTCAGTTTGCCCTCACGTAGAACAAGCGCGATTTTTTCAAAAATATTCCGCATCTGATCTTCTTGATTCTCCGGCATATGCCCTTGTGCATCCGCCCCTGTGACACCTGTCAGGAAAACATGGTTACCTGACACAATACCCGGTGATATTTTCAATTGATCTGCTGCGGCCTGAACCTCGGGTGGTATAATTGCGCGTATGCTCATTGATATGTTCCCTAAAAATAGCTGGCCATCATAATAGTCCAAATAATGACATGCAGCAAACCCCCATTGCACCGCCCCCCCTGTTGCCCTACACCGGATAAAACCGCTTAACCGGAGCCAGCCCCCATGCGCCTTACCCGTTATTTCCTGCCGATCCTCAAAGAAACCCCTGCCGAGGCATCCATTGCCAGCCACCGTTTGATGCTGCGCGCGGGCATGATCCGGCAGGCCAGTGCCGGGATATATTCGTGGCTGCCCATGGGCTACAAAGTGTTGCGCCGTCTTGAGGATATCGTGCACGAAGAACAACAACGTGCCGGGCATATTGCGATGTTGATGCCAACGCTGCAACCGGCAGATTTATGGCGAGAAAGTGGGCGCTATGATGATTATGGCAAAGAAATGCTGCGCATCACCGACCGGCACGGGCGCGACATGCTTTATGGGCCAACCAATGAGGAATTGATCACCGATATTTTCCGAAATTCGGTGAATTCTTACAAAGAACTGCCCAAAACCCTCTATCATATACAGTGGAAATTCCGCGATGAGGTCCGCCCGCGCTTTGGCGTTATGCGGGGCCGCGAATTTTTCATGAAGGACGGGTATAGCTTTGATCTTGATGAGGCCGGGGGCTTGCATTCCTACAACCGCCATCTGGTCAGCTATCTGCGCACCTACGAACGCATGGGCCTGCAAGCAATCCCGATGAAGGCCGACACCGGCCCGATTGGTGGCGATCATTCCCATGAATTTCTGGTGCTGGCGGATACAGGTGAAAGCGAGGTTTTCTATGACCGCGCGGTTAGCACGTTAAAGCTCGGAGATCGGGCGATTGACTTTGATGATGTGGCCCAGTGTCAGGGAATTTTCGACGAATTCACCACACCATATGCCCGCACCGACGAAACCCATGATGCGGGTCTGTTTGACGCCATTCCCAAAGATCGCCAGATGACGGCGCGCGGGATTGAAGTGGGGCAGATATTCTATTTTGGCACCAAATATTCCAAAGCCATGGGCGCCGAAGTGGTGATGCCGGATGGCAGTCGCAAACCGGTAGAAATGGGCAGTCACGGCATCGGTGTGTCCCGACTGGTGGGTGCATTAATAGAGGCAAATCATGACGAAAACGGCATTATTTGGCCTGAATCTGTTGCGCCATTCCGTGTGGGTCTGGTGAACCTCAAACAAGGCGATAGCGCTGCTGATGCGGCTTGTGAGGGCCTTTATGCAGGGTTGGTCAAGGCCGGGCTTGACCCGCTTTATGACGACCGTGATGAACGCGCGGGCGCGAAATTTGCCACAATGGATTTGGTCGGCTGTCCATGGCGCATTACGGTCGGGCCGCGGGGGTTGAAAAACGGTGTGGTTGAACTGACCTCGCGGCGCACGGGGGAAACCGAGGAGGTATCACCTGAGGCTGCGCTCGATCGATGCCGCCAGATTTACGCGAACGTATAGCGAGGAGAAAATGGCTAAACTGCCGGGTATTGTCGGGGCTGTCGTTATGGGGCTGGGCATGTCGCAGTTTCCCGAATTCACACAGCAATACCAGCAGCGCCTTGGCGGTGCGGTAGATGAATTGCGCATAATCACCCGAGAATTTGATCGCGCAGCCACCGCCAACAGTCTGACCCGCGCCGCTGCCTTAGCACAATACCACACTAGCGACAGCGATTTTCTGGAACAGCGCGGAGAGGATATGCAAACTGTGTTCACGCGCTTTGCCCGCCTCAGCGAGGATTTGCGTGTCCTTGAAAATGCCAACGCCATTGAACGCTTGCAAAACTTTACCCATATGTCCGACACCCGCATCGCGAAACGGGCATGGGAAACATATAAACCGGCGCTGCCCCTGACGGCTGAGGGCTTGACCTTTGCCGCTGGTGGTGGCCTGATCGGGTTTACAGGTTTTTCAGGGCTGTTTGGCCTGATATTTTTCCGACGTAAAAGGAAACCCGTGTGAACAAAAAATCCAGCACTGCGCCTTTCGCAGCCTTTGAATGGGCCATCGCGTGGCGTTATTTACGGGCGCGCCGCGCTGAGGGCGGCGTTTCCGTCATGACCTGGATTTCGCTGATCGGGATCGCGCTGGCGGTGTTTGCACTGATTGCAACCATGGCCGTGCGCTCGGGATTTCGGGCCGATTTTACTGCGACAATCCTTGGTGCCAACGCCCATGTCACCATTTATGAAACCAATTACACCGCCGAAGGCCTGCGCAAAGGCATCCTTGAATATACCGATATGGCCGAACGTCTGGCGGCAGTGGATGGAATTATCCGCGTCGCCCCGATCATTCGCGGGCAGGTTATGGCCACGGCGAATTCACGCAATTCCGGGGTCGAGGTCTACGGCGAAACGCTGGCGGATTTACGCACCCTGCCCCTAATCGCCAACCCCGAAATCGCCACAGGTTCGCTGGAGGATTTTGAGGACGGGGTTGCGATTGGCTCAGGCGTTGCACGCACGCTCGGGATCAGGGTTGGCGAGATGATCACGTTGATTTCCCCGGACGGTGTCAAAACGCCGTTTGGCACCTCGCCGCGCATCAGCGACTATCGGGTGAGCTATATTTTTCAGGTCGGGCGCTCGGACATTGATCGCACCCGCATCTATATGCCGTTCGTTGAGGCCCAGAGCTATTTTAACCGCGAAGGCACCGCCGATGAGCTGGAGGTCGCCGTGGCTGAGCCTGAAAACATCGATGATATGCGCCTGCGTATCAGCGAGGCCGCTGGTGCGCGCTCGATTATCTGGACATGGCGCGATTCCTCGGGCGGGTTTTTGCGTGCACTTGAGGTTGAGGATAATGTGATGTTCGTTTTGATGTCGATTCTGGTGCTGATCGCGGCGATGAACATTATTTCCGGCCTGATCATGCTGGTCAAAAATAAAACCCGCGACATTGGCATTTTGCGCACCATGGGGCTGACGCAGGGGTCGATTTTGCGAATATTCTTTATCAGCGGTGCCAGTATCGGGCTGGTTGGCACTGCATTTGGCGTGGTGCTGGGATGCCTGTTTGCCCTCTATATCGATCCGATTTTTGGCTTTGTTGATGGCATTATGGGCGGCGGTGTCTGGGATCCTGACGTGCGCTATCTGTCACGTCTGCCCGCCAAGCTAGAGCTACGCGATGTGCTAAGTGCCGTGGTGCTGTCACTGTCGCTGTCCTTTGTGATCACAATATTTCCTGCGCGGCGCGCGGCTAAAATGAACCCGGTGGAGGCCCTGCGAAATGAATAGCCCCGCGCTTGAGCTTATCAACATCCATCGCAGTTTCAAAAAGGGCCGCACCAATGAGGTGTTGGTGCTGGACGGTATATCGCTAACTGTGCAACCCGGCGAAGTTGTGGCGCTGGTCGCCCCGTCCGGGGCCGGTAAATCGACATTGCTGCATATCGCAGGCCTGCTGGATAAGGTCGATAGCGGCCAGGTTAATATCGATGGCGAGGTGGCCACAGACCTGTCAGACCGCGCCCGCACACAATTGCGGCGCGACAATATTGGTTTTGTCTATCAGTTCCATCACCTGTTGCCGGAATTTTCGGCACTTGAAAATGTCGCCCTACCCCAGTTTGCGGCAGGTGTTACCAAGGCTAAGGCCGTTGAACACGCGCGCGATTTACTAACCAAAGTCGGTCTTTCTGAGCGCCTAACCCACCGCCCCGGCGAACTGTCGGGGGGCGAACAACAACGGGTCGCATTTTGTCGGGCGCTGGCCAATGCGCCCCGTCTGTTGTTGGCTGATGAGCCAACAGGAAACCTTGATCCTGAGACCTCTGACAACGTTTTCGATATCTTACTGGAACTTGTGCGCGAAACCGGTCTTTCTGCGCTGATCGCAACACATAATCTTGATTTGGCAAAACGTATGGACCGGGTGTTAACTTTGTCGCAAGGACGACTGGTATAAGACTGATTGAATTAACTAGGTACAGGGTAATACTGCTTATATTTAATCCGAGGAAAGTCACATGACCAAAGAACCAAGTTTCCGTGAATCCGTTGATATAATGTTCAATCGCGCGGTAAAGTTGATGGACCTATCGCCGGGTCTTGAGCAAAAAATCCGCGTCTGTAATTCCACGTATACAGTGCGTTTTGGCGTGCGTCTGCGTGGCAAAATCGAAACATTTACCGGCTATCGTTCAGTGCATTCAGAACATATGGAGCCGGTCAAGGGCGGCATCCGCTTCTCGCTGGGCGTCGAGCAAGACGAGGTAGAGGCGCTGGCGGCATTGATGAGCTATAAATGCGCGCTGGTACAAACGCCTTTTGGCGGCTCCAAGGGTGGGCTTTGCATTGATCCGCGCGCCTGGGAGCCCCATGAAATGGAACTGATCACGCGCCGTTTTGCCTATGAGCTGATCAAACGCGATCTGATCAACCCTTCGCAAAACGTGCCCGCGCCCGATATGGGCACGGGCGAACGTGAAATGGCGTGGATTGTCGATCAATATCGCCGCATGAATACCACTGATATCAACGCCGCTGCCTGCGTGACCGGCAAACCGATTAACGCTGGCGGTATTCAAGGCCGGGTCGAGGCTACGGGCCGCGGGGTGCAATACGCCTTGCAGGAATTTTTCCGCTATGACGAGGACAAGGCCAAGGCCAATATGACCGGCACGCTTGAGGGCAAAAATGTTATCGTGCAGGGGCTGGGGAACGTGGGCTATCACGCGGCGAAATTTGTATCCGAGGAAGACGGGGCAAACGTTATTGCCGTGATCGAATACAACGGCGCCATTGTGAACCCGGACGGGATCAACATTGAGGCGCTCAAGCAGCACATTATAGAAACTGGCGGGGTCAAGGATTTTGCCGGTGGTGAATTTGTCGAAGACGGCGCGCCACTTTTGGAGATGACCTGCGATATCCTTATTCCCGCCGCTATGGAGGGTGTTATCAACCTGGACAATGCCGCCAATATCAAGGCCAAACTGATTATCGAGGCCGCTAACGGTCCGGTAACAGCTGGCGCCGATGACATTTTGCGCAAAAAAGATGTGGTGATCATTCCTGATATGTATGCCAATGCCGGCGGGGTGACTGTATCCTATTTTGAGTGGGTCAAAAACCTTAGCCACATTCGTTTTGGCCGCATGCAGCGCCGCCAGGAGGAAGGCCGCCACCAGTTGTTGGTTAATGAATTGGAGCGTCTCAGTACATCCTCGGAAACTAAATGGGAATTGTCCCCGGGCTTTAAGAAAGAGTACCTGCGCGGTGCGGATGAGCTGGAACTGGTGCGCTCGGGTCTTGATGACACAATGCGCGAGGCTTATCAGGCGATGCGTGCTGTTTGGCACGAGCGCGACGATGTAGAAGATCTGCGCACCGCCGCCTATCTGGTGTCAATTGAACGTGTGGCTGCAAGCTATCGCTCAAAGGGGTTATGATTTATCCTCAAAGGGTTTTAGGCCGAGGACAGTTAATCCTGACCTTAGATAAGACCCTTTGGGGTGACATATTCCATCA
>CAYSAZ010000078.1:0-10847 GCA_964429065.1 uncultured Rhodobacterales bacterium
AGCGCGCCGGCATCCTCAAATACATGGGCGAGGCAGGCCATGGTGTTGGTGGCAGAAAATACGCCGGCGCAGCCACAGGCGGACTCCTTATTGGGGTCGGTATGGGGGGCGCTATCGGTGCCAAGGAAGAATTTTTGGTTGCCGCAGGTTGCAGCCTCTATCAAGGCTAGGCGGTGGTGCGCACGTTTGGCGATGGGCAGGCAGTAGTAATGCGGCTTGATCCCGCCCACCAGCAGATGATTGCGGGTGATGATCAGGTGGTGGGTGGTGATGGTCGCTGCGGTATTTTCAACACTGTTCACATAGTCCACACCGTCGCGGGTGGTGACGTGTTCCATCACGATCTTCAGCTCCGGCAGGCGGGCGCGCAGAGGGGCAAGGACGGTGTCGATGAACACGGCCTCGCGGTCAAAAATATCAATGTCCGGGTCCGTGACCTCGCCGTGGACGCACAGCGGCAGCCCGATCTTGGCCATGCGTTCCAACACCGGCATAACCAGCATGATGTCGGTGACCCCTGAATCAGAATTGGTCGTGGCCCCGGCGGGATATAGTTTGACGGCTGTAATCAGCCCGGCTGCATGCGCTGCCGCTACATCATCTGGATCGGTAGTATCGGTGAGATAAAGCGTCATCAGCGGTGTGAAATCGGCACCCGCGGGCAGGGCGGCCATGATCCGGTCGCGATATGCACGCGCATCCTGGGCGGTGATGACTGGCGGCACAAGATTGGGCATGATGATAGCCCGACCAAAATCGCGCGCGGTTTCGGGCAGAACGCCGCGCAACATATCGCCATCGCGCAGATGCAAGTGCCAGTCATCAGGGCGGGTGAGGGTAAGGGTATTGGGCATAAGGTGGCCTTGTCGCGATTTAGGTCGATGGGGTTTTTGAAACCTCTTTAGTCTTTTTTCCACTACAATCATATATGCACGCAGATTCCCAGCAGCTATTTAGGCGGAAATATTTTTGATTGCAAAACAGGGCTTTCATGTCATCTAAGGACTGGCAACCGTCTTTCTGTTGCTGAGTGCTGAACCGATATGAAATACGCGCGGGTAAATGCCCACCGGTTCGCAACGCCAAAAAACCATGCGCATCAATATCCCATCTGGAGAAGTGTGGCGGATTATACTGTCGCGATCATTTGATGCGCGCACGGGTTTATGCTAGACCACCGAAAATAACAGGGAGAATGGATTATGGCTGATGATTCAGTGCCGGTAGCGGTGCCACAACATATATGGCTCGTTGGAGGGGCCGCGATGTTATGGGGTCTTTATGGGCTGGTGAATTATGTAATGGTACAGGTGAAAATTGCGCAATATATGGCAGGAAAAAGTGCCGATGATCTTGCCAATTTCATTGGTCCCTCGATTTTAAGTCATGCCATGTGGCTGATCATGATTTTCGCCATGCTTTCGGGGGCCGTTTTACTGCTGATGCACCGCCGACATGCGGTTCTTGCCTTTTGGGTGACATTCTTGGCGATGCTGGGCATGCGGGCTGAGAATCTTGTCTTGTTTGGGTTGGATTTCTTTTATGCCTATAGCGTTAATGCGCTGATATTTATTGGCCTGTCCTTTGCAATTATAATTGGGTTGATTGTTTACAGCAGTCGCATGAAGGCGCGCGGCGTATTGCATTAGGGTGTGACTAGGTGCGCGCCTTTTGGCCGAATAAGACCTTTTGTGCCGTTTTATTATCCTGCATTGCCCCGATTGTCTTTGCCCACAGCGCGGCCAAATTGCACGGCAGGGCGGGCGCCAACGCGATCTAACCAAGCTTGCATATGGGGGAATTGGGTGATGTCTTGTTCCTGAGTTTTCCATAGGCTTGCCCAGCCCCAAATGGACATATCGGCGATGGAATATTCTCCCGCTACATATTCGCGATCCGCCAAACGCCGGTTTAGCACGCCATATAAACGCGCGGTTTCAGAGCGATAGCGATCCTTGGCGTAGGGTAAATCATGAGGTGGATCCATTTCGGGGGCAAATTTCAAGAAATGATGCGCCTGTCCAGCCATCGGCCCAAGCCCGCCCATTTGCCACATTAACCACTGATCAACCTCGATTTGTTCGCGGGTGGTTTTGCCGTAGAATTTCCCGGTCTTGCGGGCTAGATATTGTAAAATCGCCCCGCTTTCGAAAATCGAAATCGGCGCATTATCCGGCCCGTCGGAATCAATAATCGCCGGCATGCGATTGTTGGGGGAAATTTTCAAAAATTCCGGCTTGAACTGATCTCCTGCTCCGATATTTACCAGATTGAGGGTGTAGGGCAGCTCCATTTCTGCCAATGCGATAGTGATTTTCCAGCCGTTCGGGGTGGGCCAATAGAATAGGTCGATCATAGGATGCTCCTGTTGTTTTTGCTATAGAGACGGATTTGCGTGGAAATGGCAAGGGCGTGTTGACGGTTGTGCGTAAAACCGCTAATCACTACGCCGTGGCGCTTTGGTAGACTGGATTGCGGGCCACGTTAAATATTCCGCTAAAGAGGTCGAGGCTCAACAGGCCCGATCGGGATTAACTGTAAGGAGCCGGAATTTCCGGAATATTCATATGACTGACGCATGGAAAACCCGCACTAAACTTGTGCATGAAGGCACCACCCGCAGCCAATACGGCGAAGTTTCCGAAGCGATCTTTTTGACGCAAGGTTTCGTGTATCCAAGCGCCGAAGCCGCCGAGGCACGTTTTATTGAACGCGGCGATGACGAATACATTTATTCGCGCTATGCCAACCCCACGGTCAGCATGTTTGAACGCCGCATTGCCGCGCTTGAGGGGGCCGAGGATGCATTTGCCACCGCCACCGGCATGGCGGCGGTAAACGGGGCGCTGTTTTGCCAGCTTAAAGCCGGGGATCATGTGGTTTCGGCCAAGGCGCTGTTTGGTTCATGCCTTTACATCCTTGAAACGCTACTGCCCGCCTACGGGGTTGAGGTGACCTTTGTCGAGGGCACAGATCTTGACGCTTGGCGCGTAGCAATACGCCCTGAAACCAAGGTAACCTTTGTTGAAGCGATTTCCAATCCAACCCTGGAAGTGGTTGATATTTCCGGTATTGCCGAAATATCTCATAACGTCGGGGCGATGCTGATCGTGGATAATGTATTCGCCACACCGATTTTCCAGCGCACGCTTGAACTGGGGGCGGATGTGGTGGTCTATTCGGCCACCAAACACATTGACGGGCAGGGGCGCTGTCTGGGTGGTGTGGTGCTGGGGGATGCAGATTTCATTCGCGGGGATTTGGAAACCTATATGAAACACACCGGCGGGGCGCTTAGCCCGTTCAACGCCTGGGTGATGTTGAAAGGGCTTGAGACGCTCGATTTGCGGTGCCGCGCACAGGCAGATACGGCGCTGGCACTGGCCAAGGCGCTTGACGGGCATCCGGCCCTGAACCGCGTGATCTACCCCGGTCTTGCGAATCACCCGCAATTTGACCTTGCATCGCGCCAAATGAGCCAGGGCGGTACAGTTTTGTCACTGGATATCAAAAACGGGCGGGAATTTGCATTCAAGTTTCTGAATGCATTGGATATTATCCTGTTGTCAAATAATCTCGGGGACACAAAATCACTTGTCACCCATCCGGCCACGACCACTCACCAAAGGTTAACAAATGATCAACGAGCGGATTTACGCATATCAGACGGGTTGGTGCGGATTTCTGTTGGTTTAGAGGATGTTAGAGACCTTCTGGCAGATATTAACAGCGCACTTGCTGGGCTGAAGTAAACTCCTCCATAGGTGTAATTAGAATAAAACTATTCACCATTTGGTAATACTTTGTTAACAATATCAGGCGAGGGTAAGCTGTTTGTTAACAAAAATGCGGGCTGGAATACTTGGAATATATAAAACCAGTCTCTACTGTATTTCTGATAGGAGAGATCAATAATGAACGTATACGACCCTAAAAAACCAGGCGAAAAAGGTAAAAATACCATCGTTACCCGCCCCACGCGCGATGAGGCGGAGGAGGCGGTGCGCACGCTCCTGCGCTGGGCTGGCGATGATCCCAACCGTGAGGGTCTGCTTGACACACCAAAACGTGTAACCAAGGCTTATCTGGAATGGTTCCGTGGCTATGACGAGGACCCAAACGAGATGCTGCAACGCACCTTTGGTGAGGTTGAAGGTTACGATGAAATGGTTGTTTTGCGCGATATTCGTTACGAATCCTACTGTGAGCACCACATGGCCCCGATCATTGGTGTCGCGCATGTGGCCTATATCCCGACCGAACGGGTGGTGGGGATTTCTAAGCTGGCGCGCGTAGTTGATACCTTTGCCAAACGTCTGCAAGTGCAAGAAAAAATGAACGCGCAGATTGCACAATCTCTGTTTGATGTGCTGCAACCCAAAGGGGTGGCTGTGGTGCTCGAAGGGGAACATCATTGTATGTCCACGCGCGGCGTACATAAACCCGGTGTGTCGATGGTTACCTCAACCATGCTGGGCGATTTTCGCACAGACCGTGAACTGCGCAAGGAATTCCTGAACATAATCGGCAATCCCACCAACCGGGGGGGCTAAGGTCTTCATGTAAAATCGGCGGGAATTACCCGTTGGTTTTACATGGCCTACCCCTCGATGACCTTGATATTTACTAATGGCAGGCATAAAAAGCGCCTGATCACCCGCGAGCACGACACCAAAGATCGCCGCCGCGTGCTGGTGTATCTTAATGCTGAGGCGCAAGTGCTGGAGGCCAAACTGGTGCCGATTGCTGTGGAGTTTATCGCTCAAAACCCGCGCACCCCCCCCGCAGATATCGATACCGCACGGCGTGTTTTGCGATACGTGAGCGAGACCTATCTAAAACAGGAGCCTGATATGACCGATTACAACTATGCTAATTTTGATGCCGGCCATTATGAACTTGATACCTTCCCCGGCCCGCAACCGGGGCAAAAAGCACCCGATTTCATGTTGGAAACCCTAAGCGGAGATAAGCAAAACCTGCTTGATTTTGACGGGGATTTTCTGGTGTTGGAACTGGCTAGCATCACCTGCCCGCTGTTCCAAAGCCGTCGTAGAGCCATGAAAGCATTGCAAAAAAGCAATACCAAGACCAGTTTTTCTATTCTTTATGTCCGTGAGGCGCACCCCGGCGCATCGCGCCCTTGTCACAAAGACAGCGCCGATAAACGCAATAATGCGCTGGCGCTGCGGGATGTTGATCACGAGGGGCGCAAAATTCTGTTGGATGACATGCAGGGAACCGCCCATGCGGCCTATGGCAGTTTTCCAAATTCGGTGTTTATCATCAACCGCAACGGCTGTGTTGTTTACACATCTGACTGGAATAACCCCTTTGCCACAACCCGGGCGCTGGCGGCGCTTAAGGGCGGAAAAGCTGCTGCTGGGCAGGGGATATTTTTGCCGGCACCCCCCCCCGTAGCCATCAAAACCCTGCGCGATGCCGGTGCTGGCGCTGCCCCGGATTTCTTGCGCAGCTTACCTGCGTTAATTTGGAAGAACCTGATAAAACGTAACCTGCGGCTGGTATTTCACCGTCCGAACCCGGTGTTGCCTGACACGCGCTGTTAACCCTTACGCTTGACACCTTCGGCGCCACGGGCCAAGCCTTTCATATGATTGATTTTCGCCCTGTTGGATACGTGATTGGCCTGCTGGCCACAGCCTTTGGCCTAACTATGCTGGTGCCGTTTCTCGTTGATTTCGCTGCGGGCAGCGCCAACGCCGGAAACTTTGGCATCAGCGCGATGATTACGGTCGTCAGTGGCGGGCTGTTGGCGCTGGCTTGCGCGAATGTCAGCCTTAAAGGTTTAACGATTCAGCAAACCTTTTTGCTGACCACGCTTAGCTGGCTGGTTTTGCCGA
The DNA here is from genome assembly GCA_964429065.1 of uncultured Rhodobacterales bacterium. Taxonomy (GTDB): domain Bacteria; phylum Pseudomonadota; class Alphaproteobacteria; order Rhodobacterales; family Rhodobacteraceae; genus NORP23. The sequence goes on from CAYSAZ010000078.1 coordinate 5,865, forward strand.
TATTTGGTGCCTTGCCTTTTTGGATCGGCGCGCCCGATGTTAGCTATACGGATGCGTTTTTTGAGGCCATGTCGGGCCTTACCACCACAGGTTCCACGGTGTTTAGCAATCTGGAAACCCTGCCCAAAGGCACGCTGCTGTGGCGGGGCATGATGCAATGGTTTGGCGGCGTCGGGATTATTGTGGTGGCGCTGGCGTTTTTGCCGACCCTCAAGGTGGGGGGGATGCAGATTTTTCGATCTGAGGGCTTTGATACCCTTGGCAAAATCCTGCCCCGCGCCGCCGAAATTGCCAGTTCCATCTCGGTGGTATATTTGGGGTTAACGCTTGCCTGCATATTGGCCTACAGCATTGTTGGCATGGCGTTTTTTGACGCGGTCGTGCATGCCTTAACCACCGTTTCCACAGGTGGATTCGCCAATTATGATGCCTCTTTTGGGGCTTTTAAGGGCGCGCCGGAATATGTGGCGACGGTATTTATGTTACTCTCCAGCCTGCCTTTTGTGCGTTATGTGCAGCTGATGAATGGCAGTGCGCAGCCGATTTTGCACGATCCGCAAGTGCGGGCATTTTTGCTTTTGGTGGCGGCATTGGTTGTCGGGGTCACGGGGTTTCAGATGTTCGAAGACGGGTTTGGCGCAGAAGAATCCATACGAGAATCTCTGTTTAACGTATCCTCGATCCTGTCGGGAACCGGTTTTGCCAGCGTTGATTATCAACTTTGGGGCACCTTTCCTGTGGCCTTGTTTTTCCTGATGGGCTTGATCGGTGGTTGCGCTGGATCCACGTGTTGTTCTATTAAAATATTCAGATTTCAATTACTTGCCGCTGCTATCCGCAGCCAAATCCAACGCATCCACAGCCCCAGTGGCATCTTTACACCGCGCTATCAGGGACGCCCGGTTGGCGAGGATATTTTAAGCTCCGTTATGGCGTTTTTTGTGGCGTTTATGCTGACATTAGCCACGGTTGCGGTGCTCTTAAGCCTGCTGGGGTTGGAGCCCGTCACGGCGATTTCGGGGGCGGCGACAGCGCTGGCCAATATCGGTCCGGGGCTGGGGGATGAAATTGGTCCATCTGGAAATTTTGCCGGCCTCCCTGACAGCGCAAAATGGGTGCTAAGCATTACAATGCTGATCGGGCGATTGGAGTTATTGTCGGTCTACGTGCTGTTCACCGTCGCATTTTGGAGACACTGATGCCCGACACATTGGACCCTGATAACTGGCAGGATTTTCGAGTGCAGGCCCATGCAATGCTGGCGGCAGCGCTTGACAAGATGGCGATGCAGGACGGGCCTGTCTGGCAACCCATGCCCGACGATCTTAAGGCGGTATTTAACGCGCCCTTACCCCGGGATGGCGGTGAAGTTCTGGATATTTTGCGCGCAATTTTACCTTATGGTGTCGGCAATACGCATCCGCGGTTTTTTGGCTGGGTGCATGGGGCTGGTACGCCGACGGGAATGCTGGCCGATATTGCCGCAGCGGCGATGAACGCCAATCTTGGCGGGCGGGATCACGGGGCGATGTATGTGGAAAAACAAGTGGTTGCCTGGGTGCGCGAGATGTTCGATTTTCCTGATACCGCCAGTGGTCTGATCGTCTCGGGTACTTCGATGGCGACGATTGTGGCGCTTAAAACCGCGCGCGATGCACGGCTCGATTTTACCAGTCGCAAGGGGGGCGTCGGGGGCTGCAAGCTGGTTGGATATACCTCGGATCAGGCCCACACTTGTGTTGCGCGGGCCTTTGATATCCTTGGTCTTGGCAGCGATGCTTTGCGATTGATCCCGGTCAATGCCGATTATACGATGGATATTACCGCCCTCCAGTCCGCCATCGCGTCTGACCGCGCGGCCGGGTTGATCCCGTTTTTTGTTGCAGGCACGGCCGGTACGGTCAACACCGGTGCGATTGACGATCTTGCGGCCCTTGCCGATACGGCTGCGGCTGAAAACCTGTGGCTGCATATCGACGGGGCTTTTGGGGCTACGGCGATCTTGTCGAGCGATCTGAAACCCAAATTGCGTGGCATCAATCGCGCCGATTCCATCGCCTTTGATTTTCATAAATGGCTGCATGTGAATTATGACGCCGGTTTTGTGCTGATCCGCCATGAGACATTGCACCGCGCGGCCTTTAGTTTGCGCCCTGAATATCTGCGTGAAGGTGCAGCCCTGGCGGCTGGTAATCCCTGGCCGGTCGAATATGGTCCTGAATTGTCGCGCACCAATCGGGCGCTAAAAATCTGGGCACAGTTCACGGCACATGGCACCGAGGCTTTAGCCGCTGCAATAGCGCGCAATTGCAGGCAGGCGCAAACCCTCGCAGGCTTGATTGCGGCAGAACCAAGCTTGCGGCTATGCGCGCCCGTATCCCTTAACATCGTTTGTTTCAGCGTCGCGGATCCTGCGCAAAATGCCGATATCGTCGCAAAACTACAAACCAGTGGTATCGCGGCCCCATCAACGACAATGCTGCAAGGCCAAAGCGCCATCCGGGTGAACCTGACAAATCACCGCACTCAAGACGCCGATCTGGCATTGTTGCTCAAGGCTGTGGTGGATATTTCTGCAAAACTTACTAGCCCATAAAAAACGGCCAGAGCAAGCCCCGACCGTTTCAGTATGTTATACGAATGGATCTAGTTGCGGCCGCCCATGAAATGCAGCAAGAACATGAACAAATTGATGAAATCCAAATACAGGCGCAACGCCCCAAAGATCGCATATTTCTGTGCCAGCGCTTCACCATTTGGCTGCGTGCGCACTTGCAGGTAGGTATTTTTGATGTTTTGCGTGTCATAAGCCGTCAGCCCGGCAAATATCAACACACCAAGGGCAGATACCGCAAACATAATCGCTTCGCTTTGCAGCCAGATGTTTACAATCGAGGTGATGATCAGGCCAATCACACCCATGATCAGAAAGCTGCCCCAGCCCGAAATATCCTTTTTCGTGGTATAGCCCCACAGGCTTAATCCTGCAAAAGCAATCGCGGTCACAAAGAATGTCTGTGCGATGGAATATCCAGTGTAGACTGCAAAAATCCAGCTAATTGACAGCCCCATAAGACCAGCAAAAAGATAAAAGAACATTTGCGCCTTGGATTGGGACATACGTGAAATTGCCGACCCCAGGAAAAACACCATGGCAAGGGGTGCAAACATAATGACATAGCGCACGGGAGAGTTAAACAATGTTTCCAGCACACCATAAGACAGGAAGCGTGTTGGCTGACCGCTAAGGGCGGCACTAAGATCGGCGCCTACCAGAAAGGCAACAATACCCGTGACAACCATGGCTACAGACATCAATCCGTACACCTTGTTCATATGCGCGCGCAGGCCTGCGTCGATTTCCGCAGTGCGGATGCTGGCGCCGGCGCGGCGGATTGTTTCATATTCGGCCATCTGACCCTCCATAAAGTTGGCAGTAATGCAAAGACTGCACTGCATGCTTGCGCTATATATGGGCGCATTACGCGGAATTTTCAAGATAAAAGGTGAAATTATCTATTTGTGCGTTCAGGGGGCTTTTGACAATATTTCCAGCGCCTGAGCGTGTAAATCCGCATCCCCTGCGGCCAATATCCGCCCCCCCATGTGCCCCGGTTCGCCTTGCCAGTTGGTGACAATGCCGCCAGCGGCTTCAATCACGCCTTGGGGGCCGTGGATATCATAGGCATTCAACCCCGCCTCGATCACCAGATCAATCTGCCCCATTGCCAGCAGGGCATAGGCATAACAATCCAGACCATAGCGCGTAAGCTTTACCTTTGTGCTGACGGCCTCAAAGCCCATGCGTTCGGCTTTACTGCCGATTTCAGGAAATGTGGTCATCAGCGTCGCATCCGCCAATGTGCTGCAATTGCGGGTTTTTATGGTTTGCGTCGTGGTTTTTGTGATTAGTTCTGCGTGCCCGAAAGCCCCGATGAAACGTTCACCGATATAGGGTTGATCCACAATGCCCAGAACCGGTTTGGTGCCATCATCAAGCCCGATCAATACACCCCATGTGGGAATGCCGCTGATAAAGGCCCGGGTGCCGTCAATTGGATCAATTACCCACGTTAGGCCCGATGTGCCCGGCGAATTGGGAAACTCTTCCCCTATAATAGCGTCATTGGGGCGGTTTTTTGCAATAATTTCACGGATGGCCTGCTCGGCTTCGCGGTCAGCAATGGTAACCGGATCAAACCCGTCGTCGCTTTTATTACTGGCCTTCAGTGCCGGTGTGCGAAAGTATTTCAGTGAAATCTCACGCGCGGTATCGGCCATCTTATGGGCAATCGCGATAATATCTTTTTGCTCGTTTTCCAGTACCATAAAAAAATCCCCGTGCAGCAGTAAATGACGCAAGGGGATTTCTCATATTTCTATGCGTTAGTCAATCAACGCAAGAATCTGTTTAGGCCGCGGAATCGCTTAATGCGCGGGCAAGATCGAACAGGCGGCGGCGCTGAACTTCGGGAATTGCGTAATAGGAGCGCACCAGTTCAAGAGCTTCTTTATCCGCCAAAAGGTCACCTTTGAGTTTATCCTCGGACGTGGCTTTATGGACCATATCATCCGCTGCAGCAGAAATGCCGTCAAAGAAAAAGCTGATGGCAACATCGAGCGCTGCCGCGATATCCCAAAGGCGCGACGCACTGACCCGGTTCATGCCGGTTTCATATTTCTGGATTTGCTGGAATTTGATACCAACGATTTCCCCAAGCTGTTGCTGGGTCATGCCAACCATCCAACGGCGGTGGCGAATACGTTTACCTACATGTACATCTACCGGGTGTTTCATTTGCTCTACTCCATAAAGTTTCTATGCAAATTGTATATGCACCATTCGTGCCAAAGTCTTTAGGGTTGAAGGTATTTGCAGTGCATTTCTCTTGGGTTGCACTTTATTTTAACTTAAGGGTTTGAAAATTAATACAATAAAATTTCGGGGCAATTGTGAAAATAGTTAATTTTTCACACTAAATA
>CAYSAZ010000079.1:0-10758 GCA_964429065.1 uncultured Rhodobacterales bacterium
AAACTCTAATTTCACCTCTCAAAAGAAAGTTGGAGTATGCATTTGATTTATCAAAGTACGGCCGTAGGTTCATACGTCTGGTCTCATTTGTGGCATGAGGATAATCCTCCAACCGCCACCCGCAGCTCTAATCCGTCAGCGTAATTGTCGCATGGCTTCACTCAGGGTAATTCCTGCAGACATTGCGACGTTCAGCGAACGCCCGCCGCCGGGCATGGGGATAAGAACCGTGGCGTTGGCGCGGGCATGGACTTCTGCGGGCACGCCTGCCGTTTCGCGTCCCATCAGAACCGTATCTCCGGGTTGGAACTGAAAATCCCAGAGCGGCGTCGCACCTTCGGTGGTCATTAAAATAATACGCCCCGCCGGTTTGCTTTTCACATACAGCTCCCATGAATCATGGTGCGTTATGTCGGCAATATCGGCGTAATCCATCGCCGAGCGGCGTAATGCTTTAACCGAAAACGGGAATCCGCAGGGTTCGATTACATCAATCGGCACTCCGAAACAGGCCGAAAGGCGAATCATTGCGCCTAAATTTTGGGCAATATCGGGCTGAAAGCTGGCTAATCTGAGATTCATTGCAAAAAATAACCTTTCTATAACCACTGCGGCGCAAAGTCCGCTGGACCAGAGCGAATTGCAAGTGTATTCCACTAGCAATCATGTTCGCATGTTTGCGGACGTTTTGGATATCCGCCTCAATCCCGGGGCCGTTATGAAGAGGAGATGGTCTTTTGTCTCAAACAGAAGATACAGGCGCGCGCCGCGATTTTTTATATGTCGCCACAGCCTCGGCTGGTGCTGTTGCCACGGGTGCTGCGGTATGGCCGCTAGTGCACCAGATGAATCCCAGTGCTGATGTTCGTGCCCTCGCTTCGATCGAGGTCGACATTAGCGGTCTGGAACCTGGCACACAACTTACGGTTAAGTGGCGCGGCAAGCCGGTGTTTATCCGCCGCCGCACTGCAGATGAAATCGAGGCTGGACGCGCCGAAGACGTTTCCCTGCTACCCGATGGTGCTGCGCGCAACGCAAATGCTGCCGCTGATGCCGATGCTGCGGATCAAAACCGCACATTGGATGCGGCGGGCGAATGGCTGGTGATGATGGGGGTTTGCACCCACCTTGGTTGCGTCCCTTTGGGTGATTCCGGGGATTTTGGCGGCTGGTTCTGCCCTTGCCATGGCTCACATTATGACACCGCAGGACGTATCCGCAAAGGTCCTGCACCTGAAAATCTTCCGGTTCCTGTCGCGAGTTTCCTCTCCGACACCGTGATCAAACTAGGCTGAGGGAGAAAACAATGAGTGGTATCCCACACGACCATTACGAGCCAAAAACCGGCTTTGAGAAATGGCTACACGAGCGTCTGCCGATTGTCAGCCTCGCATATAATACGTTAATGATCCCGACCCCGAAAAACCTGAACTGGTGGTGGATATGGGGCATTGTTCTGGCATTTTGCCTGGTGTTACAAATCATCACCGGCATTGTTTTGGCCATGCATTACACACCGCACGTTGATCTGGCATTTGCCTCGGTTGAACATATTATGCGGGATGTGAACGGCGGCTGGGCGCTGCGCTATATCCATATGAATGGTGCGTCCTTGTTCTTTATGGCCGTCTATATCCATATTTTCCGTGGTCTTTACTACGGTTCCTACAAGGCACCGCGCGAAATCACGTGGATCATCGGTATGCTGATCTATCTTGCCATGATGGCGACCGGGTTTCTTGGCTATGTTCTGCCATGGGGGCAGATGTCATTCTGGGGTGCCACGGTTATTACCGGGCTTTTTGGTGCTATTCCCTTTATTGGCGAGTCGATTCAAACGTGGCTATTGGGCGGACCGGCGGTGGATAACGCCACGCTAAACCGGTTTTTCTCGCTGCATTACCTGCTGCCTTTCGTGATTGTCGGCCTCGTTGCTGTGCATATGTGGGCCTTTCACACCACGGGTAACAACAACCCCACCGGTGTCGAAGTGCGGCGCGGATCAAAGGATGAGGTCGAGAAAGACACATTGCCGTTTTGGCCGTATTTCGTGATCAAAGACCTATTCGCACTGGTTGTCGTTCTGGCGATTTTTGTTGCCGTTATCTGGACTATGCCGAACTATTTTGGCCATCCTGACAACTACACAATCGCCAACCCGCTATCGACCCCTGCGCATATCGTGCCCGAATGGTATTACCTGCCGTTCTACGCAATCTTGCGCGCCTTTACAGCCGATGTCTGGGTTGTGCAAGCCGCGAGCTTTGTAACCGGCGGCATCGTTGATGCGAAATTCTTTGGTGTGCTGGCGATGTTTGGCTCCATCTTTGTGATGGCGCTGGTGCCTTGGCTGGATACCAGCAAGACCCGCTCGGGCGTTTACCGTCCGCAATTCAAGTGGTGGTTCTGGTTTCTGGTAATTGATTTCATGGTATTGATGTGGTGTGGCGCGATGCCAGCGGAGCCACCCTATTCCACGATCTCACTGATCGGGGCCGGTTACTGGTTCGGGTATTTCTTGGTTATCCTGCCTGTCCTTGGCTGGGTTGAGAAAACCAAAACACCGCCGGCAACTATCGAAGAAGATTTCGATGCCCATTACCCGCCCAAACCGGCTGAATAGAGACGAAAAGGAGATATTATGATGTTTAAGAAAACCATCCTTTCCGCGCTCATAGCGGCGGGTCTTAGCACCGGGGCATATGCCTCGGGCAGTGAAAGCCATATTGAGGATTTCGACTTTAGCTTTGAGGGGCCGTTTGGCACCTATGATCAACATCAGTTGCAACGCGGCCTTCAGGTCTATACTGAAGTATGCTCTGCATGCCACGGTCTGCAATATGTGGCGTTTCGTACCCTTGGTGACGAAGGCGGCCCACATCTGGAGGCGGATCAAGTCAAAGCATACGCCGCACAATTTGAGGTGTATGACGCCGAACTTGACGAAGATCGCCCGGCAAAGCCCGCAGATAAATTTCCGCTTGGCACCTATGATGGCGCACCTGACCTTAGTCTGATGGCCAAGGCCCGCGCCGGCTTCCACGGCCCCTACGGTCTGGGGATTAACCAGGTTGTCAAAGGCATGGGTGGCGCAGAATATATTGCGTCTATCCTGTCGGGATATACCGGCGAGGAAAAAGAAGAAGCAGGCACGACATTTTACGAAAACACCGCCTTTCCCGGCGGCTGGATCGCAATGTTACCACCATTGGAAGATGAGCTGGTTGAATTTCGTGACGGTCACGAAAACAACGTACACCACATGGCCCAAGACGTAGCCGCATTTTTGATGTGGGCCGCCGAACCCAAGATGACGGCCCGCAAGGAAACCGGATTTCTGGTATTTGTATTCATGGTTTTTCTGGCAGCACTTTTGTATCTGACCAACAAAAAACTATGGGCACCGTATAAATACAAAGATTGATAATATTGAACGGGCGGGGGAAATCCTCGCCCTTTTTATGTACCCAGATATGTACGCAATGCGGGCGGCGGGTTTTCCAGCAAATCTTTCGTAGGCAGCGGCGGCATTGCCTGACCATCGGCCACAAGAATTGTGCTTTCTGCAATCCGGCGCGCATCATCGGGATTATGCGTAACCAGCAGCAATGTTGCGTTTTGCGCGGCCCTGATTTCTGCCACCAGATCAAGCATTTCATGGCGAAGCGCAGGCCCGAGGGCGGCAAAAGGTTCATCCAGCATCAGCACCGGTTTGTCGCGCAACAATGCGCGCGCCAAGGCCACACGTTGTCGTTGCCCGCCTGACAGTGCCCCCGGCAGGCGGGCACCCATGTTGGATAATCCAACACGGCTTAAGGCGTTTTCAACCTGATCCGTCTGGGCACGTGATAATTTTAGATTTGAACGCAGACCAAGAGCTGTATTTTGAAATACGCTTAGGTGTGGAAAAAGGTTATTTTCCTGAAAAAGCAAAGTGACCGGACGCTGCGCGGGTGCGGTCTTGCTAAGGTCCGTGTGATCGAAAAGCACGCGGCCCTGTGCCGGTTTATCAAACCCGGCAATCGCCAAAACCAGCGAGGATTTACCGCCCCCCGAGGGGCCAATAATCGCCGTTGTGCCATTTTTAATGGTTAAATCCGCGTGCAGTAAAAAATTCCCGTGGCGGATTTTCAGGTTCTCAAGCGTAATGTCCAAGGCGCCCTCCGCGATCGAAAATCCAGAATAATGCTAGTGTTAGGGACACCAGCAACACCGCGACACTTGCGGCGACGTCCATGCGATATGCCCCCATCAAGCGATACATTACCAGTGGCAATGTTTCCACATCCGGTGGGGCAAAAAGCGTTATAACCCCCAAATCTCCCATGGAAAGGGCGGCCGACAACCCGGCTGCAAACCCTAGCGGTTTTCTAAGTGCCGGCCATATCACGATGCGAAATCGTGCAAGGCCGGTAATGTCCAGACTATCTGCCAGCCGCCCATAGTTTTGCCGATTTTGGGCGAGCGCAGGAATGATCACGCGTAATGCCAAGGGCAGGCTGATCGCGGCATTGACCAGCGCGGTTACCGGCAAGGCCAGGGCAAACGGATTGGCGACAGGGTGGATCATGATAAACAACCCCGTGCCCAGCACAAAAGGTGAGGCCGACAGGGTTAGCAAACCTAAAACCTCTGAAAGGCCAGCCATTCGGGATTTTTGTGCCTTTAAGGCATCGATAAACCCCGCAAGGCTCAAGGCTAGCATCAGGGAAAAGCCGGCACAAAAAAGCGCCACCAGCAGGCTGTTTAACGTTGCAGGCCAAACGGAAGCCGGTAGATATGCCAGCATCGGCACCCCGCGCAAAAGGATCATAACAAGCGGTGCACCAAGAAATATGGTGACAGCGGTCAGGGTAATGCGATCCTGCCACAGCAAGAAACGCGCTGGTGTATCCCAGCGTCGCACAGTATTTACCAGCCCGGCGCCAAAATCGACCTGAAGCGTCATACGCAGAGATAAAACTGCGATGCCAGCACAGATTGCAAACTGGACCAGACCAAGTATGGCAGCTTTTGAAAGGTTAAAATCAAACCGCAGGGCCTGATAGATAGCAAGCTCAATCGTTGTCGCTTTGGGACCGCCACCAAGGGTTAAGGCGACGGCAAAACTGGTGGTGCACAATAGAAATATCAGCAGGAAAGCGCCGGGCAGGATGCCTTTTAGCATTGGCCACTCCAGACGTTTTTGAAGATCACCGGCCGTCATGCCCAATTGCGCGGCCAGCCGAAAATGTTCCGAAGGGATGGTACTCCAACCTTGCAAAATCATGCGGGTGGCGAGCGGCAGGTTGAAAAACACATGTGCAAGCAACACGCCCGACAGGCCGTAAATATTTAGGCGATCGGCCCTGAAATTCAGCAAAATATGCGACACGATTCCAGAGCGCCCCCATATGGCAAGCAGGCCAAGAATGGCAACGATGACCGGCAAAAGAAACGGCGCGCCCAGCAGGGTGATTATCGCACCACGGCCATAAAATTGCCGTCGCGCAAGGGCGCGGGCAACGGGAATGGCCAGTAGGATACTGATGAATGCAGACAGTAGCGCCTGAAAAACTGTGAACCGGATCGCCACCCAATCAGAGGCTTGCAGGCCGCTTGCCCCACTTGTGACATCGGCGCGCAGCCAAAGTGCCACAAGCGGGCCGAACAGCAGGAACGTAACAAGCAGTAACGCACCTGTGCCCAATAATATGGTTAACGACTGAGTGCGGTAAGCCATTCGGCCAGTGCCTCTGCACGCAGGGTTTCAATGGTTTCAGGGGTCACCAACAGCGATTTTTGCGGGGTTATGAGGGTTTCAAACCCTTCCGGCAAACCGCCTGTGGGTGTGACAGCCGGGTACATCCAGTTGGTTGTTGGAATGACCGATTGAAAGGCATCGGATGTCATGAATGCCAAAAACTGATCCGCTAATTTTGGTTGATCCGTGCCGGCAATTTTTCCCGCAACTTCGATTTGCAGATAATGCCCCTCAGAAAAGGCTGCTGCTGCTTTGGTGTCGTCATCTTCGGCAATCAGATGATAGGCCGGAGAGGTTGTGTAACTTAGGACCATGTCGGATTCACCTTCCAAAAACATGCCGTAAGCCTCAGACCAACCTTTTGTTACGGTGATAATGCGTGGGGAAAGCTTTGCCCAAACCTCTGACGCCTGATCGCCGTAAATCTGTTTTATCCACAGCAATAACCCAAGCCCCGGGGTTGAACTGCGTGGATCCTGAATAATAATTGTGGCGTCACTTTCCAGAAGTTCAGCAAAGCTGCCCGGCACCGTATCAAGCTTGGTTTTATCGTAAACAAAGGCGAAATACCCCCAATCAAAAGGCAGAAACGTGTCGTCATTCCAGATGATTGGCAGGGTCAGATCTGCAGGTATTCCAGCGTGGGGTGCAAACAATCCAGTGGCTTTGGCGCTTGTGATAAGGTTGGTGTCAAGGCCAAGCACGATGTCAGCCTCTGTTCGCGTCCCCTCCAGTTTCAGGCGCGCCAATACCGCAGCGCCGTCGCCCGCGCTGACAAATTTTAAATCGCATTCGCAGGTTTCTTCAAACGCTGCTTCGATCAAAGGGCCAGGCCCCCAGTCGGATATAAAACTATCGTATGTATAGACCGTTAAGGTTGGGGTTTCAGCCATCGCCACATTTGAAAGTGTGACAAGGGCCGCAGCAAGAAGTGTATATTTCATAGGTTTCTCCTAATACTGCGACGCAAAGAGGAGGCGAATTTTCCGCACCTTCCCTACGCCGGCATGATCCGGTTCAGGTTCAACGGGTCCGCGTAATGCATCTCAGCCAACTGGCTCCCCGAGGTGGGGCGAACATCATCCATATGCTGCAAAATTGCAAGAGGTGTAATAAAAGGGGTTTTTGCGCCGCGTTTCATAGGGTATTGAGCCTAAAGAGGAGTCTTCCATGTCTATGAATTCATTTGGCCATTTATTTCGCGTAACCACTTGGGGTGAAAGCCATGGACCGGCGCTTGGGGCTGTGGTTGATGGCTGCCCGCCCAATATTGCGCTGGATGCTGAAATGTTGCAAACGTGGCTGGATGTGCGCAAACCCGGGCAGAATAAATTCACCACACAACGCCAAGAAGCCGATCACGTTGAGATTTTGTCAGGCGTTTTTGACGGTCGCACGACCGGCACACCGATCCAGTTGATGATTGCCAATACCGATCAGAGGTCCAAGGATTATGGGGATATTGCCGCAAAATTTCGCCCCGGCCATGCTGATATTACCTACTATCAGAAATATGGTAATCGCGATTATCGTGGCGGCGGACGTTCCAGTGCGCGCGAAACTGCGGCGCGAGTGGCGGCTGGCGGGGTTGCCCGTGCGGCGCTGAAAGCCCTGCTGCCTGATTTGAAAATCACCGGGTATATGGTGCAAATGGGGCCGCATGAAATTGATCGTGCCGGTATGGATATGGCACAAATCACCGAAAACCCGTTTTGGACACCTGATGCGACAGCCGCCCAAACATGGGAAAAATATCTTGCGGATTTACGCAAATCCGGCAGTTCCGTTGGCGCAATTGTCGAAGTTACCGCATCCGGTGTCCCTGCCGGTTTGGGCGCGCCGGTTTATGCAAAACTTGATACGGATGTTGCGGCCGCAATGATGTCGATCAATGCGGTTAAGGCCGTTGAAATTGGTGCGGGCATGGCAGCGGCTACCTTGCGGGGCGAAGAAAATGCCGACGAAATCACCATGGGTCCTAATGGGCCGGACTTTTCCAGCAATCATGCCGGTGGAATTTTGGGGGGGATTTCGACGGGGCAGGATGTGGTTTGCCGGTTTGCCGTTAAACCCACGTCGTCGATTTTGACACCGCGCAAAACGATTACGAAATCGGGTGAAAATACTGAAATTATCACCAAAGGGCGCCATGATCCGTGCGTCGGCATTCGCGCCGTTCCTGTGGGCGAGGCGATGATGGCCTGTGTTTTGCTGGATCATTTTTTGTTGCACCGTGGGCAAATTGGTGAAAATCAAGGGCATATTGGGTAAGTTGAAAGGGCGATTATTATGGAATGGTTTCTGAATTTATTGATAAATGTTGCGATTGCTGCGGCAATTTTAGCAGCAGCACTATGGGCGTCGGCCTTTGTCAGCCGGCAATTGCGCGAGTTGGGCAAGCGGCATGAAGAGCTGGATGAGACCCTTTTTGGGTTTCTTGCAAGTGCGGCGCGCTATACCATTTTGATATTTGCCGGGGTGTTTGTGCTGGCGCGTTTTGGTGTGCAAACAACATCCCTTGTGGCCCTTATTGGTGCCGCCGGGTTGGCGATTGGGCTGGCATTACAAGGTACGCTTTCCAATTTGGCAGCCGGTGTGATGTTGCTCGGGTTTCGCCCGTTCAAGGTCGACGATTACATCATGGCAGCAGGGCAAAGCGGCACGGTTGTATCTATCCGGCTGTTCACCGTGGAATTGGTAACGCCCGATAACATACAAATTACCGTGCCAAACAGCGATATTTGGGCGTCTTCGATCATGAACTATTCATTTTATGACACCCGCCGCGTCGATCTGGTGTTCGGGGTTTCCTATCAGGCTGATTTGAAGAAAACTGAAACTATTTTGCGCAAACTTGTGGAAAAAGACGCGCGCAGCCACGCAGAACCCGAACCCTTCATCAAGGTCACAAACCTTGGCGACAGTTCCGTGGATTTTACGGTTCGCGTTTGGTGTGATCGCACAGATTACTGGGATTTGCACAGCGATTTGACCCGCGGGGTCAAGGATGCCTTTGATAAAGCTGGGATTGAAATTCCTTACCCAACCGTGACCCAAATTCAGGTTTCTGGCTAAATTCCGGCGCGTTTGCGAATATCTTCATCGCGTAAGCTAACTTCTTGGCCTTTGAACGGGTCAGCATCGGATGTGCATAGCCAGGCAATAACTTTGGCGGGCCATTCGGGCGACACGTGCACCGATGGATCAAGCTGGCTGACAGGATTAATGCCCGAGGCCTTGATTGCCACTTGCATGCCTGTTGCCACTGTACCCGGACTAAGGCCGAAAATCCTAAGGTTATCAACCTCATGTTCAAGATGGGCCGCGCGTGTCAGCATCGCAGCTCCGGCTTTGGCGGCGCAATAATGGCTCCAACCTTCCAAGGGGGCGTGGGCGGCGCCGGAACTTACATTAATAATTGTACCGGATTTTTGCGCCTGCATATGGGGCAATGCTGCGCGCAGCCCGTGGTAAATCCCCTTGAAATTAACGTCGCTTGCTTGCCCCCAACTGTCAGGGTTAGAGGTGACAAGCGCCCCGATTGGGTCAATTGTGCCGGCATTGCCGACAAAAATATCAAGCCTGCCAAAAGTATTGATACAGGTTTGCATCGCGTTTTCTACCGACGCGTAATCGGCAACGTCACAAGCCACCGCTTGCGCACGACCACCCTGTTGCGTAATTTTTTCGGCAAGTTCCTGAATTTGATCTGTGTTGCGCGCTGCCAGAACAACCGCAATGCCGCGCGCCGCCAATTCCAGTGCCGTTGCCGCACCAATCCCACGGCTTGCCCCCGTGATAATGGCTGTTTTTCCGAGTATATCTTGCATATTCACCCCCCGTAGCTGCGCACTAAAGCCCCGGCCAGCAATGTCCAACCGTCGGCGATAACGAAAAACGCCAGTTTGAACGGCAAGGATATTACCGCCGGGGGCACCATCATCATGCCCATAGACATAAGCACGGCGGCGATGACCAAATCAATGACCAGGAAGGGTAAAAATATTAAAAACCCGACCTCGAAACCGCGCTGGATTTCGCCAAGCAGGAAGGAGGGTAGCAAGATTGACAGTGGCACGGCCTCGTCGGGGGAAAATTTTGTTGGGGATACGTCGGCCATCATACCCAAAGTTTCGGCTGATACGCGTCCTTCCATGAATATGCGAAACGGGGCGATGGTGCGGTTAAATCCTTCTTGGGCGGTGATTTCTTCTTGCATTAGTGGCTGTACGCCGACTTCCCAGGCTTCTGAGAATACAGGTTCCATGACGAACCATGTGAGAAATAATGCGAGGCTGACAATCATCATGTTTGGCGGGGCTTGTTGCACGCCGATGGCTTGGCGCAAAATGGACAGCACCGTGACCATGAACGGAAAACAGGTGAGCATGATCGCAAGGCCGGGTGCGAGGCTAAGTACGGTGAGCAGGACAAACATTTGGACCGCGCGCAAGGATATGGAATCGCCGCCTAGATCAAAGGATACCTCCTGTGCGGCGAGGGGGGCCGACAGGATGCATAAAAACATCAGTGAAATTGCTGCAAATTTTATGAAAAGCGTGGGGGTTTTCATGCTGTATTTACAAGCCGTCAGAGAGATCAGCAACCTCGGTCAGACGCACTGCAAGGCGGCCACTGTCACCTTCAACCTCTTCCAGCTCGCCGCGCGCAACCAGCCGATCGCCAACGTAAATATCTACGGGATCCTCTATGTTGCTATCCAGTTGTAGCACGGAATCTTTTTCCAGTTTCACGAAATCCGCAAGGGCCAGATGGGTTTTCCCGACCGAGATCGTGATCTCAATCTGCACACCCATAAGGGATTTTCCGCGCATTTGTGAAAGAATATTGCTGCCGTTTTCAACGGGGGTTTCGGTTTCATTTGTTTGCATGGGGCACCTTGGTTTTGGAGAAATGATCTAGTTCGGAAAAGAAATCGGCGATGGCATTTTCGGCAGCTTTGGCGCTGGCAGACAGATCAATCACGTCAAACCCGTCCTTCCATTCAATGCGCG
>CAYSAZ010000080.1:0-10707 GCA_964429065.1 uncultured Rhodobacterales bacterium
GTTTCGGCAAATACCGAATATCAGGTAAACCCGTCTAAACCTCATAATGACGGGTACGTAAGTGGCCTACAGGTAAACTTGCGCCATCAAATTAACCCAACGCTGTCGGGTTCTGTTGGTTTGTCCAATCAATGGGGGCGCGCCCGTGAATCGCATTTACAATACAATGACTACAAAATTTCCGTAGGTATTTCAAAAGCTTGGGAGGGTGGCCTGCACACGAGCCTTGGCCTGAATTATGGTGATAGACCCTATATTGGCGTATTCCCCACCCTCAGCATTACGCGTCATGACAGCTATTACGGGGTCAATTTTGAGATTTATAACAGCACGATCAATTACATGGGTTTCACCCCACGTTTGTCATGTTCCTACACTGAAAACTGGTCCAATGTTGCGTTTTTTGACTATGAGGTAACATCATGTCAGGCGACGATCTCAAGGAATTTTTAAACCCGCCGCAGTACTGCATCCCCTGCCTGCATATCGCCTTGCGCACGATTAAAACGCAGGTATGCCAGTGCGTGTGCGCCTGAAATACTGAACAGGGTTCCTGCGGATTTTCCTTCGACAGTGATTGGTGTGCCGGTCTTTGCATTTCCTGAAATCGCTACCCGCGCCAGACCTTTTCTAAGCTCGGTTTTATGTTTCATACGCGCGGTGATCTCTTGCCCGACGTAACAGCCTTTTTTGAAATCCACACCGTTTAGACGCTCGAACCCAGCCTCAAGGATATAGGTTTCCTCGGGCACAAGTTCAATGCCGGTTTCGGGCACACAGTGAGCAACCCGAAGCGCATCCCAGCGGGTTTGGCAAAACGGCGCCGCATCGCATTTCGTCTGGTACATCCGCCATCCCAATTCGGGCATGCGCGGGTCAATAAATGCGCCCGAGGGCAGGCCTTCAAACCCCTGAAAAACCTGCAAACCCGCATCTCCAATCTGAACATCGGCGCGCAAACGATACATGTTCAGACGTTGTGCAAGCGCTGCTGCACGGCTTGATTTCACATCCAGCAAGATGCTATTATCTTCATTTGTCATAATGAAATCAAATAGATACTTGCCTTTTGGGCTTAATAGCGCCGTATATACCGCACCGTTTTTTACCTTAGAAACCGCATTGCTAACCAGCCCTTCCAGAAACGTTATTCGGTCCGCGCCGGAAATCCGCAAGATACTACGATCAGGATTATGGTAAATTTCAGGCATTTGGTAGCTCCTTTTCTTTGGTGTATATATAGGTATATTTAGCCCATTGCACCCCTGATCGAGAACCACATGCCAGCACCATTATCCATCATCATCCCGACACTGAATGCCGCGTATAAAATCACCCCTTGTCTAGCCAGCCTTGGCGAGGCCCTAGAGGCCGGTATTCTGACCGAGGTTATCTTTGCCGATGGTGGATCGGGCGATGATATCGCAGATATTGCGGATGGTGTTGGTGCGAGCATCATCAAAACCCCGAAAGGGCGCGGAATACAGATGGCCAAGGGGGCGGCGCTGGCCCGTGGGGAATGGCTGTTGTTTTTGCATGCAGACAGTGTTTTGACCCCCGGCTGGGTCGCGATTGCACAGGCCCATATGCAAGGCAAAACCACCGCCGGATATTTCACATTGCAGTTTGATGAAACCACCCTGCCCGCGCGGATTGTCGCCAATTGGGCGAATATGCGCGCACGCCTGTTTGGCCTGCCTTACGGCGATCAAGGGCTGCTGATCAGCCGAATATTATATAATAATATCGGCGGATATCGCCCAATTCCTTTGATGGAGGACGTAGCGATAGCATCTGCTTTGCGCGGGCAATTAACGCCGCTGGCCGCACGTATCACGACCAGTGCTGAAAAATATCGCGCCCAGGGCTGGTTGCTACGTTCTTTGCAAAATTTTATGCTGTTGATGCGCTATAAATCAGGGGTGGACCCGGCGATATTAGCGGCACAATATAAAGATCAGGCCCCGGAAAACTGAAGGTTATACAGTTCGGCATAGAGGCCGTTTTTTTGTAGTAATTCAGCATGATTACCACTTTCCACCACGCGCCCGGCGTCCATCACGATGATCTTATCCGCGTCCAGAATTGTCGCCAGACGATGGGCGATAATCAAGGTTGTGCGGCCTCTGGAAAGTTGATCAAGGGCTGTGCGAATGGCAGATTCCGATTCCGCATCCAGCGCCGAAGTTGGTTCATCCAGCAACAAAATCGGTGCATCACGCAAGATCGCGCGGGCAATCGACAGGCGCTGTTTTTCCCCGCCGGAAAAATGCCCGCCAGACGGGCTAAGCTGCGTGTCATAGCCATCTTCAAGCTTTTCAATAAACCCGTGTGCCGCTGCCGATTTTGCCGCCGCGCGAATTTCGGCATTCGATGCTTCGGGACGTCCAAAACCGATATTTTTAGCAACACTCCCCGCCAGTAAAACTGAATCCTGACTAACCACCGCTATTTGTTTACGCAGGCTTTCAATCGTCAAATCGCGAATATCCATCCCGTCAAGCATGATCCTGCCTGCGGTCACATCAAACAGGCGCGGCAGTAAATTAAACACCGTCGATTTCCCCGCACCCGAGCGCCCGACGAACGCCACACGCGCCCCCGCTGGAATGTCGATATTAACCTCTTGCAACGCTTTAAACCCGTTGGGATAGGTGAACCCAACTTTATCAAACCGGATATTGCCCTTTGTAAGGGTGATGGCCCTGGCCTCCGGTTTATCTGAAATCTGGTTTTCGGAATCTAAAATTGAAAATATCCGCCCCAAAGCAACCCGACCCTGCATCGCTGCAGCAATTGTATTACCGATGCTTTTTGCCGGTTGCGATACAACCCCGACACCGGTTAGCAACCCCATGAAATCGGCAACAGTAATCGTGCCGCGCCCGATGCGCCAAGAGACGATAAACAACAGCGCAGCAATGGCCAAACCGCTGAGGATTTCCATCAGGGGCGACAAGCGCGACTGCCATTTTATCAGTCGGATTTTCAGATATAACAACCGGTCAAAAATCGATGTGGCGGACTTGTCCAGATGGTCTTCTAATTGGTAGGTCCGCGCCATATGGATGCTTGAAAGCCCCTCAACGATATCGTTATTCATCTGTGAAAGCTGCTCTTGTGCGGCGCTGGTAATCTTGCGCACTTTACCGCCAATTATACTGACAGGCAGCACTGCGGCGGTGAAAACCAGGATCAAAACGATCGTAATCTGCCAGTCGATCGACAGCATTACAGCCACGGTCGCAAGGATGATCAAAACGGCTGAAACCCCGCCTAAAATCTGCTGCACACTGCCGCGGATCAAGCCGACATCGGCACTGAACCGCACAGCAAGCGAGGCTGGAGAATCCAACTGAAGACGTGATAAATCGGTATATAAAAGCTTGGAATACATCGCTTTTTGCAAACTTGCCTCAAAACGACCAAAGGCGATGCTGCTGCTCAGACTTAGCCCATAAGCGCTAAGACCTTTGATTGTAGAAAGCAAAATAATCCCCAGCGGTCCCCAGTAAATCACCGAAGTATCCGCCGTTTCAAACGCCGTAATAATCAACTGAATCGCCTTGGAATACCCCGCCGAACCAAGTGCTGCAATGATCATCAGGAAAAAACCGATGGAAATCAGGGTCTTGTGTGGTGATATCCAATCACGCCACAAACGGCGATAGCTGCCAGCATCTGTTTTATCCTTGGCATCCATGCCCGATTCCCTTGTTTGTCGCACTTAGGCGTTCTTAGGCAAATTAAGCGTTGATGCCTGATCTCTCAATAGCACGGGCGGATTTATTTATCTATTGACGCCGGTGCGGTTTTTCAATCAGCATTGGTGCAAACAAATTAGGATAAGCCATGCACCTATCTTATGGACGCGATCTTTTTATGACCCCCGGTCCCTCGGTTATCCCTGACCGGGTTTTGAACGCAATGCACCGGGCGGCCCCGAATATTTATGCCGGGCCGTTGGTCGACAGTTTTGACGATATTCTTAAAAATCTACGCAAAATCGCACGTACTTCGGGCAATGTGTCCGTATATGTCTGCAATGGACATGGGGTTTGGGAGGCCGCGCTGCACAATGTTATTGCGCCTGGCCAAAAAGTGCTGACCCTCGCGACGGGGCGGTTTGGGCATGGCTGGGCCGAGGTTGCCCAAAAGATGAGGATCGCGGTAGAGCTGCTCGATTTTGGGTCCACATCCCGGTTTGACCCTGAAACAATCACCCAAGCCCTTAGGGCCGATAAATTCCATGAAATAAAGGCAGTTATGGGCACGCATACTGATACCTCGACCTCCGTGTCCAACGATATTGCGGCATTACGCGCCGCGATTGATGCAGCAGATCATCCAGCCTTGCTGATGGTCGATTGTATCGCCAGCCTTGGCTGTGAACGTTTTGAAATGGACGCATGGGGCGTGGATGTGATGGTGGCGGGATGTCAAAAAGGCCTGATGACGCCGCCGGGGTTGGCCTTTACCTTTCATAATGCAAAGGCCGATGCGGTTTCCCAGAGCATCACGAAAACCTCACCCTACTGGGATTGGGCACCGCGTATATCCGGCGCGCGGTTTTACCAGAAATTTGGCGGCACCCCCCCGACGCACCATCTTTTTGGTCTTGAGGCAGCACTTGAAATGCTGGTGGTCGATGAGGGTCTTGAAAACCTCTGGGCGCGCCACAAACAACAGGCCGAGGCCATTTGGGCTGCGATTGACGCATGGGCAATCGGCGGGGTTTTGCGCTGCAGTGTGCCGGATCCAAACCACCGTTCTTACGCGGTTACAACAATCATCAGCGATGACGCCGATTTTACGGCGCTGCGGCATTGGTGTGAAAATCAGGCCGGGCTGGTGCTGGGCATCGGGCTTGGCTTTGACAACCGCGCCTTTCGTATCGGCCATATGGGGCATATGAACCCCCCGATGTTGCTGGGGGCGCTGGCCACGATTGATGCGGGGCTAAAAGCCTGCAATATCCCGCACGGAAAGGGCGCGATTGACGCTGCAGTGCAGGTGATATCTAGGTAATATTCGCATCTATATTGGCTTTATCTTGCCAGATTCCATACGTAGTGCGAAAATATTCAATACATGCTGCATCAGCCTTCTGACGACAATGGCCTTTATATGTAAATTCCACAAGGCTATCCCTGAAATGTGCATCGTAAGGTTTTTCCCAAACGGGCGCACCAGAAAATAGCCAAATAGGCACACCAATACGGATCATATGACCAGATAACCACGGATCATCGACGGTCCAGAGTACATCAGGGATATCCATGACTTCTTCAGGCAAGAATTCGGGGCGGATCATTGCCCCGCGATACCCTTCAAGGATATCAACATATCCATCCCTGTCATAAAGCGTCCGTTTTTTTGTAAAGCCAGACGCCAAACGAAACAATCTATAAGCCAAACCCTTATGTCGCCGTCTGGCTCGTGGTAAATATTTCTCGCTATCATTATGCTTTATTCCTTTAGAATATATATTAAAATCATACCCTGTTTCGACAATACAAGCATTTGGTTGTTCTTCACGCGCATTCAAAAATCTTTGCGCCCAACCCGGATCATAAGGTTGATCATCATCGCAAAACAAAATCTCAATGTTTTGGCCTCTAAAATCTTGCACCACTGGCAACACTTTGGTTGCCGGCCCCATATCTTCGTCAACAATACAAACGTTGATACCCTCAGGTATTTCAGGAAGATCATTGAGATTAAAATCAAATCTGCGATATTTTCGTGGGATATTAAGACGAATTTCTTTTATATTGGCCGTCTGGTTTAAAAGATCATGTAGGGTGGGCGCAATTTTATCCATCCGTGGCGGGATTGTGGTTAATGAAATTATTAAATCTGACATCTATTTTCTCTACAACAGCCATTATTAAGCGTAGTTACTTTATGCTTCAATTAGTAGTTGGGAGCAATAGAAGAACCCCGACTATGAAATTCCACATAATTCATTTTGCCGTGCATATAGCCTCCTTAGGCGGGTGTTTTGTGCGCCAGTGTTTTGCAATATCTCTGCGTGTTGTTAGCCAGACCTTATCATGGTTTTGCACATAGTCCAGAAACCGTGCCAATGCCGCCGCACGTCCCGGTCGCCCAACCAGACGGCAGTGCAGACCGATTGACATCATCCGCCCACCCTCGGTGTAAAGTGTGTCGAAACTGTCTTTGAGATAGGTAAAAAACTGATCACCAGCGTTGAAACCCTGCGGCGATGCAAAGCGCATATCGTTGGCATCAAGCGTATAGGGCACCATCAAAAACGGGCCGCTCGGGCCATTGATATAATACGGCAGATCGTCGGCATAACTGTCCGCAGAATAGCTAAACCCTGCCTCCATGGTCAAACGATGGGTGTTTTCAGAGCTGCGCCCCTGATACATTCCATACGGTTTTTCCCCTGTCACTTCTGTGTGAACGCGGATGGCTTTGGCGATGTGATCGCGTTCAATATCCTCTGGTATGTCTTTGTAATCTATCCATTTATAGCCGTGACTGGCGATTTCCCAACCGGCTGATTTCATCGCCGCCACCACATCTGGATTACGCTGCAATGCCATTGCCACCCCAAAAACTGTGACCGGAATTTCACGCGCCGTGAACATTCTGTGCAAACGCCAAAACCCGGCACGTGAACCGTATTCGTAAATCGATTCCATATTTGGATGGCGCTGCCCCTGCCAGGCTGCGGCCCCGACAATTTCCGACAAAAACGCCTCTGATGCCGCATCCCCGTGCAAGGTGCAATTCTCGCCGCCTTCCTCGTAGTTAATGACAAATTGCACCGCGATACGGGCATTTTTGGGCCAATGCGCATCAGGCGGATGTGCCCCATATCCAATCATATCGCGTGGGTAATCGGTCATTTTATGGCCTCCAGTGCAGCCGGCAATGCGGCCGCAAACAGATCAAGATCCTGCGAGCGCCCTGCCGATACCCGAATGCAGCGATTCTGCGGGGCGACAAAAGGCATGCGAATAAAAACCCCGCGCGCCAACATTTCACCAACCAGCGCTTTGGCGTAATCTCCATCGCGCCCACAATCAATGGTCACGAAATTCGTTACCGAGGGCAACGGGCTAAGACCATTTTCACGGGCAATATCCCCGATACGACCCCGCGCCGCAATAACCTTTTGAATGATTTGTTCCAAATACCCCTGATCTTCGAGCGCCGCCAGCGCCCCGGCTATGGCGGCGCGATTCATCTCGTAATGGTTGCGCACCTTGTCAAAGGCTGCAATCAAACCGGCAGCACCAATCGCGTATCCAACCCGCGCGCCCGCCATGCCGTAAGCCTTGGAAAAGGTCCGCATACGGATGATGTTGGGGTTCTCAATATCCAGCGGCGGGGCCGTACCTTTGGGTGCAAATTCAACATAGGCCTCATCAAGACACAAAACCGCGCCAGCAGGCACATTATCGATCATATTCTGCATCACATCCGCGGTGTGAAAACTGCCCATAGGATTGTCCGGATTGGCGAAATATATCAAGGATGCATCGACTTTCTCCGCCATATCAAGCACCCCTTTGGGATCCTCGGCGTCGTGCAAATACGGCACCGTATGCAGCTGCCCAGCGTACCCTGCCACATGGAAATTGAACGTCGGATATGCCCCGTGCGAGGTCACAACCCTCGCACCATCCCCCAGCAACATCCGGCAAAGCCCGCCAAGCAGCCCGTCGATACCAGCCCCAACCACAATGTTTTCAACCCCAACCCCGTGATGCGCCGCCAGTGCCTGTTTCAGATCGTAATTTTCAGGGTCTGCGTACATCCAGATATCGGGCGCTGCGGCTTGCATCGCGGCAATTGCTTTTGGCGAAGCGGCGAACACACTTTCATTTGCCCCCAAACGCGCTGCGAATTTTGCCCCCCGCGCCCGTTCTTGCGTCTCTGGGCCAACAAAAGGCACAATCGCAGGCAAACGGGTAACGAGATCGGTGTAACGTGGCGCTTTCATGCACAGCCCCTTTTGTTAAGCTTTAGTGCGATCATATATGCGCGCGCCAATAAAACAAGCGACAGCAAGCCCGCCAAAAATCACCATCGTACCGGATATGGCACTGTGCGAGCCGTCAAACAACATGCCAGCCAGCCATGCACCAGCACCCCCTGCCACCATCAACATTGCGCCAAGAACCGACCCCGCAAAGCCCGGCATTTCAGCCGCGGGTTCCATTGCGACGGCTTGTGCGGAGGGTAAAATCAGACCAAAAGCCAGCATATAGATGCACACACCGCCCCAAAATACTGTCAGGCTGGGATCTGTGAAAAACAACACCAGATGTATCAAGGTTGCCACCCCCAAAACCGTGATGGCCAATAGCCCAAGCTTGCGCATGCCCAAACGTGTAACCAGCAATCGCACGGCCATGCTACCGCCCATGATGAACATGGCCCCAAGGGCAAATACAGTGCCAAATGCGGCGGGGCTAAGACCGTAAGCCTGCTCAACCACCACAGCGCCAAGCGACAGAATGCTGGCATATCCTCCGAACGTCAGGCTGGAAATCCCCATCCCGACAAGAAAATCCCGTTGGTGAAAAAGATAACGGAAAGCATAGACCACAAAGCCAAAGCTGAACCGTTCCGGGCGTGTCTGTTTGGCTGTTTCTTCTGCGTTAAAATAAGAAAGCACCAGCAAAGCCAGCCCTATAAATACCAAAAAGATGAATATCGCGCGCCATGAAAACAACACGAGCAACCCTGCTCCGATGATTGGCGCAAGCAGTGGAGCAATTGCGGTTACGGCCATTAAAACCGCTAATAATTTGGCCATAACGACACCGCTGCCAATATCGCGCACGATGGCACGCGCAATAACCGGCGCACCGGCTGCCAGGCCTTGGGCCGCTCGAAACCCGATCAACATCCAAAAACTGCTGGCCATCGCCGCTCCAAAAGACGCCAAGGCAAACGCAGCTAAACTGATCAGTAAAACCCTGCGTCGCCCAAAGGCGTCAGACAGCAGGCCCCAAAATAATTGCCCAATGGCATAGGCGATGAAATAGACGCCGACTATCATCGCGCCCATGCGTTCTGGCACAGCAAAATCACGAGCAATAACGCCAGTTGCCGGGGCCGTGATATCAATCGCCATCGCGGTTAAGGCTGACAGCCCGCCCAGCAACAACACAAAATCCAGTCTGTCAGCCAGAGGTTTGCCCATAGGCTTTCCGATTCTTTTCTATGAAAATTTTGGGAACCATAGAATAAACACCCCGCCCAGGAAACCCTGAACGAGGCGTCTTCTACTTTGACGGCCATCGGCGTCCCCGCCTGTACCGCCACGATAACTTCATCAAAAATGGTTTCTACTTTGTTAAAATATCCCCGCCGGAGGCAAAAAGTTTTAAAGCCTCCGGCGGGGATATTTATGCAAAATAGAAGCTATCCCATCTCTTCAAGCCGTATTAGTGCCGCTTCTATTTTCTCGATATCGCTTTGCGCCCGTTTGAGGTTCTCGCGATTCTCAGTGACAACTGCTTTGGGCGCTTTGGCCAAAAACTTCTCATTGGACAGCTTACCCTTAAGGCCAGAAATTTCTTTGCTCAGTTTATCAATCGCTTTGGCAAGCCGGGTTTTTTCTGCATCCAGATCAATGATATCGGTCAGTGGCAGGCAAAATGTACCACCCTCAACTGTTATCGTGACGGCACCTTTGGGGGCGCTATCCGCAAGCGAAATATCCAAGAGCCGCGCAAGTCGGTGGATCAGCAAAGTGTTACCGTTCAGCGCGGCTTGCCCAGCGGCATCGAGTTGCAACTGTATCATCGGGATTTTAGCCCCCGCAGGCACGCGCATTTCAACACGTAGCGAACGAATATTTTCGATTAGCGCGATCACCCAGTTCATTTCACGGTCCGCATCTGCGTCGATCAAAGTGTCAGGCAGTTCAGGCCATTCAGTGTGGATCAACATCTTTTCGCGTGGTGCTATATCAGTCCAAAGTTGCTCGGTTATGAACGGCATGATGGGATGCAGCAGCAGCAAACATTGGTCAATCGCCCAAGCCATCGTGGCGCGTGTTTCGGCGACCACGGCTGCATCATCCGATTGCAATAACGGCTTGGCAAATTCGACGTACCAGTCACAGACCTTGCCCCAGACATGGGCATAAAGCCCCATGGCAGCATCGGAAAACCGGTAGTTTTCCAGCGATTTATTGGTTGTTTTCAACGCCCGCACCGTCTCGCTGATAATCCATTTATTCACCGTTTGCGTAGCGCTGGCCGGGTCAAAATCACCGGGTTTACACTCATTCATTTGTGCAAACCGCGCCGCGTTCCAAAGCTTGGTGCCAAAATTGCGATAGCCGGTCAGGCGCGCCTTGGAAAGCTTAAGATCACGCCCCATGGCGGCGAGGGTGAAGCGCACAGCGTCGGCGCCGAATTCGTCGATCATTTCCAGCGGGTCAATCACATTGCCGGTGGATTTTGACATCTTTTTGCCGTGTTCATCGCGCACCAACGCATGCACATAAACCGTGTGGAACGGGATTTTATCAACAACGGCGAGCTGCATCATCATCATGCGGGCCACCCAGAAAAAGATGATGTCAAAGCCGGTGATCAACACATCGGTCGGGAAATACTTTTGCATTTCTTCGGTATCTTCGGGCCAGCCAAGTGTGCCGATGGGCCAGAGGCCGGAGGAAAACCATGTGTCTAGGACGTCGGGGTCGCG
>CAYSAZ010000081.1:0-10587 GCA_964429065.1 uncultured Rhodobacterales bacterium
TGATGCCAGCGCTTTTGTAACGCAGGTTTTTCAGATCTACACCCAGATCTTCTGCCAGTTCCTCGGCGGTGCCCTGAACCGAATGGCACAGGCCTACGATGTTGATGTCAGGGTATTTTGCCGCCATTGCCCAGATGTTAATTGCCATCGGATTGACGTAATTCAGCATCAGCGCATCGGGGCAAACCGCCTGCATATCTTCGCAGATCGACCATAAATGCGGCACGGTGCGCAGGCCGCGCATGATGCCGCCAATACCCAGCGTATCGGCGATAGTCTGGCGCAACCCGTGTTTGTTGGGAATATCAAAATCGGTGATGGTACAAGGATCATAGCCGCCGATCTGGAACGCCACGACCACAAAATCTGCGCCGATCAGCGCATCGCGCTGGTTTAGGTGCGTGGTTATTATTGCAGGCGCATCCAGCGCTGCGACCATCTTGTTGGCGACCAATTTGGATTCTGCCAAACGGTCTGCGTCAATGTCCATTAGCGCAATTTCTGCACCAGCCAGTGACGGGTAATGCAATACATCCCCGATGATATTTTTCATGAATATCATCGATCCGGCTCCGATAAAGGCGATTTTTAAAGTCATAGAATTTCCTATTTAACCGCCCCGAGCGTCAGCCCGGCGATAAAGTGTTTTTGCATCAAAAAGAACATCAGCACAGGGGGCATTGCCGCAACAATCGCCCCGGCCGAAACCAGATGCCACGCGGCAACCCATTGACCGTTAAGCGAATAAAGCCCCGCCGTCACTGGTTGGGTATCTGCGCCTTGGGTCAATACCAGCGCCCAGAAATAATCGTTCCAGATAAAGGTAAACACCAGCACCGACAGCGCCGCCATGGCCGGACGCATCAGCGGCAGGACCACATACCAGAATATCCGGATTTCCGATACGCCCTCAACCCGCGCCGCCTCTATCAATTCAGGTGGCAGGGCTTTGATGAAGTTGCGCATAAATAGCGTACAAAAACCGGTTTGAAAGGCGACATGAAACAACACCAACCCAGCAGAGGTATTATAAAGCCCAAGGTTTAGCGTCAGGTCACGCACCGGAACCATCAAGATTTGAAAGGGTACAAAATTACCGGCGATAAACATGAAAAATATCAGTATATTCCCCCGGAATTTATAAACCCCCAGCGCAAATCCCGTCATCGAGGATAAAGCAATCACGCCGATTACGGTTGGGATTGTAACCTTGAAGCTGTTGAAAATGTACTTGGCAATGGGCGAATTTGTGAAAACTGCTGTGTAATTCTCAACCATGTTGAACGAGGTCGGCCACCCCCAGTAATTGCCCGCCGTTAAGTCTCCCGCTGAACGAATAGAGGTCAGCGCCACAGCAATCAGCGGCAGTAACCAGACGATCAGGGCAAAGGGCAGGGCGACACGATAAAGATTGCGGGTGACGCGGCTGGTTTTCTCGATGGGTGTTGGAAACATGCTACTGGCCCCTCTCGTCACGGTACATTTTGTAAAGGAACACTGTGATATAGATCATCATGATGGCAAACAGCACCACGGCAATGGCTGCGCCGTACCCCATGCGGAAACCGTATTCGGAAAATGCTTTTTCATACATGTAAAAGGCCAGCACCCGAGAGCTGCCCCACGGGCCACCATCGGTCATGATCGACACCAGATCAAATGAGCGCAACGCCCCGATCACGGTGACCACCATGGCAATAAAGGTTGCCGGTTTCAGTTGTGGCAAGATCACATACCACAGCATGCGCCAGCCCTTTGCATTGTCCAACCGCGCGGCCTCAATCTGTTCGGGGTCAACCGCGTTCAGGCCGGTCAAGTACAGGATCATGCAATACGCAGTTTGGGGCCACAGGCCGGCAGCAATAATGCCATAGGTCGCATAGCGCTCATCGGCCATGATCGCGATGGGGTCAAAACCAAAGCTGGTGATCACCACATTCAGCAACCCGAAATTCGGATCGTAAAACCATGTGAAAACAAGGCCAACTACGACTTGGGAAATAACAAAAGGAAAGAAAAACATGGATTTGTAAATGCGAATGCCTCGGACCGTCTGATTCAGAAACAATGCAACAAACAGGCCCGCAGGGATTGCTAACAAATATAGTACCAGCCAGATTACGTTGTTTTTAAGCGAGGTATAAAACGCCCTGTCGTCCATCAGTTCAACATAGTTGGCGAGGCCAATGTATTCTTTAGTGCCCATGCCATCCCATTTATACAGAGACAGGCTCATGGATTGGAAAATCGGGATAATTACATATAGCAGAAACATAAAAATGCCGGGGGCAAGGAAAAGCCACGGTGCAATGCGAAGCTGCCGTTCCTTCCAGTATCGTGAAATGCGTGCCATTTGGCTGGCCTCCGGTTCTTTTTGGTATGGTATTCCCCGACAGGGCCGGGGAATACCATATTTTAGATGTCACCAAGACTATTGATAAATACGTTGGCGCGCAGCTTCTAGACGATCAAGGATGTCGTCAAGACGTTCAGGCTTCACCATGAACTCCTGAAAACCTTCCATGCCGATTTTCGCCATTTCAGCGGTTGTATCACGGTCAAAGAATTGTGCGATACCGGCGGTAGTGCCGTTCAGCATTTCGAAACCTGCTTGCAGGAACACGTCATCCGAAACAGATGAATTGGAGTTCACAGGCAGTTGGCCCAGCTCAGCGCCCATGGCTGTTTGCACGTCTGCACGGGCAAGATAGGCCAAGAAACGCCGCGCGTCTTCCGGGTTTTTCGCACCCGAAGTCATGTGCAACGTGTCGGTTGGTGCTTCTTCAGAAAGCGGGATACCGGCAGTGATTTCCGGGAATTGGAAAAACCCGAGCTGATCGTCGGTCAAGCCAGCTTGACGCAGGGGGTCAACCGCAAAGTTACCCATGATATACATGGCGGCATCACCGTTAACCATTGCGGGCAGCGCATCCTGCCAGCCATAAGCTGCGTGATTTTCGATAAAGAAATCCGCATCCAGCAGTTCTTGCCAATGGGCCATGGTTGCGCGCACGCGGTCATCGGTCCAAGGAATTTCACCACTGGTCAAAGCCATGTGGAATTCGAAACCGTTGGTGCGCATGTTCAGATAATCAAACACACCGCCAGCAGTCCAAAGGAATTTGGTGCCGATGGTGATCGGTGTCACATCATTTTCGTTCAGGGTCGCGCCCGCTGCTAGGAATTCTTCCCAGTTTGTGGGAACAGCGATACCAAGGTCTTCGAAGATGTCTTTGCGATAATAAACACCCCATTGGTAATACGTGTATGGCACACCCCAGTAATGGCCGTCAGCCGACATAGAGCCAGCCGAAGCGCCGAAATCTTCGACCATATTGTTGTCTTCCCAAACGCTGTCAACTTCGGCAAACAGACCGGCATTCACAAATGGCATCATGCGATTGCCCGCATACCACGTCACCAAATCAGGCGCGTCAGCTGTCAGGAAATTGCGGATCGAGGATTTGAAACCCTCATGGTCAAACAGGTTCCAGGTCACGGTGACATCGGGGTTTTCAGCCTCGAAACCCGCAATTAGCAATTCAAACGCTGCTTTTGGTGCCGGGTCGGATGTGTCGGTGTTGATCACCAGTTCTCCAGCAAAGGCAGAGGCGCCCATTACTGCACTTGCTGCCATAGCGACAAGATTTTTGTGGATAAAATTACTCATTGACTTCCTCGCTGTTAAGTTCCAGATAGTGAAACATGGTTTTAATTATTGAAAACTTACACAGGGTGATTTAGGGATGTCAACACAAAGATTCGAAAAGCAGGGTTGGATGGACCAGTGAGCGCAGAAGATAAACAAGACGGAACCGTCGGCAAAGCGCTGAGCGTATTGGACGAAATTGCGTCCAAGGGCCGGCCTATGCGGTTTGTTGAAATGCTGGCTGGCAGCAAATACCCCAAGGCCACATTGTATCGTTTGCTGCAAACTTTAACGAATCAGGGCATGTTGGCATATGATCCTGATCGCCAGACTTACAGCCTAGGCGTGCGGTTGGTGCGGCTTGCGCATGCGGCTTGGCAGCAAAGCTCTCTGGCACCTATTGCGCGGCGGCATATTGATCTGCTCTCGGGGAATATTGGTAAAACGGTGCATCTGGCACAGCTTGATGGGGGGCAGGTTCTTTATGTTGATAAACGCAACGCTGCCAACCCCATTGAAATGTTCTCTCAGGCGGGCAAAGTCGGCCCGGGTTATTGCACCGGCGTTGGAAAAGCCATGTTGGCTTTTCTGCCCAAAGCCCAGCAGGACCGCGCGATTAGCCAGCAAGCATTTCACAGCTATACCGCGCATACCCTGACCACACCTGAACAATTGCGCAGTGATCTGGCCAGCATAAAAACTGCTGGCGTCGCCTTTGACCGTGAAGAGCACGAACCACAAATCATCTGTATCGCGGCCCCTATCCTGTCGCTTTCGGGGCGGGTTATTGGCGGGCTGTCCGTGACCAGCTCAACCCTGCGCCACTCCATGGCAGACCTGGAAGCGTTAAAACCCGCGCTGCTCGAAACCGCAAAAAACATAGGGGAGGATGCCGAGCATTGGCACTTTCCCGACAAAAATCCATAAGGAAACAATATGTCTGGCGTAACCCTCACGAATGTCACCAAGAGTTTTGAATCTTTGCAGGTCGTTCAGGGCATTGACCTGACCATTGAAGACGGCGAATTTTGCGTTTTCGTTGGCCCGTCGGGCTGCGGAAAATCAACCTTGCTGCGGATGGTGGCCGGGCTTGAGGATGTTAGCGGCGGGGAAATTAGCATCGGCGCGCGCGATGTTACCAATGTGGCACCGTCTGATCGTGGTGTGGCGATGGTGTTCCAGACCTATGCGCTTTATCCGCATATGACCGTGGAGCAAAACATGGGCTTTGGTTTAAAAATGAACAAAGTTCCCAAAGCCGAAGTTGCCAAAAAAGTTAATGCCGCGGCAGCAGTTTTGCAGCTTGGGCCTTATCTCAAACGCAAACCAAAAGCCCTGTCAGGCGGGCAACGCCAACGGGTGGCTATTGGCCGTGCCATTGTGCGTGGCCCCGAGGTGTTTTTGTTTGATGAACCATTGTCCAATCTCGACGCTGAATTGCGTGTGGAAATGCGCGTTGAGATCGCCCGCCTGCACAAGGAAATCGGCGCGACGATGATTTACGTAACCCATGATCAGGTTGAGGCCATGACATTGGCTGATAAAATCGTGGTGCTGCGCGACGGGCGCATAGAACAGGTTGGCGCGCCGCTGGAACTGTATAAAAACCCCGACAATCAGTTTGTCGCCGGTTTTATCGGCTCACCGGCAATGAATTTTATGGATGGTGTTGCGAAAGATGGCCAGATTAACGCTGATTTGCTGTCGGGGCATGAAATACCAACACAGCTTTCTGATGGAACCAAGGTCACCATAGGTTTACGCCCGCAAAAGCTGAGCATTGACCCGATGGGCGATGATTTTACCGTTGATATTACCGAAAACCTTGGCGGTGTATCTTATGTTTACCTAAGCGGTCCGGGCGGCGTCCGCGTTGTTGTAGAATCCGGCGAAGACGAATCGGCAAAGTCAGGCTCCAAAGTTGGTATCAGTTTTGTTCCCGCAGACGCCTTGTTTTTCGACGCTGCAACCGGCGCACGCCTTCGCTGATATGACGCTATTGGAGGCGTGGTAATTTTGGAACTAGCGCCGGAACTGGGCGCGCGATTGCCCGGCTTGAGCGTGGTGAAATACTGATCTTGCACCTCTGATCAGGTGACAAAAGCACAGGTCCATTTGCCATATCTAACGCTTCGGGAGGTGCCGAAATGAAGTTTCTACCAATGATGTTCGACTAACCAGGGCATTGCGCCTAATTGCGCCAAGTCTGGTTGAATTCCTCATCAAACCACAATTCTGCGTCAGTATCGGCACCGCGAACTGATCGAAAATTGAAGTAATGTCCGTAGCCTTTACTCTCTGTCCAAGACTTGAATTCAGCATAACTTGGCATCGTATCGGGCTTTCGCGAGATGCTTTGCTCCTCGCTCCATTTGCCGAAAAGATGTCTGATGGCGGATTCTGCTGCTGCCTTTTTCATATTGATCCTTTGATGCCGGTGTTTGTTATGAAAATAAATATGGTGGTGATCACCGTGACAAATCCAGCACAAATACGCCAATACGACCACCCAACTCTTTTGGTAACGATTGCTCGACCTTCAGTTGGAGATCATTGGCGCAGGAGATCAAAGTATTCTTGCGGCCAGCGACTTTTTCTTCCGCTCCGAACCACAAAACCAGATAGATGCCCTGCTGATTGGCGTTGGGGTGTATTGAATATTGATCGAATAGTTGTGTTTCAGCTGCCGAATAGAGCTCCGGGTTCCATTGTCCCTTCACTTCAACGGGCAGCATTATGCGTTTGCCAGCCACCATTGTTGACACCGTGAAGTCGCAGCGTTTTGCATCCTTCAATTGATGTTCAATTACGTCGAAAAAGTTGAGCGCCTGAAGTTTTGACCTAAGCAGAGTAACAATACGTTTGGTCGATGCGTTTTCCATTAAGTGGGTATTATTCTCGTAAAAGAAATCCAGCATATCAAGATCACTTCCGCGGATATCTTTCTGAAGGTTTTCAAATAGTTCTAACAACAAAATGCGCATTTGTTCTACGTTTACGACCCCACCTTGGTCGAACAACAATACGACGGTTTCAGGATTTGGTGGCTCAGAATCCAGATGTGCATTTTTGCGCATCAAGAAAGCGCGAATGCTCCGCAAGTCTGAATCAAACCCCGAAAACCGCGGATCGGCTTGCAGAAAATCCAGCACTGGAATAGCTGTTGCAGGATGATCGCGACTGATAGCCCAGATTACGTTGGTCAGGTATCTGTATGCCGTTTCTGCTTTCGGACTGCCTGTCCCCCAGCCATTTGGCAGTGGAACTTTTGGCCACACCTCAACAAAGGCCTCAAGAATTTTCCGGACTTTTCTGGCTGTTAGTTCGGGCCAGCCCGTCTCGCTTCCCTCCCGCCTCGGGCCCAAGTGCTTCTCCAGGGCAAAAACCATATTGGCATCTTCTGATAACCATCTCCAAACCCCGAGTGTATCTTCTTCAACAAAGTAAAAATACCTCAAAAACCAAAACGTTCTTGGGTCTTGCCGAGGGTGCGGCCCATATGTTTGAAGTAATACCGAACACCTTTGACATATCAGTTCACACAATGCCGGCCGATCTCCATACTTGGCAACCATATCAAACAGGCTACGGACTACATTGTCGCCTAATAAAGGAAAGCGTGTCAGCCACTCCAGCGGCAATGTAGCCCTGAGTTCTTGAAATTCCGGCTCATGATCCAGCAAGCTTGCATCGGCAAATTGACTCAGCTTCAGCTGAGGTTCGATAAGGTCCCGGGCATATTGTTCGCGATCTCCGTCGGTGATGAACAAACGATGGTTGATTTCAGTCTTGAAGCGCGCGACTTCGTCTTTTGATATTGCTTGATATCCTCCGATATCGAACTTTACGACCTTAAGGATGGTTCTATCGACCTTACGCAGATGCCCAACTGCACGGTATTCGGCTAAACAGGCAGCATGGAAAATACGGGCTGTCTGGCTTTTTTCGTGTAGCCCCAGCTGTTTTAGCGTAGGAATATGATCTGCCTGACCGGTGATGCTATTTCGCAGGGATTTCTCTACATCGATTTTTCCTTCAAACTCGCCGGCTAAACGATCTGGCTCAACCAGGTAATGGTGTGCCATTAAGTTTAGCCACCCCCAGTATTTACCATTTTCAATCTGGAGCTTATCTTCGTGAAGAGATCGGCGATTACGCACCGCGATTTTCCGGTCACGCCGCCTCCACCGGTTTTTAGATCGTGACCTTTGAGTTCGTGCCTTCTGCCAATGCGTTTCCCAAACTCTATTCTTTTCTGCCCAAACAACCATGAAGGAAGGCTTTTCCTTCGCTTGCTTTCGCATATGTCTGCGCAATGCATCGGGGCCACGCTTTTCAGGTCCGTTATAATACTTATGGCTCGACAGGAATATTGCCCAAAGGTTAACATTGTCGGCTTTGAAAGCAATATCGGTCATTGCGCATTGATCGTTAGGCCAGAAGCCAACACCAGAGTGAGCAGACCAACCGAGAACATTCAGATAAACGTCCCAAATCTCGTCCCGATCTGTCAAACTACCCATAACATGCTGCTGGATACATTGGCGCAGGGCGTGGTCTTCGTGTAAAGCGCGGACTGCTACGCTGTCTTTCGATCCTTTTTGATTATGATAATTCAGGTTCTTGATCCAATTCCATATTTGAACGGGATCGTGGTTTTCTGGCTGCAATTCGAAGTACTTATCCAGCAGCGCGCCCACGGTCTTGCTAACATTGTCTCGACAATGACATTCATGGGCAGCATTCGCCCCGCATGTGCATGTAAGCCCATGAGTAAATTGATCCAGAAGCCATTTTACAGTAGCGAGCGTCAATTCCCGGATAACCATTTTCAAAGCGTAAGACCTGTCAAAATCCTTTGGCAGCTTTTGGATGTTGCCTCGCAGCAGTGACAGTATCCGATCAAATTCGAACTGTTCTGGACCGATGTCCATGCAGAGTTCGGCTGCAATCCGCAGCGCATGACTATCTCCCGCCTTGATCAGTTCATCAAAGTCAGACTTGTGATCATGATCTTTTACCGAGGCTAACCGCATTTGTGCGCGCACCCGAATTCCCTCGGGGACATCATTGGACAGCATCAACCCCCGCAACGTAGGCACTAATGTTTCATTCGCTGGAGATCCATCGAGCAATTCCAGCAGTAACATGCGAAGCTCTTCGTCACCGCCTCGTGTCTCTAAAATAGAGCTGACCGTCTGAAGAACATCTGCAGTAAAAAAACCCGACGCACTAAAACTACGCCAAAGATCACTTCGGCGAAAATACGGGTCGTTTGCTTCAAGTCGTTGCAGGCCCTCCAGTATCCGCTGCTTTGAGCGCGCTGATAATAAGGACGGATCACCATTGCCCAAGATCGCGTAGGGGTCGATATCAATAGCCGCGTCCTGCATAGCTTGAGTGCCCAGAGCTGCCAGCCATCCCAATAGTCCCCGCAATTCATTCCGTGCAACTCCGTTGGGAGCGACAATGGACAGACATTGGCGGATTGAGAAGGTATTGGCCGGGTTATCAATATGCTGGAGAAGGTATCGAGCAGCGCAATATTCGGCGACAATTCTGTGAACAGGCTCATGCTGACCAGCGTCACTAGCAGGTTTGAACAGCTTTGTATCCAAAAGGGAAGGCAGCTTTGCGTCAGTAATGCCCAGATCACCCAGGTTGGGAAATTTCTTATCATCCAGCTGGCCCGCAACGGACACGCCCACAGCACCGGATAATAACAGCTTGGCGAAGACCTCGTCAGCCCATGCAATCCTTTGAAGCCGTGTTGGTGCGCCTTTTTGTGGAATTGCAGGATTGGCTTCATGCCCCAGATATTTGACGGCATCCTCAAAAATGGCCTGTCGTGTAGTAAAGACCCGCCCGCTCTCGATATATGCGGCGGCAAACAGCTTCAGGAACTCCGGGTTGCCCAAAAGCGAGCCAAGGTCGAACCGGTAGACTTGCTTGGCGAACGCCTCAAAATCGTCATCGGGCAGTTCATGGTTGAACAGGACTCGTTGCTCTGGCTCAGAAAGGGAAAGCAGACGAACGATAACAGGTTCAATGCCAAGCACAGATTTAACCAATTGTGTCTGAGCTTCTTCCCACTCACCTGATCGACAGGATAGAACAACGCGATCTGCACCCGTTGCGCGCACTTTCATGAGTAATGTCGTAATATCATAGGATCCAATGCGTGCGACTTCGTCCAACGCATCAATAATCAGGCACTCAGCAGAACCTGTTTCAAAGAAGCAACTGGCCCTTGTCACAGCTGCTCCAAACTTTCGCCCCAGGTTGGCAAGCAATGCTGATTTTCCGCCTCCCGGTTCGGCCAGGACAACAACAACGCCGGCTTCATTCAGAAGCTTATCCTCCGGAAATGGTTGATTACCGGCATGTAGGGTGCGTGGGATATGGAAAATACTACTCATTTATCCCAACTATAGTCTACGGGTGAGACCCGCGCTACTGCGTAACCTCCAAAATCAAATACTGATGACTATTTTTTATAATTTTAGAAACAAGGCGGCACTGATCTTAACGAGTCACGCTCTCGCGTGAATTCTGTCTAACCTTACAATTTCTCAAGCCACAATCCTGGATGCAAGTGCGCTTGAGACAGCTGAACGAGCACTCATCCCTGAACCGAAAAGTGTCCGGGCGCGCATCGCTAAAGTATGTGCGCAGGAATTGAGCTACTAGAGCCGGAATTTTCGGCAAGTACATGGTCTCACAAAGATATTTTCAGGGTAACGAACAATTTTGAACGCATTTCCGGTATGCTGAAGGTCACCGGGCGTTAGTCGTATATTTGTCGTTGAACGTCGTTGAGGTGGGAAATGGAAATCATTGATAACTGGAATATGGCCTAACCGGCCCGAAGCTGTGTAGTTGACTAGCTGAAAGGTAATCGTTTTCGAGGCTGAGCGCAAATTCGGGATTGGAAAACC
>CAYSAZ010000082.1:0-10469 GCA_964429065.1 uncultured Rhodobacterales bacterium
GAGCAATTCCGCGATGAAACCGGTGCTGACGTGCTGTTCTTTGTTGATAACATCTTCCGCTTTACCCAAGCGGGTTCCGAAGTGTCGGCCCTGCTGGGTCGTATCCCATCAGCGGTGGGTTACCAGCCTACGCTCGCGACAGATATGGGTGCGATGCAAGAACGCATTACATCGACCAAAGCCGGTTCTATTACATCGGTGCAAGCGATTTATGTGCCTGCCGATGACCTTACCGACCCGGCGCCTGCGACATCGTTTGCGCACCTTGATGCGACGACCGTGCTTGATCGCGCGATCTCGGAACTTGGGATTTATCCCGCTGTGGACCCCCTTAGTTCCACCTCGCGGATCCTTGATCCTTTGGTGGTTGGTGAAGAGCATTACAACGTGGCACGTGAAGTTCAGGGCATCCTGCAACGCTATAAATCGCTGCAAGATATCATCGCGATTTTGGGCATGGACGAGCTGTCCGAGGAAGACAAGTTGACCGTGACCCGTGCACGTAAAATTCAGCGTTTCCTTAGCCAGCCGTTCGATGTGGCCAAAGTGTTCACCGGCTCTGACGGCATTCAGGTGCCACTTGAAGAGACCATCGACAGCTTTAAACGTGTTGTAGCAGGTGAGTTTGACCATCTGCCAGAGGCTGCATTCTATATGGTTGGCGGCATCAACGACGTGATTGCTAAAGCTGAAAAACTGGCTGCGGACGCCGCATAAAGGAGGCCGATAATGGCACAAACTATGCAATTTGATCTGGTTTCACCGGAGCGTAAACTGGCCTCGGTTACGGCGCTCAGCGTGCAAATTCCGGGTGCCGAGGGCTATATGACGGCACTGCCAAACCACGCGGCGTTGGTAACAACGCTGCGTCCCGGTATCCTTGAGGTTGCTACAGAAAACGAGGTTACCGAATACATCGTTACCGGTGGATTTGCCGAAATTTCGGATGATGGCGTGACGGTGCTGGCCGAATATGCCCTGAAAAAAGCCGATATCACGAAAGATCAACTGCAAGCCTTTATCGATGAGGCCAAAGCTGATCTTGAGCGTGCCAAAGGGCATGAACGTGATGAGGCCGAGCGGCGCTTTGCCGATTACCATGAATTGCTACTGCGCCACGGCGGCTAGAAAACGCGGCCATTGTATAAATTACATATTCGGGCCGCATTGCCAGCCAACTGGCGGCGTCGACCATCTGCAGGCGTTGCCCCTTAGGTTGTCATAATACTTGAAGGATATCAGTGGCTTATCTGTGTATTTAAACGCATAGCCATCACTGTCGGATGTCTCAAATGTATAATAAGATATCCAAACGTTACTTGGTGTATGTTTGGTTGAAAAATGGCGTAATCTACCCGGCAGTCCTTTAGGAAAAGCATCCTCCAATGTTTTGGGGGCGGTGCCATTAATTGCTTGGTATTCAATAAGCCGCGTTGTTACCGGGGCCAGTGTATCAATCGAAACACGCGCATATTCGCATGTGCTTGGGCCGCAACACGCCCCCAGAAACACCAGCGAGCTGAATGCCACGATTTTCGCCAAAACCATGTGGACCTCTTGATTTTGTGAACGTAAACTAAACGCACGCTAAAGGATACAGCAGCAGAGGTCACATGAAAAAACTAAACAGCAACAGAATCGGCATTGATTCCGGGGTTACAGCACTATTTTCCGATTTTGCCGAGGGCGGCGAGATGTGGACAGGTAACGGCGCGCGCGAACGCAAAGTGGCTGTGAAGTTTTCCGAACCATTTCTATCACCGCCGACAGTACATACGGGTTTTGCGCTGTGGGACATTTCAAATGCGGCCGGCACCCGGGTTGATCTGGCCACAGAATCAATTACCAAACTGGGGTTTACGATCCGTTTTACAACATGGGGCGACACAAAAATCGCCCGCATGCGGGTCAACTGGATGGCCATTGGCGAAGTGGAAGATTCAGATCTTTGGAACGTCTAAGGCCGCTATTTTTCGGGGTAGCATGCCTCATAAATAGGGATCAAAGTGCTGTTTTTGAACAGGGATGAAACCGAGGTGCCGCTGGCAATATTCAACATTGCTTGGGCAAAGATCGGAGCCATGGGCACAAAACGGATTTTCTTGGCGGCTTTAACTTCTGGCGTCGCCTCAATGGAATCGGTAATGACCAGGGATTTCAGGGATGAGGCCTCAATGCGCCCAACCGCCGGGCCAGACAGAACGCCGTGAGTGATATAGGCGTGCACCTCTTTGGCGCCTTTGTTAATCAACTCATCAGCCGCGCGGCACAAGGTTCCGGCCGTATCCACAATGTCATCAACAATAATGCAAATACGCCCGTTCACATCGCCAATCACGTTCATTTCTTCAATTTCACCCGGAGCACCACGCCGTTTATCAACGATCGCCAGCCCGGCGTCGATTCGCTTGGCCAGCTCGCGTGCACGGGCCACCCCGCCCACATCGGGCGACACAACGGTGATTTCCCCAAGATTTTTGAAATTATGCTTAACATCCAGTGAAAAAACCGGGGCTGCATAAAGATTATCCACCGGAATATCAAAAAATCCCTGAATTTGCGAAGCATGCAGATCGAGGGTTAAGATACGCTCAACCCCGGCCTCTGTCAGCAGGTTTGCCACCAGTTTTGCGGTAATAGGTGTGCGGGCCTTAGTGCGGCGATCTTGGCGAGCATAGCCAAAATAGGGGATGACAGCGGTGATACGTTTAGCCGAGGAACGACGTAACGCATCGGTAACGATCAGCAGCTCCATCAGATTGTCATTCGCAGGGTTTGAGGTGGGTTGGATAATAAACATATTCTCGCCACGAATATTCTCAAAAACCTCAACAAATATTTCACCATCGTTAAATCGCTCAACCCGCGCATCAATCAGTTCCACTGCACGCCCTTGATGGATCGACATGCGTTTTGCAATCGCTGTAGCCAGCGGTTTATTGGCATTGCCAGAGATCAGTTTGGGCGGATTTTGGGTGCTCATGTGCGGAACCTTTTCGCGGGTTATGGAATCGATTATGGCTTGTGTGGGGTCTAGCAAAAACGATGGCTTTTGCATACCCTGTGATGACAGTTCATTTTGAATTATCCGCGGCAATAACCGACAGGAATTTTTCGACATCCTTATCCGTTGTTGCCCAGTTGCACACCAGCCGTGCTGACAGCATCTGATTGCCGTCGCCCTCTAGTGATTGTCCAAAGGGCCAGAAATAATACTGCGCGCCACCAGCTTGGGCGGCTTTGTGTCCGGCGCGTGGCCAGTTGGCAAATACGATGTTTGCCTCGACGGGATGTTGCAGTGTGGCATGGGGCATCGCTGCGATGCCAGCCGCCAGTTTTGTGGCTGCGGCATTGGCGCGCGCGGCCAATTTCAGCCATAGGTCATCATTAAGGTATGCCTCCATCTGGGCGGCAAGATAGCGATGTTTGGAAACCAGATGCCCGCCACGTTTGCGCCGCAGCTCAAATTCCCAGGCGCGTTTTGGATCAAACAGGATCACGGCCTCGACCCCCATCAGGCCATTTTTTGTGCCACCAAAACTGACAGTATCAATGCCGGATTTCCAGGTCATTTCTGCCGGGGTGCAGCCAAGATGCACCAGCGCATTGGCAAAACGTGCGCCATCCAGATGAACAGGGACATCGTTAGCTCTGGCAATATTGGTCAGTGCGCACAGTTCCTCAAGCGTATAGACCGTGCCGTCCTCGGTCGCCGTGGTGATAGAAAGGGCGCCTTTTTGCACATTATGCACGCCTTCGCGCCCGGTGTTATCAATGGCGTTTTGCAAGCCATCAGCGTTGATTTTGGCGTGCTTCCCATCCAGCAAAGTCATCTTTGCGCCGTTTGTGTAAAACTCGGGCGCGCCACATTCATCCACGGCGACATGCGCGTCTTTGTGGCAAAATACGGTCTGCCATGGCTGGCACAGGCAGGCAAGCGCCAGTGCATTCGCGGCCGTGCCGGTGCTGACCAGATAGACGGCGGCCTCGGGGGCCTCAAAGATATCGCGTATCTGATCGCGCACCCGCTCCATAATCGGATCAGCACCATATGAACCGCTGTAAATATCATTGGCCTTCAGCAAGGCTGTCATAATTTCAGGCGCAACCGGGCCGGCGTTATCGGATGTAAACCACATTTACAGTATTCCTTTTATTGTATGCTCAAGCCAGTCGTCTTCACCAACATCAAACTCGGCAATGGTTTTGTTGCGCATCGATATGCCGACCCTATCAACGCTGTCGCGGGTGCCGGAAATCAGCGGGTGCCAGTCGGGCAGGGGTTTACCCTCAGAGATCATACGATAGGCGCAGCTCAGAGGCATCCAGTTGAGAATTTCATCGAGGTTTTCAGGCTGCACATGCACACAGGTTTTCACCAGTTGCTGGCGCAGGGCATAATTGCCGCAACGGCAGGTGGTGTCGTCAAACAGGCGACATGCGATATTGGTATAGGCGATTTTGCCGGTCTCTTCGTCTTCAAGCTTTAGCATGCAACAGCGCCCGCACCCGTCGCATAATGCCTCCCACTCATCGAGCGGCAGCTCATTAAGGGGAAAACGTTTCCAGAATTGGCGGCGCAAGCCCTCGCGGTTTATGGGGTCATCAGTCATGGGCGGACCTTGGACTGAAATCACCGTAATGAAAAGCCATCAATCGCGGCATTTCAGCAAGGCATCCGTGATACTGGCCAACAGCCGGGGATAACTGCGCCTTGGCCCTAAAATAGCGTATCCCATCGGATCAAATGTGACATGCACAAAGCCAGCGGGAAGGCTATGCATGATCGCGGCGGGATGGGCGATATCTTCGACAATACAGACGCGCGTGCCAAGAGTTTCCAGCAAGGCACTGGTGGTTCTTGCCCCGGCCTGTTGCCCGTCACTGGCTGAAAATGCACCGATGACGTTAAGGCCAAAGGCGACCTCGAAATATTGCAGGGAATCATGGGTGACCAGCATATTGACCCGCCTCATGTCGGATAATTTATGGCGCGCCAAATTAGCCGCCGTTTGCACATCAAGGCGCGCGCGGTTCGCATTTTCGTGGTATGTCGCAGTATTTTCGCGATCCGTAACCGTCAGCACGCCGGTGATGATATCAATCCATAAAAGCACGTTTTCAGGCTCAAGCCAAAGATGCGGATCAAAGGCTGTGTGTTCATGTTCATCAACAGCAGCCGCAAAATCCCGAAGCTCTCGCGGGGGTAGACGCTGTTGCGCCGGTATCTCGCCAAGTGCGACGAACAGGGTTTTTGGGTCATGGGATTGTGCAAGGCCTTGCAACCACGGCTCCATCTCCAGACCGATGGTGAAAACAATATCTGCCTGGCTTATGGCACGCACTTTTGAGGGGGGCAGGGTGAAATGATGCGAAGAAGTCGGCGCATCGAGCAACAGTACTGGCGTCCCGACTCCGGCCATGATTTCGCGCACCAGCCCTTGAAGCGGCGCAATACTGGTGACCACGTGTGGTGCCTCAGCCTGGGTGGCTGTGGCGACAAGAAAGCATAAAACCGTAAGAATGCGCATATTAAACTTTCGTAATTATGTGTTGTGGGTGCGGGCATAGGCGATTTTAAATGCGGCCTGCTTATCTGCGTCGGCTTCGGTTTGGTATTTGGCTTTCCATTCAGGGAAAGGCATGCCGTGGATATGTTCGCGGCTTTCGTCTTTGGTCATTTCGACACCGCGTGCGTTTGCGGCCTCCATATACCAGCGGCTTAGGCAATTGCGACAAAACCCGGTCAGGTTCATCATGTCGATGTTTTGCACATCGGT
Organism: uncultured Rhodobacterales bacterium; assembly: GCA_964429065.1. GTDB lineage: Bacteria > Pseudomonadota > Alphaproteobacteria > Rhodobacterales > Rhodobacteraceae > NORP23. The sequence continues at coordinate 5,781 of CAYSAZ010000082.1, forward strand.
GCGCCCCTGAAGATGGGCAACGAGTGCGCGAAAGGCTGCGGCCTCTACCTCGGTTGTGGTTTTTTCATCCATCAGCGGTATCCTTTTTTATTGTTTCCAAAGCCATCCACAGTGCCGGTGCAATGCGATCAGCCCATTTATGCTGGTTTTCAGGTGTTTCAATCAAATCATTTCGCACTTCGATCAGGATATGCGGGATGTTGCGACAGGTGCCATGAAAATACATGGTGTCGCCGCGCAGCTCGCCCGAATAGGGTTCATTATCGCCGATGCAAATATCGGGATCATCAGCGTAATATTTCATAAATGGTTTTGCAAGACGTGCGTCTTTATCCCACAGCACACCCAGATGCCACGGGCGGGGTGCCCGGTTTTTAAGTTGTTTAGTGAACGAGTGGACGGATACAATCGCCGGTCTGCGCCCCTCAGACACCATCACATCAATCTGTGCGCTGATCGCTTTGTGATAGGGGCGGTGAAACGCGTTTAACCGTCGTTCCTTTTCTTGGGTGTCAACATGGCGGTTGCCTTCAATGATCGAACCATCATAGAGCTTCATCAGAATTGTCGGATCATCCTCGCCACGATTGGGATCAATTACCAGACGGGAAAATCGCGATAGAATTGCATGCGCATCAAGAATTTTCGCTAAATGCCCTGTTACCCCACGCGCCCCGATATCATACGCAATATGGCGCATCATATCAGCTTTGGACAATCCCAGATCACCCCTCGCAACACAATCGGGGATCAGGTTAGAAGCATGGTCGCACACCAGCAGCACCGAGGAGCGTGCATTTGGGTTAAGGATTTCAAAGGCCGGGTGGTTCATGAATCATATTCCTGTCATCTTGGTGTTATACTTACGCCTTGACGCAAGGTGTAACCAGATGCCGGGTGCAAAAAGATAGAAAATTACGCGAATAATTCAGACAATGGCCTCAAAACCCTTTATATCAGTCAGCGGCCCTTGGATAACGCAAGAAAAAAGAAAGAGAACTATGGCTTTAGGCATAAGACGACAGCGGAACGTGAAAATTGTAGCAACGCTTGGTCCGGCGTCAGATACCCACGAGGTGATCAAGGAATTATTTTTGGCCGGGGCGGATGTTTTTCGCCTTAATATGAGCCACGGGGCACATGACGACATTGCTGAACGCTTTGCCATGATCCGGGCCGTTGAAGCCGAAGTCGGGCGTCCGATCTGCGTGCTTGCGGATTTGCAGGGGCCAAAATTGCGCTGCGGGGTTTTTGCCAAAGGTAGCGAAATACTGGCAGAAGGGGCGCGTTTTCGTTTTGACCTTGATCCCGCCGAAGGGGATAGTACGCGCGTTCAACTGCCCCATAAAGAAATTTTCAAAGCGTTGAAAACCGGATCAATCTTGCTGGTGAACGATGGGAAAATTCGTCTGAGTGTAACCGATTGCGGGGCCGATTGGGCCAATATGCAGGTCGAGGTTGGTGGTGAAATATCTAACCGCAAGGGCGTGAATGTCCCTGATGTGGTATTGCCGCTGGCGGCGCTCTCTGACAAGGACCGTAAGGATCTGGAATTTGTGTGTGCGCTGGGTGTGGATTGGCTGGCGCTGTCGTTTGTACAACGCCCCGAAGATATCACAGAGGCGCGCGCCTTGATCAAAGGGCGCGCAGCGGTGATTGCCAAGATCGAAAAACCGGCGGCAGTAAATGCTTTTGCCGAGATTTTGGAGGTGGCTGATGGCATTATGGTCGCGCGCGGTGATCTTGGAGTGGAGCTGCCCGTGCAGGCTTTGCCGCCCATCCAGAAACGGCTGGTACGGGCCTGCCGCGCCGTTGGAAAACCGGTGATTGTGGCGACACAAATGATGGAAAGCATGATCTCATCTCCTGTGCCGACACGCGCCGAAGTTTCCGACGTGGCGCAAGCAATTTATGAGGGGGCCGATGCGGTGATGCTATCTGCCGAATCAGCGGCAGGCGATTACCCGGTTGAGGCGGTTACCACCATGAGCAATGTCGCCGAAGAGGTCGAAAAAGATGATATTTACCGCCAAGTAATCGAGGCCTCGCGCACCCCGTCGGGCGCCCGGGTTTCGGATGCCATCACCGTGGCCGCACGCCAGGTTGCCGAAACCACAAACGTCAAAGCGATATGTTGTTTCACCCATTCAGGCACCACGGCCACACTGGCGGCCCGCGAGCGCCCGCGCGTACCAATTATCGCATTGACTCCATTAGCAAAAACCGCCCGCAGGTTGTCACTGACATGGGGGCTGCACTGTGCAATTACGCCAGAGGTCGAACGGTTTAAAATGGCCGTGGTCGGGGCCGCACGCGCTGCACGCGAAGATGGTTTTGCCTCTGGTAATGACAAGATTGTTGTCACCGCCGGCGTGCCTTTCAATGTGCCGGGATCAACCAATATCCTGCGCGTTGCCCCCGTTAAGGAAAAGTTAATATACGAAGGCGAACCAGAGTGATATAAGGCCTGAAAGCATCTTGCTGGGGGCTGATACATGTCATTATACGAAGTATTTTTATTAACCGGGAGCGTGATGTTTGGTCTTGCGCTGTTGGTGTGTTTTTCGGCCGCTGCACGCGATGTTTCGATCCGAAAGGGCTTTGTTATGCTTGGGATGGGGATGGCTTTGCTACTTGGGGCGCATCAGACCTCGGTAGATGGTATTCGCCCCGGGGATGTTGGTAATGTTATGGCGAAATTCGTCTCACAGCTTGTGTAGCATCTAAAGGCGCAATTGCCCCTTGCCTTTCGACATTATTTTCCATAGAACGCGATTTCCACCTGTGTACCCGGCCGAAGGGCTGCCGAGGCGCACTTTTTACCACGTCCGAATAAGGAGATGGAAATGCCCAAGATGAAGACCAAATCAAGCACGAAAAAACGCTTTCGTGTAACCGCATCGGGACGCATCAAAGCTGGCCAAGCCGGCAAGCGTCACATGATGATCAAACGCAGCAATAAATTCCTGCGCAATGCACGGGGCACGACACTTTTGTGCGCCGCTGACGAGAAGACCGTCAAAAAATTCATGCCATACGCGCGATAAGGGAGCAGGTTCATGAGAGTTACATCCGGTCCTACGACCCACGCCCGCCACCGCAAAGTTGTTAAGGCCGCCAAAGGCCATTACGGCGCGCGCCACCGCAATTTCCGCACAGCGACGCAATCTGTCGATAAGGCAATGCAATATGCTACGCGCGATCGCATGGTTCGCAAACGCAATTTCCGCGCCCTGTGGATCCAACGTATCAACGCTGGCGTCCGTGAAATTGACCCTGCGTTTACATATTCGCGGTTCATTAACGGCCTGAACTTGGCTGGCATCGAAGTTGACCGCAAAGTTCTCGCCGATCTGGCCGTGCACGAGCCCGAAGCTTTTGGCGCGATTGTCGCACAAGCCAAAGCCGCGCTTTAAGCTAAAACACCTCGTATTTGAAAAGCCCTGGTGGAAACGCCGGGGCTTTTTGCATGTGCAAGCTTGCATTTTGGCCCGCCGCGCCGTAACCAAATCCAAACAGGATTGACGAGGGCGACATGGACGGAATTAACGAACTGAAGGCCAAGTATCTGACCCAAATTTCAGATGCCGGTGATGAGGATAGCATTGAAACGGTGCGCTTGGCAGCGGTTGGCAAAAAAGGCGAAGTTGCGTTGAAAATGCGTGAGCTGGGCAAAATGACGCCCGAAGAACGCCAAATCGCCGGACCAAAGCTGAATGCACTAAAGGATGAGATTAATTCTGCGATTGCGGCGCGCAAGGCCTCGCTTGCTGATGCGGCGTTGGAAGAACGTTTGAAAGCCGAGTGGCTGGACGTCACCCAACCCGCGCGCCCTGCCCAAACCGGCACCATCCACCCGATTTCGCAAGTAACCGAAGAGGTCGTCGCGATTTTTGCCGATCTTGGCTATTCTGTCGCCGAAGGGCCGCAGATTGAGAATGATTTTTACAATTTTGACGCATTGAATATCCCGCCGGAACATCCCGCGCGTCAGGAATTCGATACGTTTTATATGCATCGTCGCGAGGGCGACAACCGCCCGCCCAATGTGTTGCGCACCCACACATCCCCGGTGCAGATCCGCCATATGGAAAAACACGGCGCACCGTGCCGAATTATTGCGCCGGGGCGGGTGTATCGTTCGGATTACGACCAAACACACACCCCGATGTTTCATCAGGTTGAGGGCTTGGCGATTGATAAAGATATCTCTATGGCCAACCTGAAATGGACACTAGAAGAATTTTGCCGCGCGTTTTTCGAGGTGGAAAATGTAGAACTGAAATTCCGCGCCAGCCATTTCCCGTTTACAGAACCAAGTGCTGAGGTCGATATTCGGTGCTCATGGGTTGGCGGCCAGTTGAAAATCGGCGAGGGCAACGATTGGATGGAGGTCTTGGGTTCCGGCATGGTCCACCCCAAAGTCCTAACCGCCGCCGGCGTTGACCCCGAGGTTTATCAAGGCTTTGCCTTTGGCATAGGTATCGACCGGCTAGCGATGCTGAAATACGGCATCCCAGACCTGCGGGCGTTCTTTGATTCAGACCTGCGCTGGCTGCGGCATTACGGATTCTCGCCCCTGGATATGCCGAATATGCATGGTGGGATTTCCAGGTGAAGCGGGATTCCAAGCTTCGATTGCATATTCTTCAAAAGCTTGAATCTTCAGAAAGCCATAGCTTACGCCAC
>CAYSAZ010000083.1:0-10369 GCA_964429065.1 uncultured Rhodobacterales bacterium
GTTTTCGGGCAAGGTTGGGCCAACCGCGTCTTTGAAGTGTTGCAAAATGCGATCAGGTGAGACCTCCAGCCGAATTTTCCATGACGCACATCAAACGGCCTATTCATGGCCACGCTGGGCCAGTGCCTTGCCAAGCACAACGACGGCGGCACGTCACCGCGTGTAGCGATAGCAATAAGCCGGATTTTTATGTTGGCGCCTTGCGGGGTAACCCCATGCGTGGTTGCACGCAGGCATAGCCTTGTGATCTGCGCAAACGGTTCAATCCGGCATTATGTAGGCCCTTAAATACTGGCAACAACCTCTTTCATCATGTCGCGCACTTCGCCAGCGACAGTCTTTAGCGCATCATTGTTAATTGCCATCATAGAGGCGAGCGGGTCAATCGCGCTGACCTCAACGCCGCCTTCAACAGCGCGCAAAATCACGTTGCACGGCAACATTGCCCCCACCCGCGGCTCAACTCCGATGGCATGGTAGGCAAGCTTGGGGTTGCAGGCCCCCAAGATCAGATATGGATCCAAATCTTTGTCGATCTTCTTTTTCATCGTCGCTTTAACGTCAATTTCCGTCAAAACCCCGAACCCTTTGTCTCCCAGCGCTTTGCGCGTGCGCGCATCGACCTCGGCAAAATCTGCGCCGGTAATGATGCGGTTGATGGTGTATGTCATGTTTGATCCTTTCGGTGAAGATTTTGGCAGTGATTATAACACATATAATGACCTTCCCAATAGACTTGAAGGTGCGCATCTTATGCCAACGATAAAATTCTAAAAATTTACGAAAAATAAACCTCTAATGCGCGATATTACCCTGAGAGATTGGAGGAATAATGGTCGCGCGGGCTTATACTGTTGCATTTCAAGGGATCGAGGCGCGCCTGATTGAGGTGCAATGCGCCCTTGCCCCCGGTATTCCGGCGTTTAATCTGGTCGGCCTGCCCGATAAGGCGGTCTCTGAGGCCAAGGAACGGGTGCGCGCAGCGATAACCACCATGGGATTGGCGCTGCCTGCCAAGCGGATCACGATCAACCTTTCCCCCGCTGATCTACCCAAAGAAGGTTCGCATTTCGACTTGCCTATTGCCGTCAGCCTGCTGGCCGCGATGGATATAATCCCCAAAGATGACGCGGCGCAAAATGTTTGTCTGGGGGAATTATCGCTGGATGGATCGCTGGTGCCCGTGCTTGGCGCCTTGCCCGCCGCCCTTGCCGCATCCGCCGCCGACTTTGGCCTGATTTGCCCTGAAGCTTGCGGGGCAGAAGCGGCGTGGGTTGGTTCTGTTCAGGTACTTGGATCCCCTTCTTTGCTGGCTTTGGTGAACCATTTTAACGGGCGCGATGTGTTGTCTGCGGCGATGCCCGGTGAGGTTCACACAGATATATCCGCGCGCGATTTCAGCGATATAAAAGGCCAGGAAAAGGCCAAAAGAGCATTGGAAATAGCTGCTGCCGGGCGGCACCATTTCTTTATGGTTGGCGAACCGGGGGCTGGCAAATCGATGCTTGCGGCCCGTCTGCCCGGGATTTTACCGCCCCTTGACCCTGCCGAAGCACTGGAAACGTCAATGATCCACTCGCTCGCCGGGCTTTTGGATGAAGGCGGCATTTCGCGCGCACGGCCGTTTCGCGCGCCGCATCATACGGCCTCTATGGCAGCGATTGTCGGGGGTGGGCGCGCGGCCAAACCCGGGGAAATATCGCTGGCCCACAACGGGGTGCTGTTTTTGGATGAGTTTCCGGAATATTCCCGCGCCGTTCTGGAAACCCTGCGCCAGCCGATTGAAACCGGCGATGTGGTGATTGCCCGCGCCAACGCCCATGTGCGTTATCCTTGTCGATTCATGTTGGTGACAGCCGCAAACCCCTGCAAATGCGGTTACCTGACGGACCCCGAGCGCGCCTGTGCCCGTGTGCCTTTATGCGGTGAAGATTACCTTGGTCGCATTTCCGGTCCGATGATGGATCGCTTTGATTTAAAGGTCGAAATGCCCCCCGTGAGTGTCTCCGATCTGGCCTTACACACTGTCGGGGACACATCTGCAGATGTTGCAGCAAGGGTTCTGAAGGCCCGGAAAATCCAGACGCAGCGTTTTGTTGATCACGACGGGATCAAGACAAATTCGGATGCCGAAGGAGGCCTCCTGGAAACTATTTCGCAACCAACACCCGAGGGTAAGGCCCTGTTAAACGACATGGCGCACCGCTTTAAAATGAGTGCGCGCGCTTACCACCGCATTTTGCGTGTCAGCCGCACAATTGCTGATCTGGATGCTGAAATAACCGTACAAAGGCACCACATAGCCGAGGCCGTAAGTTACAGATTCTACCGCGAATCCAAGTTGAAAAAGGTGAAGTCAGCCTAGATATCCAGCCCATAAGATCACAGATAATCCTGAAATTCCGCGATGACCTTTTTGTAAACATCCCGTTTGAAGGCAACGATATTGTCGATCAACGCATCGGGAGGCATCCAGCGCCAGGCGGAAAATTCGGGTTCTTCGGTTTCTATGTTGATCTGGTGATCCGCACCGGTAAAGCGCAGCAGGAACCAGCGTTGTTTTTGCCCCCGATAACGGCCCTTCATAAGTTTTGCCGCCAGATCTGCGGGGAAATCATAGTGCAGCCATTGCGCGCTTTGGGCCAAAATTTCGATGCTATCTTCAGCGATTCCGGTTTCCTCAAGCAACTCACGCAGGGCAGCCGTCTGCGGGTCTTCATCCGCATCAATCCCGCCTTGGGGCATTTGCCACGCAGCTGAGGGATAATCCAGACGTTGTGCAACAAAAACATGCCCCGCCCGGTTCAGCACCATCAGCCCGACATTTGGGCGATAGGGTAGCGCAAGGCGTTCATCTTCTGTCATATAGCGGCCCGTCAATATTGCGCAGGCCAGACACAACGCCCGGCCTGCAAATGTGTTAATCAGCCGCAACCACGTTCAGGCCGCGCAGGATATCCATACCATAGGACAGCTGGTTATCATCATCGCGCCGGGCTGCGATTTCTTCTTGCTCGGCACGTTCTTGTTCCAGTTGCTCACGTTCCTCATCCGTCAGGGAATCATTGCTAAGCGCCCCACGCAGATCGGCCTCTGAACGGCGGCGGCGGGTTTCTTGTTCTTCTTCGGTTTTTTCAACCGGTGGGCGGTATTCAACGATGATATCGGGCATAACACCCAACCCCTGAATAGAGCGCCCGGAAGGTGTATAATAGCGCGCTGTTGTCAAGCGCATCGCCCCGTCACCTTGCAGCGGCATGATCGTTTGCACAGAACCTTTGCCAAAACTTTTGGTTCCAACAATGATTGCACGGCGGTGATCTTTCAGCGCGCCAGCAACGATTTCAGAGGCCGAGGCAGAGCCGCCGTTGATCAGCACAACAATCGGTTTACCTTCGGCCAGATCACCGGGTCTTGCATTGAAACGTTCGCTATCAGCCGCATCCCGCCCGCGGGTTGAGACGATCTCGCCGACATCCAGAAAGGCATCGGAAACTGCAATTGCCTGATTAAGCAGCCCACCGGGGTTATTGCGCAAGTCAAGAACGAAACCATCAATATTATCCATACCGCCGTTAGCTTCGACCTCTTTGGCAAGGCCTGTCGACAGGTCTTTATAGGTTTTTTCGGTAAACGAGGTGATCCGCAACACAATGGCGCGCCCCTCTGTACGCACCCGCACGGCCGTTAATTTGATGATGTCGCGCACGATGGTTACATCGAAAGGTTCATCCACACCCTCGCGAAAAACCGTGATGACAATCTCGGCCCCAACCGGGCCGCGCATCAGGTCAACTGCCTCGTTCAGGCTCAGGCCAAGAACACTATCGCCGTCGATGCCGGTAATGAAATCACCAGACTGGATGCCCGCGCGTGCCGCAGGCGTATCATCAATTGGCGAGACAACTTTGATAAAACCATCCTCTTGGGTCACTTCGATGCCAAGCCCGCCAAATTCGCCGCGCGTCTCTTCCTGCATCTCGTCAAAAGCCTTGGGCGGCAGATAGCTGGAATGGGGATCAAGCGAGGTTAACATACCATTTATGGCCGCCTCGATCAGATCACCCTCGTCAACTTCTTCGACATACGTCGAGCGGATGCGTTCAAAGATATCCCCAAACAGATCAAGCTGTTCATAGGTGTTTTTTGTGCTTGAATTCTCTTGTGCGACCAAGGGTCCAGCGAATTGTGTTATCACAAAAAACCCAGCAATCGCACCGGCAGCGGTGGCCATAATATACTTGTTCATTCTCAAAACTTCCTGTTGTTCCGTTTGATCCGGGAATGGGAATCTCTTTTGCATTCAAACCTATATAAAGCCTTTAACCTAAATTTACGCCAGCGCCAATGTCCAAAACCGATCACGTTTTCTTTAGCACGCGTTAATCCGCCCTTTTTATAAGCAAATTTTGCCCGGTCATTTCCGGTGGTGGCGCAATATCCATCAGGGCAAGCAGGGTTGGGGCCAGATCCCCCAACCGCCCGCCTCTACGGATTTTTGCGCCCGCTGGCCCGTTGATCAGCACCACAGGCACCGGATTGGTTGTATGTGCCGTATGCGGGCCGCCGGTTTTTGGGTCAATCATCAGCTCGCAATTGCCGTGATCTGCGGTCAGGATCATCGCCCCGCCTACAGATTTTAGCGCAGCAATCGCCTTGCCAACGCCAGCATCAACGACTTCGCAAGCCTGTACAGCCGCCGGGATATCGCCTGTGTGCCCGACCATATCAGGGTTGGCATAATTGACGATTATCAAGTCATATTCCTGACTTTTGATTGCCTCAACCAGATGGTCCGTTACCTCGTCGGCAGACATTTCAGGCTGCATATCATAGGTTTTAACCTTGGGGCTGGGGGCGACATAACGATCCTCACCAGACTCGGGCGGCTCGATACCGCCGTTCATGAAAAACGTGACATGAGGGTATTTTTCGGTTTCGGCCAGCCGGTATTGGCGCCCCCCTTTTGCGGCGACCCAATGCCCCAATGTGTTTACGATTTTTTCCACCGGAAACATCACATCCATATAAGTATCATGGGTATCCGAATACCCGACCATACCGGTTAACGCCGCTAGTTCGGGGCGCGTTGACACATCAAAACGGTCAAATTCCGGCGCGCCAAATGCCGACAGAATCTCACGGGCACGGTCGGCGCGAAAATTCACGAACAACAGCCCGTCACCATGCTGCATACCTGTATAATCCGCGATTGCGGTGGGGGTCAGAAATTCGTCGCTTTCCCCTTTGTCATACCCCTGTGCAATCGCCGCAGCCGCGGTTTTGGTACGTGCCCCCTTACCCGATACCATCAAATCAAAGGCTTGCTGCACCCGGTCCCAGCGATGATCACGGTCCATGGCAAAAAACCGCCCGCAAATCGTGGCAATATGCGCGCCATCCGGCAAATCTGCCTCAAATCGTGCGATTTGCGCCTGCGCCGCTTTTGGTGCAACATCACGTCCATCCAGAAATGCATGCAAAAGAACCGGCACCCCGGCGGCAGCGATCGTATTGGCGGTTTCCAGCAGATGGTCCAGATGCGCATGCACCCCTCCATCAGAGGCCAGGCCCGCCACATGCGCCACCCCGCCAGAAACCTTAAGTTTCGTGATAAAACGTTGTAACGCCGGGTTTTTTGCAAATGTCCCGTCTGCAATTGCCGCGTTGATTTTGGGGAGACTCATCCAAACCACCCGCCCGGCACCGATATTCATATGCCCAACCTCGGAATTTCCCATTTGCCCGTCGGGCAAGCCAACATCCGCGCCATGTGCAGCTAAGGTTGCATTAGGACATTCCCGCATCACCTGATCAAAATTCGGTGTATTGGCCAGTGCTACGGCATTTGCTTTTGACTGTTCACGCAGGCCCCAGCCGTCCATAATGCACAAAACAACGGGTTTTGGGGTGGGCATGATATGTCTCCGCTAAAGGTTGAGATATACCTATGTCGCCCAACCCCCAAGCGCAAGAGATCAAGCGCGGTGATAAGGACTGCCCGCCAGAATGGTGCCGGCGCGGTACAGTTGTTCAGCCAACATGACGCGCGCCAACATATGGGGCCAGACCATTTTACCAAAAGACAGTGTGAAATCAGCCTTTGTGCGTAAATCTGGGGCAATGCCATCTGCACCACCGATAACAAAGGCGATATCGCGCTGGCCCTGGTCACGCCAGCTGGCAAGACGTGTGGAAAATTCCGGCGATGTCAGCAATTTGCCACGTTCGTCAAGCGTTACGATGACGGCACCTTCCGGAATGGCGCGGTGCAAAAGCTGCGCCTCGGCCGCTATGCCCCCGCCTTTTTTGTCTTCAACTTCGATGATTTTTGCAGGCCCAAGCGCCAAAGCGCGGCCTGTGCGATCAAAACGTGTCAGGTAATCCTTGATCAAATCCTGCTCGGGGCCATTGCGCAAACGCCCAACCGCACAGATCGTGACCCGCATTATGCGTCGCCGTCAGGCATACCTGCGGCTTGCCACATCTTTTCCAGCTGATAGAATTCACGCACTTCGGGGCGGAAAAGATGCACAATCGCGTCCCCGCAATCAATCAGCACCCAATCGCCAGAGTTTTTGCCCTCAAGACGACAAATAATGCCGGTTTCATCCTTGATGCGTTTGAACAACATTTCCGCCAATGCCGAGACCTGACGCGTTGAACGCCCCGAGGCAATGACCATGTTATCGGCCATTTCCGATTTGCCCTGCAATGGAATGACAACAACATCCTCAGCCTTGTTTTCATCAAGGGATTGAAGAATACGCGCCAACATTGCCGCACTTTGATCTTTATCGCCGCTCACACCAATGGTGGTTGAAGCGCTTTCGCTAACACGTTCAGACAGAACGAGCCCTCCTGATTAGTCGCACAGAATCCATGTGGAATCTTTGCATAGGATAAAATATATCACAGCGCATGTGTTGCCTCAAGGCGATGGAGTCAAGCGGTTTATAACGAACCGATGCGTTCCAGCAGCAAATCAAAAAAACCGTCGGCATCAATGTCACGCACGAAATAGGCATTTTTCGGGCGCGTAGTAACGCCCCACCAGTCAGCGACGGTCATGCCCATAGTCAGCTCGGACATGGTTTCGATCTCAACATTTATGTGCCGTCCTTGATACAATTCCGGGCGAATTAGCCAGGCGATGACGTTAGGATCATGCAACGGACCGCCGTCCGTGCCGTATTTTTCCTCGTCGTAACGTTCAAAGAAATCGATCAGATCAGCGGTGACAACGGCCGGTTTGGTACCAAGTGCCCGAAACTGGTCAACCCGCACGCGCGTGGTCAGGGCCTTGTGGGTTACATCTAGCGGAAACATCGTGATCGGAATGCCTGCATCAAACACAACCTTGGCGGCGTGCGGGTCAACAAATATGTTGAATTCTGCGGCCGGCGTCACATTACCCCCCTCAAAAGATCCACCACCCATCAGGACAACCTCGGCAACCTTTCCCGCGATTTCCGGTGCTTTATTCAGCGCCAGCGCAATGTTGCTCAGTGGGCCAAGCGCACAGAGCGTGATGGTTTTGGGCGGGGCATCCAGCACAGTTTCCACAATAAAATCCACTGCATGACTTTCTTGCAACGCCATGGTGGGTTCAGGCAAATCCGGACCATCCAACCCGGTTTTTCCATGCACATATTCCGCAGTCACCAGCGCGCGTACCATAGGGCGAATGGCCCCGGAAAACACTGGAATATCAGGGCGATTGGCCAGTTCACAAATCTTGCGGGCATTAAGCTGGGTTAGTGCCAGTGGAACATTTCCAGCTACGGTGGTTATCCCAAGAACCTCCAGCTCGGGTGAAGCAAGCGCCAGCAGAATTGCAACAGCATCATCCTGCCCGGGTCTGTATCAATGATGATCTTACGAGCGATTGGCATGATTTTCCTGACGGTTTTTCGGGCTTTGGCTATGGTGCGGGATCATTGGTTGAGACTAGAATATGTTGCTTTCCTAAATCCCAGGGTATTGTTGGTGTTGATATCTACTAAACCGGTTTAGTAGATATGTAAGCTGTGATATTTTACCGTCTATCTTTTTGATATAAAACAGTATTTCAAACTACTAAACCGGTTTAATGGTTTGATTGAGCGCCGAAAAACAGCACATGCCAAGGCGCATTAATATGTCAGCTCAGAAGAAATATCGCTATTTACGCACCAAAATTTCATAACTTTCCACGATATCGCGTGTGATGTCGCCAACCGTAAAGTTATGTTCACCAATCTGTCCCACAGGCGTTATTTCGGCAGCGGTGCCGGTTAGCCAGCATTGTTCAAAATCGGGCAGCTCCTCGGGCATGATGTGGCGTTCAATCACCTCGATTCCTTTGTCTTTCAGCATACCGATAACCGTTTGTCGGGTGATCCCGTTCAGAAAAACATCCGGGGTTGGCGTGTGCACAACACCATCACGTACAAAAAAGATATTCGCGCCGGTCGCCTCGGCAACATAGCCGCGATAATCATACATCAACGCATCCGAGCACCCTTTAGCCTCGGCTGCATGTTTGGACATCGTGCAAATCATGTAAAGGCCCGCAGCTTTGGCGTGGCTGGGGATGGTTTGCGGGCTGGGGCGTTTCCATTTGGAAATATCGAGGCGCGCACCCTTATATTTCGCATCCCCATAATAATTGCCCCATTCCCAAACGGCTACGGCCATATGCACGGGGTTTGCGGCGGCTGAAACCCCCATATCCGTCCCCGATCCACGCCATGCAACGACGCGCACATAGGCATCATTCAGGCCATTCGCCTGCAAAGCTGCATCTTTTGCAGCTTCGATTTCATCGACAGAATAGGGAATTGGCATATCCATATATTCCCCGGACTTTATCAGACGCGCGGAATGTTCACGGCTTTTGAAAATCGTACCGTTATAACAACGTTCACCCTCAAAAACCGATGAGCCGTAATGCATCGCGTGGGTCAAAATATGCACTTTAGCGTCACGCCACGCGACTAATGTGCCATCCATCCAGATCTTTCCGTCCCGGTCATCATAAGGTACCATTGACATGCCACATTCCTTTCCATCACGATAACGTGCGTATTATTTTCTGATTATTGCGCATAGATGGCGCTAAAAGACCGTTTATTGCGCAATTTCTGTGTTTTGCTAACAAATGATTCTTGAAAAGTCAACAAGACTGACATAAATTGTGATCAGGCAAAACCACATTAAGGAAAAGCCATGAATACATTAGGCCATCAAATGGGGCGTTCTGAACAATTACTGTTCCTGACCGATGATCAGCTGCGCCAAGGTATTGAGCTGATGTTTTTCGCTTATCGCGGCTTTACGGCCGATCCGGATCTGATCTTGGAGAACTATGCGTATGGGCGCGCGCACCATCGCGCCATCCACTTTATCAACCGCAAACCGGGACTGACCGTCAACGCGCTGCTGGATATTCTCGGGGTGACCAAACAGTCGCTTAACCGTGTGCTGCGTCAATTGGTAAGTGATGGCCTGGTAGACAGCCGCATTGGTCAGCAGGACCGTCGCCAGCGCAACCTGTTTCTAACCGAGGCCGGCATAACGCTGGAGCGCGAGCTTTCCGAGGCCCAACGCAAACGTATGCGCAAAGCCTATTCCAACGCCGGGGTTGAGGCAGTGCAAGGATTTCGCACAGTGCTAGAGCATATGATCGACTCGAATTTGCGTGAAAAAGCCCTGAATTTGCCGGATGAATCCTGATGCTGACCCCTGAAGATCAATCTGAAGCCCACCTGCTGATCGTCGATGATGACGAACGTATCCGTGGCCTGTTGCAGAAGTTTCTGGCACGAAACGGGTTTTTGGTGACAGCGGCGCGTGATGCGGCCCACGCCCGGCGATTGCTCGGCGGGTTAGAGTTTGACATGCTGATTATCGATGTCATGATGCCTGGCGAAGACGGTTTTGCCCTGACCAAAGACCTGCGCCGCACCCTTAGCACGCCAATCCTGTTGCTGACCGCGCGTGGCGATGCGGCTGACCGGATCAAGGGCTTGGAAATGGGCGCTGATGACTATCTGCCCAAACCGTTTGAGCCACAAGAACTGCTGCTGCGGGTCAATGCAATTTTGCGCCGTATGCCGAAATCTGACCTCGGTGTGGCCCCGCCCAAAACCTTGCATATGGCTGATATCCATTATGAGGTGCGGCGCGGTGAGCTGTGGCAAGGTGACACCCGCATCCGCCTGACCGGCACCGAGGCGGCGTTGATGAAAATCTTTGCCGCTCAACCCCATGAGGCCATCAGCCGCAGCCAGCTGGTTGATGCGCTCGGGCGCAACGATGGATCAGCGCAGGAACGTGCGATTGACGTGCAAATCACCCGGTTGCGGCGCAAATTGGAGGCTGACCC
>CAYSAZ010000084.1:0-10160 GCA_964429065.1 uncultured Rhodobacterales bacterium
AAAAAAGAGGCCACTCGCCATATGAACTGGATTTCAAACTACGTTCGCCCCAAGATTAATTCGCTGTTTTCGCGCCGCGAGACCCCGGATAATCTGTGGACCAAATGCGATGAATGCGGCACGATGCTGTTTCATCGCGAACTGTATGATGCGCTTAATACCTGCCCGTCGTGCAATCATCATATGCATATCACACCGCGCGCACGATTTGAGGCTCTGTTTGATGGCGGCTTGTTTGTCGAGGTAGATGTGCCTGATCCGATCACCGATCCTTTGCAGTTCAAAGACCAGAAAAAATACCCTGAACGCTTGCGTGATGCGCGCAAATCGACGGGGGAAAAAGATGCGATGTTGGTGGCTGAGGGCGATATGGGGCGCATGAAAATCGTCTGCGCCGGGCAGGATTTCAAGTTTATGGGCGGCTCCATGGGGATGTATGTGGGCAATGCGATTATCGCAGCCGCTGAACGTGCCGTGGCCCTGAAAGCGCCGTTGGTACTGTTCGCTGCAGCCGGGGGGGCGCGTATGCAAGAGGGGATTTTATCCTTGATGCAGATGCCCAGATCCACCGTTGCTGTGCAAATGCTAAAAGAGGCAGGCTTGCCCTATATCGTGGTTTTAACCCATCCCACCACCGGCGGTGTCACGGCCTCTTACGCTATGCTGGGGGATGTGCATATCGCGGAACCCAACGCGCTTATTTGTTTTGCCGGGCCACGCGTGATCGAACAAACGATCCGCGAAAAGCTGCCCGAAGGGTTCCAGCGTGCCGAATATTTGCTGGATCACGGGGTGCTGGACCGGGTGACACATCGCAAGAATATGCGCGAGGAATTGATCACCATTATCCGTATGCTGATGAAAAAATCTCCGCAAATACATGGTGATCTGCCCAAACCCGATGATGCGCCCACCCCAAAAGAGGCGAAATCGAAAGCATGAGCGACCCCGCCAGTGACCGTATCTTAGCGGAAATGATGACGCTGCACCCAAAGGTCATGGATTTGACGTTGGGGCGCACGCATCACCTTTTGGCCCTGCTCGGCAATCCCGAAAAACGCCTGCCAGATGTGATTCATGTGGCGGGCACCAATGGCAAAGGTTCAACCCAGGCAATGATCCGCGCCGGTCTGGAATTTGGCAAGGCCCGCGTGCATGCCTATACCTCGCCGCATTTGGCGCGGTTTCATGAACGCATCCGGTTGGCTGGCACGCTGATTTCCGAGGAAGATTTAAGCGCCGTTTTGGCCGAATGTCGGGGCATTAACGGCGACACTCCGATTACCTATTTCGAAATCACAACTTGTGCTGCTTTTCTGGCGTTTTCGCGGGTGGCGGCTGATTACACCTTGCTTGAGGTCGGTCTTGGCGGGCGGGTAGATACAACCAATGTGGTGGAAAAACCACGTCTATGCGTGATCACGCCGGTCAGCATCGACCACCAGCAGTACCTCGGGGAAACGCTGGCTGAAATCGCGCGCGAAAAGGCTGGTATCTTGAAAAAAGGCGTGCCGTGTATTGTTGGGCCACAACAAGATGCCGCACTGGATGTCATTGAAGCAGAGGCTGAAAAAATTGGTGCGCCGTTGCATATTCATGGGCGCGACTGGCAAGTTTGGGAAGAACACGGGCGCATGGTGTATCAGGATGAAAACGGTCTGCTGGATCTACCGTTACCAAATCTGATCGGAGCGCATCAGGTGCATAACGCAGGTGCCGCCATTGCCACATTGCGCGCGCTTGGACAATCGGATGCCGCTTGCAAGGTGGCAATCACCACGGCCAAATGGCCCGCACGTTTGCAACATTTGCAAAAAGGACCACTAACCGAGGCGGCAGGTCAAGCCGAAATCTGGCTTGATGGCGGGCATAATGCGGCGGCTGGACAAGCGCTGCACGAGGCGCTCGGACGGTTACCAGACCGCCCTCTATATTTGATCTGCGGGATGCTGAAAACCAAAGATATCACAGGCTATCTGACCCCTCTGGCCGCAATAGCCGAAAGATTATTTGCCGTTACCATACCAAATGAGGTTGCCACCCTAAGTGCGGCTGAAACCGTTATGGCCGCGCGCGCGATCAACATGCCTGCCGAGGCCTCGGCCAGCGTTGCAGATGCAATCACGGCGATTACGGCCAGAAATCCGACAGCGCGTATTTTGATCTGTGGCTCACTTTATCTTGCCGGTAATGTGTTGCGCGAAAATGGCTAGATCCGCCGTATTTTTGTGATGTCACCACCGTTGCTGGCGGCAATTCGCGCCACCGCATCAGCCAGCGGTTCCGAAGTTACCACCATGTGATATGCGTTGGCATGCAGCAGGGTTTCCGGATCACGCATGATGCCCACATGCCCTTGCCAAAACACCAGATCGCCGCGTTGCAGATTTTCATAATCATTAACAAGCTGGCCAATCTCATCTGCCTGCATATCAGAATCGCGCGGCGCCTTTTGACCAGTTGCCTGCAAGCACAATTGCACCAAAGCCGCGCAATCCAGCCCGTAAAAACTGCGCCCACCCCAAAGATACGGGACACCAAGGAACCGCTCGGCAATATTGACATAATCGTTGTTTTCAAGGGGATGAAGATAGGTTTTAGGGATGAAGACATCTCCTGAAAGGCGCATATAATCACCCTCTTGTCCGGTAATATGGAGCTTGCACCCAAAAGAATACACCCCAAGTTGGCAGGCCTTTAGATCAGGTTTTTCATAAACCAGTGCCGAAGAGGCCGTAACGCGCGATACGGATTTATCACTGTATTGGGTTAACCCGGCGGTTGCAACATAGCCCACATAACCGTCTTCGGCCTGCCCCCACGACAGGCCCAAATCGGGAATTTCGTCGTAAACATCAAAACGTTCTCCACATAAAAGCTGTGTCGCAAGGCTTGCTTGGGGATCGGCGCTGGCGGTCAAATTAAGCAGGGGCACCGCAATTTGCATATGGGTGCTGTCAACGAATTTTTCCGCCTCAACCTGCCCTTTCAGATGCATGGCCGCGATGGTTTTACGGGCAGGCGTTCGACGTTTATCGATCATGCATAGCGCCCTTCAATCACCTGTAATAACGCCCGCGCGGCTTGACAGGCAGCACCTTTGGGGCGGGCGGGTTTGGCAACAGGTGTCCAGCCATAGATGTCAAAATGCGCAAAACCGGCAGAATTGTCGACAAACCGACGCAAGAACAGCGCCGCCGTAACCGACCCGGCCATCCCCCCCGCGGGCGCGTTGTCCAGATCTGCAATTCCCGGCTCGATCATGGATTCATACGGCTCCCAAAACGGCATGCGCCACAGGGGATCATGGGTTTGGGTTGCCGCACGCGCAATTTCGTCGGCCAGATCGGTATTATCACAATAAAATGGCGGTAGATCCGGGCCAAGGGCCACGCGCGCAGCCCCGGTCAGGGTCGCAAGACAAAGCAATAGATCGGGGTTTTCTTCATCTGCAAGGGTCAGCGTATCGGCCAAAACCAGGCGGCCCTCAGCGTCTGTGTTATTGACCTCAACACTTAACCCTTTGCGGCTGATCAGGATATCTTGGGGACGAAATGCGCCGGCGGAAATCGAATTTTCGACCGCCGGAACCAGCAGGCGTAGACGCACGGGCAGGTTTAGCGCCATAACCATATGGGCAAGCCCCATCGCGGTTGCGCTGCCGCCCATGTCCTTTTTCATCAGCCCCATGGACGCGCCGGGCTTGATGTTTAACCCGCCGGTATCAAAACAAACGCCCTTGCCAACAAGGGTAATCATGGGCGCATCTTGGGGACCCCAGCGCATATCCAGCAGGCGCGGTGCCTGATCAGAAGCCCGGCCAACCGCGTGAATCATCGGCAGGTTTTGGGTTAACAAATCGTCACCTGTAATCACCGAAACATCGGCGTTGTGCTTGGCCCCAAGTGCAAAAAAGGCTGTCTCTAACGCATCTGGGCCCATGTCTGATGCTGGGGTGTTGATTAAATCGCGCGCCAGATTATCGCCTTCAACGAGAGCCGCAATCCGGGCGGTATTAACAGCTTTTGGCGCAACTAATGCCGCTTTTGGGGCGCTTTGGTCGCGATATTTTGAAAACCGGTAGTTCGACAATAACCAGCTGAGCGCCGCATTTTCCAGATCCGCGTCTGGGATGCCTGAGGCTATTTCATAGACCCCTTCGGGTAATTTTTGCACAGCCTCTGCCAGATGGAAACGCCCGCGTGCACGGATTTTATCTGTTCCCCAACCCACAAGCACCGCAGCAATGCGCCCTTTGTCAGGCACCAAGGCCACGGCACCAAGGGTTGCGTTAAATCCGGTGGAGGCAACCCAATCGCGTTGTGTTTCGTTCAAAAATGCGGGCAAAGCCGCGTCTTTTTCAATGATATGAACGGGAATTGCAGATTTTGACGGGGCAGCAAAACGAGTGTGCATCGGGGAACCTCCGGATAAGATGTTTTGCCACCCTATCCGCCCTGCCCAAAACCACAAGCGCCCTTTATGCGCCGGTGTCAAACACCGAAAATAACGAGGCTTCGGCCAGACGGTTCAGGCGGCTGACGACGGCGGATAACGCCTCGACATTGCCGTCTTTTGTGCATGTCATAACATCCGTTGCAACCCGTGCCACGCCGGTTAGTCCGATCTGGCTGGAAATACCGCAAATATTCAAAGCGTGCCGGTAGCACATCGCTAAATCTGCCTCCCGTAGCGCCCGATCCAATCGGCCAAGCCTTGCTGCTAGGGCAAACGTGGCCTCTTCGGCGATTTCTTCATAGCGAACATCGCCAACAGAATTTTTCAGTATCTGGATGATTTCATAATCCACACCCTCACCCACAGCCTCTGCTGTGCGCATACGATATATTTGTCCCATGTGATACTTTCCCTCCCTCTCGCATCTGGCACGTTAGCGGCAATGTCTGAAAAAAGTGTTATCATGCATTGGGGCGCTTGAAAAAACTTCGGAAACCCCGCAAAAGGAGCAAAAGGAGCCGTTTATGAAACATGCGAAACCTCTGCCATCGTACCTGTCCAAACGTTATACAGGCTGGCGCGCAACGCAGTTTGAGGAAAACAAGGCATGGTACGCGCGTCTTGCCGAGGAAGGGCAGCGCCCGCGGGCCATGATTATTTCGTGCTGTGACAGTCGCGTGCATGTCACGGCGATTTTCGGGGCGGAAACCGGCGAGTTTTTCATCCACCGCAACATCGCCAATCTTGTGCCGCCCTATAAACCGGATGAGGAACCACACGGAACCTCGGCGGCGATTGAATATGCGGTGAAATATCTGAAAGTTGCGAACCTGCTGATCGTCGGGCATTCTGATTGCGGCGGGGTTAAGGGCTGCCTTGATCTATGCGAAGGTACGGCCGATGATCCGCAAGCCGGGTCCAGTTTTATCGGGCGCTGGATGGGGATTTTAAAACCGGCTTATGCACAGATCAAAGATTTTGAGGGCACGCAGGCAGAAAAGCAAGTTGCATTGGAAAAACAAGGGGTTATCATCGGATTGGAGAACCTCATGAGCTTTCCGTTTGTGCGCGAGGCCGTCGAGGGCGGCACCCTTGCGCTACATGGTTTGTGGAATGACATCCATGACGGAGGCTTGGAATTTTACAACCCCGAAATGGATGCCTTTCAACCGGTTTAGGTTACCGGAACATCAGTTCTTTATCTTCCGGCCAGCCGATGGTGTAGGAAAAACTGATGTTTTTATCTGCTCCTGCGGCCAGTGGGAATTCCCAAGCATAAACACCCCGCCTGCCATCAACATCACGTTTGCTGGGCGCGGGTTTGGCTGAAACTTCGATCTCTAGATCCTCTTCCTCGGAATAGGGGGCGCGGTCATATAACACCACATCCCACGCCTGTGCTGTGGTGTTTTCAATCCGCAATTCATAACGCTCAACCTTGTCGTTACTGGTTGTCAAAATACCGGATTCGCCGGTTTCCCGGAAAAGAACAACGCGTTCGGTTGTTAGCCCGTCAAGCACCCCAAAGGCCAGATCGGCCGACTGTCCTGCTGCGATCATCCTAAAGTTATCATTTGAACCAATAAAAGCCCCGTCGCGGTAAAAACTTGCCTTGCCGGGCAGGTAAGGGCTGGCGGAGTCATTAGTCAAGTTGGCAAAAAGATAGACGCTTTTCTCTAACAAAGGGGTTGCGCGGGCGGTCAGTTCGACCGGCAAAAGCTGCTGGTCGATGGTAAACAGGCCTTGTGTGCGATCCCCGTCTATCGAGACCGGTTTGGGCAGGTTGAAAACCGCCGTTAGCCCCTGCATATCGATTGTGGCCATCCTGGCTTTGGCGGGTTCTTCCATCATCTCGGCTCTTGCCATCAGTACAGGCGCTGCCGGGGTCATATATGCGACAGCTCCCGCGTCTTCATCCACCCTCTGTTCATACAAATACGCCAGTTGCGACTGCAAAGCCCAAGGTGCCAGCCGCATCTGCGGGCGTGCGGTGGAAAGCTTCACGGCAACATTGTTCCAAGGTTCGCCAGTATCTTGCGCGATTGTGGCTTTGCGGTCCATTTTCAGTTTGCCGGTGTCTGTATCCAAATGCAGTTCATAAACCGGTATCCAGGCGGCGGCATCTATCAGATAGCTGATCTGCAATTCACCAGAAACATCCGCCAAAGCGGTTACATCAAGCGTGACAATCACCCGATCAGCGGGCGGCAGGGCGGCGGCCTCAAGTTTTTGTTGCAAGTCGCGCAATTCTTCTTGCAGATCGTCGATTTCTGCATCAATTGCCCTCATCTGTTGGCGCGCCGCATGGGCCTCATTCAAGGCCTTCAGAGTTTCATCCCCGACCAACCCCAGCATTTCACGCAAGGTTTGTGCGGAAATCACACCGGTTTCCATAGCATCCGCTGCCCCTTTGGCCTGCTGGCCTGACATAGCACGCAAAAATGCAATTCGGGCATTGGCGGCATCTGCCTGCAATTCGGCGCTGGCCTTGGCGTCGTATTTCTCTTGTATCTTATCCTGACTGGTCTCGATCAAATCCTCAATCGCCTTGCGTTCAGCAATTTCACGATCATCCGGGGGCAGGCGTGTATCGCGAAATCCGCTCGAGGTGATCACTAATCCGTCGCCACCAAATATCCGCAGGCTTTCGGGCGTGAACCCTTCGGGGATATCAGCAATTTGTAAAATATGATCCCCTGGGGCCATCTTAGGCAATGTGATTGTGCGCACAACCGTCGCGCCCTGCGGATAAACGGTCACCCCCTGCACGGTGCTTTGCAGGGCAAAAGTGTCTGCCATAGCAGTCGAAGCGAGGGCTAAAAAGGACATTGAGAGCAATAATTTTCGCATACTGAAGTCTCCTGAAATGAATTTGCGGCCAGTTTGGCGCGAAATCGTTGTGGGATCAAGGCGGGTATCTGTTTTTAGAGGCATGGGTGTTATCCTTTGGTTTGTCTATATTAGACGCCCCCCACCCGGGGATCCTTGGGGTATCTGCAAAAAAGTTTATCGTCGCAGTAATGCCTGTTTATTAAGTGTAAAATCGGATTTCAGCCATAGACCTTTCAAGCGTACCAGTTCATGGCCGAGTTTTGGCCCCTCGCCAAACTGTTTCAGCAAATCGGCGGCGGTTATGGGAAATACCGCCTTGCTTGCCCGCGAAAGTTGATGTGCAAAATCCGGCGGTATAGGCGCCGAGAGGATCGCAGAGCGGATCAACATGGCATCTGTTGTGGCCGCAGGGCCAAACAGATAGGCCGATTGCGCAATTGGCGCCTCCGTGTTTTGGGCCTTGGCGATTTTTTGCAGATATTTGGTCTCGGCTTTTGATAATCGCAGCGCATCTGCAAGGTTTTCTGCCCCCAGCATCGCCAGACGCCGCTGCCAATTCGGGGCAAAATTTCCCGATATTTCAAGATGAATAAGCGGGGCAATATATTGTGCATCGGCACCGGGTAATACCCGCGCTAAAACACCGGACGCAGACATTGCCGACAGGCTTGGTGCGGGATTGGGTGCAGCCAACAGCTTGCGCATTTCGCTGCCGATGCGTTCTTTTGACAAACCCTCCAGGCCTTGGGCATGTTGTGCACAAGCGGCTAAACCTTCGGGATCGGGGCCGGTATTTGCATCGCCGTAACACGCGTAAAACCGGAAAAACCTGAGGATACGCAGGTAATCTTCACGAATACGTTCTCCCGGGTCCTCAATAAAACGGATTTTTGGGCCGGATATATCCGCAAGATTGCCAAGCGGGTCTGTCAGCACCCCGTCAGCCGTTGCATAAAAGGCATTTATGGTAAAATCCCGCCGCCGCGCATCCTGTGCAATATCTTGCGAAAACGCCACCACCGCCCGACGGCCATCCGTGGCGATGTCATTGCGAAAGGTTGTGATTTCAAACGGAGTGTCGCTGCAAACCACAGTGACAGTGCCATGCTCAATGCCAGTAGGAATGGCTTTGTAACCAACGGTATTTGCCAGTTTTATAACAATATCCGGCAAAGCATCCGTCGCGATATCGACATCCGCCACCGGCACACCCAGCAAAGCGTTGCGCACACAGCCCCCGACGACATACGCCAGATACCCTGCCTCGTTCAGCATGCCCAACATGCGCTGGGTATCATCCGAGGCCAGCCATTCACCCGTTATCCGCATTGTGCCACCCGATCCGCCAGCCCTTTAATCATCCGCGCCGTTGCCCCCCATATATAATATGGCCCATGAGGAATAACGTAATATCGCCGCCGATGCCCCTGCCAATAGCGGCCATGGATCTGTATATTAGCAAGGCCCAGCAAGAAATCGAGCGGCACTTCGAAAACTTGCTCTACCTCGTTTATCTGCGGGGTAGCTACAAAGCTTGCAGGCACAATTGCAACAAACGGTGTGACCGTGAAATGCGTAACCGTTTCATGAATATCCAGCTGACCAAGGGTTTTTACGGATGTAGCCGCAAGACCGATTTCCTCATGTGCCTCGCGCAGCGCCGCATTGAGGGGCGTTTCCCCTGCCTCCAGCTTACCGCCGGGAAAAGCGATCTGCCCGGGATGATGTTTCAAATGCGCCGCACGTTTGGTCAGGATCACCCGCCAGCCGTTTGGCCGCAAAACCACCGGCACCAACACCGCTGCATCGCGCAGTTTTGGTAGATTTTGCCGTAATCCGCCCACACCCGGATTTAAATCAAAATCCGATGACCCGTTTTGTGAAACGGTCATAACTGCGCGCGTAAGGATATCTTGGGTAATCATAAAGTTGACCATAAATGTTTCAGTTCACTACATTTATATACCTTCAGATCAATGAAATTGAAACATTTCCCTAAAAACTGACACAGAACTGTGAGCACCCCGCCTCATCACTTGTCATGGCGCGATTTTAGGCACATCTTTGCTGTATACCACCGAAAGGAATGGATGATGAGTAGCATTAAGAAAATATTGATGGTCGATGACGAAGACGATCTGCGCGAGGCTCTGGCTGACCAGCTTGTCCTGACCGACGAGTTTGATGTTTTTGAGGCTGCAACAGGTGCCGAGGGTCTGAAAAAGGCTAAAGAAAGCCCGTATGATTTGATTATTCTCGACGTTGGGCTGCCGGATATGGACGGGCGCGAATTGTGCCGCCTTATGCGCAAACAAGGCGTCAAAAGCCCGATTTTGATGCTGACAGGACACACGACGGATTCTGACACGATTTTAGGACTGGATGCCGGGGCGAATGACTATATTGCAAAACCGTTTAAATTTCCGGTGCTTTTAGCCCGCATTCGCGCGCAATTGCGCCAGCATGAACAATCCGAAGACGCGATTTTTACCATTGGGCCTTATACGTTCAAACCCGCCGCCAAAATGCTGCTGGACGAGGAAGAACGTAAAATTCGCCTGACGGAGAAAGAAACAAACATCCTGAAATACCTCTACCGTGCCAATGACAGCGTAGTTGCCCGTGATATTCTGTTGCACGAGGTCTGGGGCTATAACGCCGGGGTCACCACGCACACGCTGGAAACCCACATCTATCGCCTGCGCCAAAAGATTGAACCAGACCCGGGTAATGCGCGCCTGCTGGTCACAGAAAGCGGCGGGTACCGTCTGGTTTCCTAAAAGAAACCCCTCTCTGGGCTTGGCCCGCTACAAGAGTGGACCTGTCGCGGTTACGTTCCGCCCCAAGTTCTCATTTAAGCGGCCTTTTGT
>CAYSAZ010000085.1:0-10042 GCA_964429065.1 uncultured Rhodobacterales bacterium
TAGCAGGTTTTCGCGACTTAACTCATTAACCTTTTGCCGCCCAACCAGTGCCATTGTTGTGTCCAGCTCTTTGTGGATGATCTCAAGGGCGCGGGTCACACCGGCCTCGCCCATGGCCCCAAGTCCATAGATATAGGCGCGCCCGATATAGACCCCTTTTGCCCCCAGCGCCAAGGCTTTCAGTACGTCTTGGCCGCACCGGATGCCACTGTCGAAATGCACCTCGATTTGGTCGCCAACGGCATCGATAATGTCTGGCAGCATGCGGATGGCAGACATCGCACCGTCCAACTGACGGCCCCCGTGGTTGGACACAATGATCGCATCAGCGCCAGTTTTAACCGCTAGTTTTGCATCCTCAACATCCAGAATTCCCTTTATAATCAACGGCCCACCCCAGCGACCCTTGATCCATTTCACATCATCCCACGACAAACGTTCATCAAATTGTTTGGCGGTCCAATCCGCCAGCGTGCCCATGTTGTCCACATTTTTCACATGCCCGACGATATTGCGAAACTCGTGTTTTTTGGTGCCAAGCATCCCCAAAACCCAGCGCGGTTTGGTCGCCATGTTCAGGATATTTTTGAGCGTCAATTTAGGGGGTGCCCCCAGCCCGTTTTTCACATCCTTATGTCGTTGCCCCAGAATTTGTAAATCAAGTGTCAGCACCAGCGCCGAACATTTTGCCGCCTTGGCCCGGTCAATCAAATCGTTAATAAAATCGCGGTCTTTCATTACATAAAGCTGGAACCAAAAGGGTTTGGAAACGGCGGCGGCAACGTCTTCGATTGAGCAAATCGACATGGTGGAAAGGGTAAAGGGCACACCAAACGCTTCGGCGGCTTTGGCGGCTTTTATCTCGCCCTCGGCACTTTGCATCCCGGTCAGGCCAACAGGGGCGAGCGCCACTGGCATCGCCACATCTTGCCCAACCATTTGCGCCGCCGTTGAGCGCCCCGACATGTCCACCGCCACCTTTTGGCGCAGACGAATTTCAGCAAAATCCGAGGTATTATCGCGAAACGTCTGTTCCGACCACGACCCGCTTTCAGCATAATCGTAAAACATCGTCGGCACACGGCGTTTGGCAAGCGTTTTTAGATCGTTAATATTGGTGATAATCGGCATATTGTGGCTCCGGTTTTATGTGATAGTCTGAGTGTATCAGAGTGGCCTAAAATCAAAAGCGGGTTTTGGGACATACGTGAAATAAGGGCGGATAATGACGAATTTATCGTTCAATGATGGGGTGAATACCATCCCTGATCGCGCCACCTTTGAGGCGCTTTCCAGTCGGGATGATGTACCCGGCGCGCTGGGAGTTCGCGAGGTGAAATTCCTTATAACCGGGCTTGATAGCGAGATGCCTGAAATCTATTTTATAAACACCAAAACCCATCAATATCACTATTATTTTGCCCGTGACATATTAGGCGTGCAGCTGTCTCACGCTGAATTTAATCAGGCTACCTATTTCACAAATCATCGAAAATTTCTGGTCGGTACAATAATTGCCCATGACAGTTTTACATTATCTGACAACACGCTCGGGCTTTATGCGTTAGAGTTTTGGCCAACCGATCCGGTTAGCGTTACCTATACGGCATTGGCGTATAATCTTGTGCTTGGCCGTATGCCTTTTGCAAATGACACGTTGTCCTATCACCCTTCTGGCAGCGTGCAGGAAGACATGTTTATTGAGCAAGCTGAAGAATATGCTCGCCAGAATATTAACACGGTTTCGACATATGAGATATTTTCGCATGTCAGCTATAGTCCACTTAATCTGGGTGTGGGGTTTGGGCGATTGCGGATTATGGACGGGAGCCATCCTCGTCCACCCTCATTAACCGATATCGTGATTTTAAACACGCTTCCCAATGATTTGCCGCATGTCGCCGGTATCATCAGTGCGGCACCACAGACGCCGTTGTCGCATGTTAACTTGCGGGCAAAACAGAATAATACGCCAAACGCATATCTGCGCGATGGGGCGAATGATCCGTTGTTGGCGGCGCACATCGGAAAAATCGTAAAGCTTGAGGTCAAGCCCGACAATATTTCGATACGCGCGGCGGAAAACTGGGAAATGGAGGCATTTCTTGAGGCCCTGCGCCCTGACGCGCCGCAAAAACCTCGACGTGATCTTACGGTGCATAAAATTACAGCCCTCAACCAGCTTGGGCATGCGGATTTGCATGCGTTCGGTGCAAAAGCTGCGAACGTCGCCGAGTTGCGAAAAATCCTTGAACCACGCTTTGTTCCCGATGGTTACGCCGTCCCGTTTTTCTTTTATGACAAATTCATGCAAGTCCATGGATTTTATGATGAAATTCGCATAGCAATGGAAAAAACATCGTTTCAGAATGACAGTGATTTGCGGGCGAAAACACTAAAGAAATTCCGAAAATCGATCAAAAAGGCGGTTTTGCCTGCGGATTTACATGACCAACTTGGCGAGATGCAGCAGGCTTTCCCGGCGGGCACCAACCCGCGATGTCGTTCCAGCGCCAATAATGAGGATTTGGTGGGGTTCACCGGGGCGGGTCTCTATGGATCTTACACGCACCGGCCAGATGAGGGGCATATTGAGAAATCAATCAAGCAGGTATGGGCTAGCCTGTGGAAATTCGCAGCCTTTGAGGAACGAAACTTCTATCGTATTGATCATTTAAGTGCGGCAATGGGTGTGCTAGTGCACCCCAATTTTGACGATGAATTGGCGAATGGTGTGGCCCTTACCAAAAACATCTATTTCCCGAATTTTGCTGGGTTTTATATAAATGTTCAACTAGGCGAAGCATTGGTGACGAATCCCAAAGGGGATGAGAACGCCGAAGAACTGTTGATACTGGAAGATATTAATCTGGGTACCGCTAAATATGAAGTAATCCGCATACGAAAATCCAGTCTGATTGCCCGTGATAAGACTATTTTGGACGCGGCCCAGTTACAATTGCTGACTGGGTTGATGGAGATACTCCATATGCATTTCAAGACGCTTTATCATCGCAAGCAGGATACGGAATTTGCTATGGATATTGAGTTTAAAATCGATAAAAATCGCCAATTGGTGATCAAGCAAGCCCGCCCGTGGATTGATTAATCCGGTATAGAGAATTACACCTGATGGCTAAGGCAGGTTTTCGGAGAAGATATGGACATTTCAGGCAATATAGACACGATCGTTTGGGATTTCGACGGGGTTCTGAATCGGAATTACGTCGATGGCCGCTATCTGTGGCAAGACGGGTTTACGGATGAGTTCGGGCATGACATCGAGATTTTTCGCGAAATGGTGTTTCAGGATAAATTCGCAGATGTCACCGTCGGCGAGATGAGCCTGTTTGAGGTGCTTTCCGACTGGGCCGCGACCGTTGGCTATCAAGGCGATTTACGCAATGTGGTCGAGTTTTGGTTTCAAAATGATTACTATCTGGATGCGCGCGTTATGGCGTGGCTAGAGGCCAGTAAACAAGCGAATATGCGCAATGTTCTGGGCACAAATAACGACCCCATGCGCACCCAGTTTATCGCCGAGGATCTGGGGTTTGGTGACCGTATGGAACGGGTGTTTTCATCCGGCAATCTGGGTGTGGCCAAGCCGGATGAGGCGTTTTTTGACAAGATATCTGACGCATTGTCGCTGGAACCCGACGCGCTGTTGTTAATTGATGACACGCAGGAAAATTGCACGGCCGCCGAGGCTTGTGGATGGCACGCGCACTGGTTTGACGGCAAGAATTATGCCGCGTTGGAGGCAAAACTGCAAAGCGTCGGAGCCTTGGGATAATATCGGCATTCCCCGGCCTAGTTATATTTCATGCACATGTCCGCCCGCGCGTTTTTCGGCCAAAGCCTGGCGCATGATTTGTGTGGCGCTGGTTAGGAATAACGCCGCCATAATGCCAGCGACGATCAAATCGGGCCAGCCGGTGGCCGTGCCCCAGACACCCAGTGCAGCGATCATTACCGCAACATTGCCAATCGCGTCATTGCGCGAACATAGCCAGACCGAGCGCACGTTGGCGTCTCCGTCTTTGTATTTCACCAGCAACAGCACAGATGTCAGGTTGGCGGCCAGTGCCAGAAACCCGATACCCCCCATAATCTGGGCCTCGGGCACGCCGATATAAAATACTTTCCAGATCGTTGCGCCCATCACCCACATCCCCATGGCAAATAGCGTGAATGCTTTGAATAGTGCCGCATTGGTGCGCACCGCGATGCTGGCCCCAATTGCCGCAAGCGAGATGCCATAGGTGGTTGCATCACCCAGAAAATCCAGCGCATCCGCCTGCAAAGCTTGCGAGCCAGCCAGTTGTCCGGCCGCCATTTCCACCAGAAACATCACCGCATTTATGACGATCACGATCCATAAAATCCGTTTATATGCCGACGACATGCCGTCGAAAGTTTTTTGCGGTCCCGAACATCCACATTCTGCCATTTTTTTCGATCCTATATTGCTGTTTTGCCCAGGATACGCCCTCTAGCAGCTAGAGGTTCAAGTGGTTTTTTGGAAATTTTTGCGGCGAGCATGGGCCACATGTGTATGCATCCAATGTCGGCGCATACTGGTAAATACGCCGAAACCTTGCTTGCTTCTTTGAGGTTTAATATATAATCCCTCTAGCAACTATAGCTTCAGGGGTTTTGAAAATGCTGTCAATCGGGGATTTATCGCGCAAAACCGGGGTTAAAATACCTACAGTGCGGTATTATGAACAAATGGGATTGATTACTGCGCCCGCGCGATCAGCCGGCAACCAGCGCCGCTATTCTTTGGCTGAGCTTGATCGGTTAAGTTTTATCAAACACGCTCGTGATCTGGGGCTAAAAATCGATGCTATCCGTGAATTATTGAAATTGTCAGCTCATCCAGATCTGCCTTGCGATAATGCCAATCGCATTGCGGCTGAACATTTAGCAGAAACCCGGGCCAAAATCACGAAATTGCAGCGCTTGGAAACCGAACTTTTGCGTATCACCAATGGGTGCCCCGGCGATAAAATTGAGAATTGTTACGTAATAGAATCCCTGTCAAACCACGCTTTATGCAAGGATGGGCATTAAGGGTATGGTAACGTATAAACTATTTGTGATGCAGGAAAATACAAAGCTCTGATATAATTGCCCGATTAATATCGGAGGTCATATGAATTTTTTAAAACTCACAGCTATTTGCCTTGCAATTGCCATGCCCGCGCAGGCTGATTTAATCACCAAAGCCAGCGCGTATTCTGTAAGCGAGACCGCAGATAAACTGGTGGCAGCCGTTGAAGCTGCCGGTGCGAAAGTCGTTGCACGGGTCAATCATGCAGCCGCTGCACATTCGGTTGACATGAACCTGCGCCCGACGGAAATGGTGATGTTCGGCAATCCAAAATTGGGAACACCGGCTATGCAGGCCGCACAGGTCTCTGGGCTGGATTTGCCCTTACGGGTGGTGATTTGGCAGGCCGAAGACGGCACGGTATATATCGCCTATCATGATCCGATGGAACTGGCGGGGCTGGGCGTACCAGCGGATGCCAAGGTTCTGAAAATGATGGCTGGTGCTTTGGATAAATTAACCAATGCCGCGATGGGGCAATAATCACCCGCGCAGCAGTTTCACAGCCTCGGGGATATCAATTTTCCCGTCATATAATGCGCGCCCGGAAATCACGCCGTTTAGGGGTGCATCACAGGTTTTGAGAGCTTTTAGATCATCGAGCGAAGAAACTCCGCCCGAGGCAATTACCGGAATGCGCACCGCATTGGCCAGCGCGGCTGTTGCGGTAACATTGGGGCCTTGCATGGCCCCGTCACGATTTATGTCGGTGTAAATGATGGCCGCAACGCCGGCATCTTCAAACGCATGTGCAAGATCGAGCACCGTTATATCCGTGGTCTCGGCCCAGCCCTCAACCGCAACCATCCCGTCCCGCGCGTCGATCCCGACAGCGACTTGACCGGGAAACAGGCGCGCAGCTTCGCGAACCAAATCGGGGTTACGCACAGCAATAGTGCCAAGGATCACCCGGGCCAAACCTTTGGAAAGCCAGCGTTCAATGGTGGCAATGTCACGGATACCACCGCCAAGTTGCGCGGGGATGTCACAGTTGGCAAGGATGGCCTCAACCGGCGCGGCATTGACCGGCGCACCAGCAAACGCGCCGTTCAGATCAACCAGATGCAACCACGCGCACCCCGCATCCTGAAACGATTTCGCTTGTGCTGCCGGATCATCGCTAAATACCGTCGCACGATCCATTTCGCCCTTGTACAGGCGCACGCAATTACCGTCTTTAAGGTCGATGGCAGGGTATAGGATCATGCGCAGCTCTCCGATAGATAGGGCTCGATCAATACCTGAAACCAAAGGGGTGTTACAATATCGAATTTCCAGTGTTTTCTGATTTTTTGAGCACCAGAAATGTCATCATTTTTAACGGCGGAATATGTGTTTCATCTTCGATTGACAGGTTTTTCTCACCCAAAACCCGGTTAATGCCGAAATCCGCGTGCCAGCCGAGTGTGCTTGCAAAGGGCGCTGACAATTTCTCCATAAAGCCCAAAACCCCTTTATCGCGGGAAAAATGGTTTGTGATTACAACCCGTCCACCGGGTTTGCAAACCCGTGCTATTTCAGCCATGACCCGTTCGGGTTCCGGGACAACAGACATGATATGCATCGCAGCAATAGTATCAAAATAATTATCAGGGAAATCAAGGGTCCGGGCATCCATCTGACGCAGGCTTTCTACGTGGTGCAAGTTATGATCCCGCACTCTGTCATGGGCTTTTGCCAGCATCTCCTGACTGAAATCAATGCCTGTGATCTTGATAGCTGGGTTGTATTGCGGCAAGGATAATCCAGTGCCGATACCTACCTCTAGAACCCTGCCAGTGCGGGTATTTATATAGTCAACCGCGCGTTGCCTGCCTGCGTTTGTGATTGGGCCAAAAACCTTATCATAAACAGGCGCCCAACGTGCGTAAGAGGTCTGAACCGATTTTAAATCCATGCTAAAACCATTTTTTTCGTGCCGGAGCTTTGCCGCTGATCAACGCCCAAATGACCATGCCGGCATATGCCAGACACATGCCGACAAGTGTGATCCAGGGGAATGTTAATACGGCGGCTCCGACAAAAACCACCCCGATAAACAAGAATTTCACACGTTCGCGTGGAATGATGATGGCCTTGAACGACCAGGTGGGGATGTTGCTGATCAATAGTAAACCAATGGCGATCATATACAGGCTGATCACCTGCGCCGGTACCAGGGGTGTATCGGCTATAGAAAAGGACAAAAACATCGGCATCATCACCAATAATGCCCCGGCCGGAGACGGTATGCCGGTGAAATAACCATGGGTGTCATCCTCTGTGTCCGATTTGCTGGAAACATTGAAACGGGCCAGCCGCAGCACACTGCAAATCGCGAAAATCAGCACGGCAATCCATGCCGCACTGCGAATATCCTGCAAGGCCCAAAAATATATCACCAGCGGTGGGGCCACGCCAAAATTGATAAAATCCGCCAGCGAATCCAATTCTGCACCCATTTTGCTGTCGCTTTTCAGCAAACGTGCCAATTTTCCATCCAACCCGTCAAGCACACTTGCCGCCAGAACCAGCTGCACTGCGCGCTCGTAATTGCCTTCAAATCCAAACCGGATGGCTGTCAGCCCGGCACAAATCGCCAAAATGGTCACCAGATTTGGTAACAACTGGATCAGCGGAAATTTATGCGCGGGTTTTTCAGATGGCTTTGACATGGGGCTAGTCTGTCCGTGCTTCGCGTGCAACCTCGCCCGATTGCAGGTCTGCCAAAACGGTTTCCCCTGCGGTCATGGTCTGTCCGAGGTTAACCATCGGGCGTACCCCGTCGGGCAAATACACATCAAGCCGAGAGCCAAAGCGGATCAGCCCGAAACGTTCGCCAGTTTGCAGATTATCACCGGTTTTAGCAAAACACACGATACGTCGTGCTACCAGTCCTGCGATTTGCACAACCGCAATTTGCCGCCCGTCCTGCATCTTAATACAAACACTGTTTCTTTCATTATCAACGCTGGCTTTATCCAGTGATGCATTCAAAAACTTGCCCGGACGATAAGCAATGGAGGTGATTTCCCCCGCGATAGGGGCGCGGTTCACATGGCAGTTGAACACGTTCATAAAAACGCTGACGCGGGTTAGAGCCTCTGGTCCCATGCCCAGCTCACTTGGGGGTACGGCCGGTTCAATCAACGAGATAATACCGTCAGCCGGGCTAACGATCAGCCCTTCGCGTGTTGGGGTAAAACGTTCAGGGTCGCGAAAGAAATAATAGCACCAGATGGTCAGACCAACGCCAATCCAGGCCAGAAATGTCATCCATGCAAAGAAATGCGCTATAAAGAAAAGCATGAGGGTAATGCCCGCAAATATCGCGACAAACCGGTTGCCCTCTGGGTGCATAGGTTTCAAAAATGAGCTTAACATATTCATATAAAAACGCTTTCTTATAGGTTTTGCAATGTTTCGCGTTGTTTGAACCCTCTGGCATGCTGAATGTCAAGTAACTGCCATGTTCGAAATCATTATATAGTTGGGGTAAAAGAAAATAATCAACGTGTTATTGATTTTCCCGCTCTGTTATCGCAAAGCTTGCGTAAACTTAAGGGAAACAGAATGACACGTATTGATGCCAAATTTGCTGAATTGAAATCCGCTGGGAAATCGGCGTTTGTTTCTTTTGTTATAGCGGGTGATCCTGATTATGATAAATCTCTGGCGCTCATTCGTGGTTTGCCGGGCGCCGGTGTCGATGTGATAGAGCTGGGCATGCCTTTTAGCGACCCCATGGCCGATGGTCCGGTGATCCAGTTGGCCGGGCAGCGCGCCTTGGCTGCGGGCATGACGCTGAACCGTACCTTGCAGCTGGTGCGTGATTTTCGGGCGAATGACAACATTACGCCCATCGTGCTGATGGGGTATTACAATCCGATTTATTCCAAGGGTATCGCGGCTTTTCTGACAGAGGCAAAAAGTGCCGGAGTAGACGGGTTAATCATCGTTGATCTGCCCCCCGAAGAAGATGCAGAGCTGTGTATTCCTGCCCAGGCCGCCGGTTTGAATTTCATTCGCCTCATGACCCCGACAACCGATGATAAACGCCTGCCAAAAGTGCTGCAAAACACCTCGGGATTTATTTATTACGTATCGGTCAATGGCACAACGGGCGCTGCCAGCCCTGAGGCGGATATCGTCGCCCCAGAGGTTGCGCGCATTAAAGCCAGTACGGATTTACCTGTCTGCGTCGGCTTTGGCATCAACACACCAGAAGCCGCCCAAGCCATCGGCCGCATCGCCGATGGTGCTGTCGTCGGTACAGCAATCGTAAAGCTGATAGCAGAAGGCAAACCTGTTACTGAAATATTGACATTTGTAAAATCCTTGGCAAAAGGCGCACATCGAGGGTAAGATAGTTGCCGAAAGGTAATTATTTTGAGAGGTTTAATACAAAATATATTAAATGCAACGATGCAACCCGAGATATGGGAGGCTACGCTGGATGAGTATAATACCGTTTTCGATGTGACAGGCTCGTGCATGATCACATTAAATACATTAAACAAACAGCGGATGGATTTTGTCTGGAGTGAATTTAACCGCGTTCACCTTAAAGGTAAAAATCTTGAACTAATGGAAAGCGGCAACGACCACGGCGATATTCCGGCTTATAATCACATGATGACGTTGCCCGCGCGCAAATTTTATAATGATTTAGAGATGTTCAATGTCTCTACATATGATGATCTACCACAATCCAATGTGCGTGATATCACTGAAAGTTTTGGCATAATTATGCGAACGGCTTCGGTTCTGAATACGCAAGGCCCCTGGATGGACACATTTATGGTGCAAACCACCCGTGCCGGAGAGGCCGACAGGTTACTGGCCGATAGCCGCAATGACATCATTTTACCTATCATGGCAAATTCCGTTGCCCTTGGCCGGACAGTCTCGGCCCTGCGCGCACAATATCAGGCGGCATTATCG
>CAYSAZ010000086.1:0-10032 GCA_964429065.1 uncultured Rhodobacterales bacterium
GCGTTTTCATGTTTATGGTATCATTTATTTCAAGGCTTCATCCGTGATCGCATGGGTCCATGCGCCCGTAGGCTCGGCCGTAATCACCGGATCAGAACCGCCCGACATCAGCGATTTAACTGTGCGCTCGTAAGCTGCCACATCCAGCGCGCCGTTTGAACCCGCCGTCAGTTTTGCAATTTCACCCATCATGCGTTTTTGATGCTCTTGGGTTTGTGCACCCGACGCATCATTATCCAGCACGATCATCGCAGCGGCATCCGGGTTTTCTTCAGCCCATTTCCAGCCTTTCATCGAGGCGCGCACAAACCGCACCATACGATCAACAAACGCGGGATCATTGAGGTTTTCTTCCAGCACATACATGCCATCCTCCAGCGTTGCGACACCTTGATCCTCATATTTGAACACGATCAAATCATCAGCCGTAAGGCCTGCGTCAATGATCTGCCAGTATTCGTTATAGGTCATGGTAGACACACAATCGGCCTGACCTTGCAGGATCGGATCGACGTTGAAACCCTGTTTGAGAACGGTCACGCCATCGGCGCCCCCATCAACAGACAGGCCCAGTTTCGACATCCAGCTTAAAAACGGATATTCGTTGCCAAAGAACCACACGCCCAGGGTTTTGCCTTTGAAATCGGCCGGGCTGGAAATACCGCTATCCTTGCGACAGGTCAGCATCATCCCCGAAGAAGCAAAGGGCTGCGCGATATTCACGACGTTCAGGCCCTTTTCACGCGACGCCAGCGCGCTTGGCATCCAGTCAAGCACCACATCCGCGCCGCCCCCGGCAATCACTTGCGCTGGCGCAATGTCCGGCCCGCCCGGTTTGATGGTCACATTCAGCCCTTCGGCCTCATAGAACCCTTTATCGAGCGCCACATAATAGCCGGCAAACTGTGCTTGTGTCACCCATTTCAGCTGTAACGTCACATCGTCTGCGGCCTGCGCCACACCTGCGCCCAGCAACATCGTACTGGCCAGTACACCCGTTAATAGTTTTTTCATTACTCTCTCCTTGTTGAATTTCATCCTACCCGCGTTGGGAGGGATGCCAAAACGTGGTTGCTTTCTCCAGAAGCGAGACCACACCATAAAATGCGGAACCGGCAATCGCCGCCACCACAATCTCTGCCCATACCATGTCCAGCGCCAGCCGCCCGACCTCGGTCGATATCCGAAATCCCATGCCCACGGTAGGCGAGCCAAAGAACTCCGCTACGATAGCGCCAATCAGAGCCAAAGTCGTCGAAATTTTCAGTCCGTTAAAAATAAACGGTGCCGCCGCTGGCAGACGTAATTTTAACAGCTTTTGCGGATAGTTTGCCGCATAGGTCCGCATCAAATCGCGCTGCATGGAATCTTGGGCTTGTAGGCCCTGCACAGTGTTCACCAGCATCGGGAAAAACACCATGATCACCACCACGGCAGCCTTGGATTGCCAGCCAAAGCCAAACCACATCACCAGAATGGGGGCCATGCCGACAATTGGCAGGGCGGCTACGAAATTGCCCACAGGCAACAAGCCGCGTTGTAAAAACGGTGACCGGTCGATCAGAACCGCGGTGAAAAAAGCCGCCCCAGTGCCGATAAAATACCCGCTAAGCGCGCCTTTGACAAAGGTCTGCACAAAATCCGCCCATAGGGTCGGGATGTTGGAAACAAAGGCCGCACCGATCATCGAGGGAGGGGGCAACAGCACCGCCTTGACCTCTAGCCCGCGCACCACCAATTCCCAGATCACCAGCAAGGTTGCACCAAATATCACCGGCACCAGAAGTTTAATAAACCGGTTTTGATTGAGATTGGACAGCCAGATATTCAATGCCCAAGCCACCAGCCAGAAAACCAGCGCCCCGATCAAATACACATTCATGATCCCATCCCCATTTTACGCAGGGTGAATTTTTCAATCTCTGCGATAATCATCACCAGTGATGCCGCAAGGGCCGCGGCCACCAGAAGCGCCGACCAGATCTGGATCGTCTGCCCATAGTAACTGCCTGCCAAAAGCCGGGCGCCAAGACCACGCACCGCCCCTGTGGGCAGTTCTGCGACAATCGCGCCAACCAAGGCTGCGGCCACGCCAATTTTCAATGACGGGAATAGATACGGCACCGAGGATGGCCAGCGCAGCGACCAGAACGTTGTCCATTTACTGGCGTTCCATGTGCGCATCTGGTCCATCTGCATCGCATCGGGTGCGCGCAGGCCTTTGACCATGCCAACGACCACCGGGAAAAAACTCAGGTACATCGAAATTATGGCCTTGGGCAGCAACCCCGAAATCCCGACCGCATTCAGCACTACGATAATCATCGGCGCAATCGCCAGAATCGGGATGGTCTGGCTGGCAATCACCCAAGGCATGACCGACAGGTTCATAGCCTTGTTGTGAACAATTCCCACCGCCAGCACGATCCCTAAAACCGCCCCCAGCGCAAAGCCGAGCAAGGTCGAAGACAGCGTAATCGCACCGTGAAAAACCAAACTACGCTTGGAGGTGATCGCCTTCATCGCCGTAGTATTCCAGATTTCCACCACGACCTGATGCGGGGCAGGGAGCTTGGGTTTCTTTTGGCTCCAGGTATCAGTGATATGTTCAATCACGCTCATTGTGCCGCCGGAACGTTCCAATTTGTCAATGGTCCAAGGCGAATTCAGCACCACGGCCATCACATACCAAAAGGCAAATATCGCCAGAACGACGCTAACAACCGGCCCGAATTTTTGCCATAAATAGTTCATAAATCACGCATCCCCATGCCCTGCACGCAGACCCTCACGGACCCGATGGGCGATATCCAGAAACGCTTTGGTTTCACGAATATCAAGGCACCTGTCGCGCGGCAATGTGTTTTCAATCACATCCGTAACCCGGCCAGGGCGCGGCGACATCACCACGATTTTTGTCGATAAAAACACCGCCTCTGGGATCGAATGGGTGACAAAACAAATGGTTTTACGGGTCGCGGCCCACAGCTCTAGCAGCTGTTCGTTAAGATGGTCGCGCACGATTTCATCCAGCGCCCCAAACGGTTCATCCATCAATAATAAATCCGCATGAAACCCTAACGCCCGCGCAATCGAGGCCCGCTGTTGCATGCCGCCTGAAAGCTGCCAAGGGAACTTGTTTTCAAAGCCCTCCAGATGCACCAGCTCCAGAACCTCTTTAACACGTTGCTTTTGTTCGGCTTTGGAATATCCCATGATTTCAAGGGGTAACCTGATGTTGCCGCCAATGGTACGCCATGGATACAGGCCTGCGGCCTGAAAAACAAACCCGTAATCCCGGTTCAGACGCGCCTGTTCCGGGGTTTTTCCATTCACACAAATGGTACCGCCCGTGGGCTGTTCCAAATCCGCCATAACCCGCAGAAATGTAGTTTTTCCACAACCGGATGGCCCGATGAAGCTGACAAAATCGCCCTTGTTGATGGTCAGATCTACATTCTGCAACGCATGCACTGGCCCATCGTTTGTTTCAAACGTCAGGGACAGTTTTTCGGCTTTGATGACCATGTCTGACACTACGTTAAACCCCACTCGCCGGAATACCGGTGCGGGCAACGGGGCGCGGCGCGGTCAGCTCTTTCCACTGGCTCAGCGCCTTGTTCACCGTCGCATTTGGCGCGCGCGCCACAAATTCGCCGTGGCCTTCTTGGGTTTTGATCTCGCCGTCCATCACCGCAACCTGTCCACGGGTGAGGGTATAGCGCGGCAGACCTTTCACTTGTTTACCCTCAAACACGTTGTAATCAATCGATGATTGTTGGCTATTGGCAGAAATGGTTTTGCTTTTTTCCGGGTCCCAAACCACAAGATCGGCGTCGGCCCCCACCATTACGGCACCCTTTTTGGGATAACAATTCAGGATTTTGGCGATGTTGGTCGAGGTCACGGCGACAAATTCATTCATCGTGATCCGGCCCGTTGCAACGCCGTGTGTCCAGAGCATTGGCATCCGGTCCTCCAACCCGCCAGTACCGTTCGGAATTTTCGAAAAATCCTCCACGCCCGCGCGTTTTTGTGCCGTGGTAAAGGCGCAGTGATCGGTGGCTACCACCGAAAGAGAGCCGCTTTGCAGCCCGGCCCACAGGCTGTCTTGGTGTTGTTTATTACGAAACGGCGGTGACATGACGCGCCGGGCTGCGTGGTCCCAATCCTTATTGAAATATTCCGATTCATCCAACGTCAGGTGCTGAATCAACGGTTCCCCCCAGACGCGTTTGCCCTGCATACGTGCGCGGCGAATGGCCTCGTGGCTGTCCTCGCAAGATGTATGCACCACATAGAGCGGCGCCCCCGCCATATCGGCAATCATAATCGCGCGGTTGGTCGCCTCGCCTTCCACTTGTGGCGGACGGCTATAGGCGTGGGCCTCGGGGCCAGTGTTGCCCTCGGCCAGCAATTGCGCGGTCAATTCTGCCACAACGTCTCCATTTTCCGCATGCACCAGCGGCGTCGCCCCCAGTTCGGCACAGCGCTTGAAACTGGCGTAAAGCTCATCGTCATTCACCATCAGCGCGCCCTTATAGGCAAGGAAATGCTTAAAGGTATTGATGCCGCGCCCAACGACGGTCGCCATGTCATCAAACACCTGTTCGCCCCACCATGTCACGGCCATATGGAAGGAATAATCACAATTCGCACGGGTCGATTTATTATCCCAGCGTTTAAGCGCATCCAGCAGGCTTTCGCCGGGATTAGGCAGGGCAAAATCGACAACCATCGTGGTGCCGCCAGCCAGACCGGCGCGGGTTCCGCTTTCAAAATCATCCGAGCTATACGTCCCCATAAACGGCATTTCCAGATGGGTATGGGGATCAATCCCGCCGGGCATAATGTAGCAACCCGTAGCATCCAGCACCGCATCGCCAGAAAGATCCGGCCCGATCTCGATGATCCGTCCGTCTTCGATTTTCACATCGGCTTCGTATGTCAGATCAGCGGTCACCACCGTGCCGCCCTTGATTACCTTGGTCATAGCATCCTCCCTATGGGCATGTTTGCAATTCCGCGTTTAGATCGCGGTCTTTCAATATCATGGAATATCCATTGGCCGCACCGTAAGCACAAGCGGCGGGCCAGTTAACATCTGTATCGGTGTATTCGGCGGCCAAAATCGGTTTTCCTTGCGCCGCATAAGCTGCAACCTGCGGGCACCAGCCGTCGCTAAAGCAATCCTCGGTGATGACGAAATCGAACTTTTGGGCCAGATAGGCCGTCAATTCAGGCACGTTTTTCTGCCCTATTTTCAGGCCCATCCCATGTGCAATGTCCGCCAGTGCAAACACATATCGGGTTGTCGCCGAAATGCCCAAATCAAAGCCGGAGTCATTGGTGTAAACATCCATATTATCTGGTTCAATCGCGGTAAACCCCATGTCCTTGCAGTGCTGAAACCGGGCTTGCATAAGTGGCAAAAGGATGTCGCGCCGTTCGATGTTAAGAAATCTTTCATCGGGCCAATCGTCGTAAACCTTACCCACCACCAGGGCAGGAAAGGCCCCAACATCGGTGCGGTAATTTTCAAGCGTGCCGACGGAAACATAGCAGATTGTCATAACCCCGCGCGCATTCAACGCGGCAATTTGCGCGGCTGTTACACTGTCGGGATCCGTATCCATGATTGCCACATTACGTGCAAAATCAAAGGGTTCGGATAATTGCCAATCCCATGCAGGTCCACCTTGCGCCAAGGCAATAGTCCCACTGGCAAGCAGTATTACAAGTGCAAAGGGCAGGGCGGGGGTATGGTTCACGCTATAATTCCGGCGGTTTCCACCACCGCGTGCAGCAACACATCGGCCCCGGCGGTGGCCCATTCGCGGCTGATATCCTCCGCCTCGTTATGCGAAAGCCCATCCACGCAGGGGCACATCACCATCGCGGTTGGCGCGCTGCGGTTGATCCAGCACGCATCATGTCCGGCACCCGAAATGATATCGCGGTGGGAATAGCCAAGGCGTTCAGCCGCACCCCGCACTGCCGCCACGCAGCCTGCATCAAAGGTCACAGGATCAAATCCGCCGACTTTTTCCAGCCCCACGTCCAGCCCCATTTCATCGGCAATCGCTTTGGCGCCAGTCGCAAAACGGGTTTCCATATCGGTGATGGTATCAAGGTCCGGGGATCTGAAATCGACCGTAAACACCACCCGTCCCGGGATCACATTGCGTGAGTTCGGGAACACGTCGATATGCCCCGCCGCCCCCACCGCATCGGGGGCATGGGACCAGGCGATATCATCGACCAGTTGCAGCATACGCGCCATCCCCAGCCCGGCATTTTTGCGCATCGGCATCGGGGTGGATCCGGTGTGGCTATCCTTGCCCGTCACCGTTACTTGCGTCCAGCTCAGCCCTTGACCGTGGGTTACCACACCAATTTCCTTGCCCTCAGCCTCCAAAATCGGCCCTTGCTCGATATGCAGCTCAAAGAACGCGTGCATTTTGCGCGCCCCGACCTCTTCGTCGCCCTGCCAACCGATGCGTTTCAACTCGTCGCCAAATGTTTTGCCCTGCGCATCCTTGATCCCGTAAGCCCAGTCTTGGGTGTGCATGCCGGCAAATACACCGCTTGCGAGCATCGCCGGCGCATAGCGCGTACCTTCCTCGTTTGTCCAGTTGGTGACCACGATCGGGTGCTTGGTTTTAATGTCTAAGTCATTGAGTGTACGGATGATTTCCAAACCGCCCAGCACCCCGAGCACCCCGTCATACTTGCCCCCTGTGGGTTGCGTATCAAGATGGCTGCCCACATAAACCGGCAGGGCGTCAGGGTCCGTGCCGGCGCGCTGCGCAAACATATTTCCCATGCTGTCAACGCCCATGGTGCAGCCTGCCGCCAGGCACCAATCTTGAAACAAATGCCGCCCCGCGCTATCTTCGTCCGTAAGCGTCTGGCGGTTGTTCCCCCCCGCAACCCCCGGCCCGATCTTGGCCATATCCATTAGCGAGTCCCACAGGCGCTCGCCATTGATTTTCATATTTGCAGTCGGTGCAGCCATCGGTTTTCTCCTCATATTGTTTGTTGATATTGGATGCCGCTTAAAGCTATCCAACGCCTTATATTCCTAACGTTCGCCCGCCGTTTTCAAACCAAGCAAAACAGCGGCACCAATCATAAAACCACCACCAAAGCGCTCAATCCACTTTTTAGCATCGCCCTTAAATTTACGCCCAATCCACGCGGCCCCGCTTCCATAGGCGGTTAAAAACACGCCATCAATAACCAAATAAGTGAGCGAAAGTATCACAAATTGCGCAGCAAAAGGTGCATCAGAGCTGATAAACTGCGGGAAAAACGCCGCGAAAAACACCACTGCTTTGGGGTTGGCCGCCGAGGTTAAAAAACCTTGCAGCCATAGAGTCTTTAAATTCGCAGACTTTTGCGGTTCCGTCCTCGTGGCATCCGAGGCTGACGCTTTCACGATCATTTTCACACCGAGCCACAGCAAATAGGCCACCCCCAGCCACTTGATCACCGTAAGCGCATTGGCAGAGGCCGTAAGCAGCGCCGCAAGCCCGAACCCCGCCGCAAGCATCTGAAAGAAATTTGCAGTTAAATCCCCCCAAGCAGTGGCGAGTGAGCGCCCCAATCCATGCGTTGCGCTATTGGACAGCATCAGCAGGTGGCTCGGCCCCGGTGTGCTCATAAATGCAAGCACCGTCCCCACATACATGATCCAGATTTCAAACGTCATAGCGGCTTTCCTTAGATCAAGTTTTTCAATACTTCAGTAAGCTTGCCAAACAGCTCATCGATATGCTTCTTTTCCATAATCAACGGCGGCGATAGCGCAATGATATCCCCCGTGGTGCGGATCAGGATGCCAGCATCATAGGCTGCCAAAAACGCTGCAAACGCCCGCTTGGTCGGCTTGCCCTCAATCGGGGCCAACTCGACCGCACCAATCAGGCCCTCGTTGCGGATATCGATCACGTTTGGCAGGCCGCGCAAAGCGTGCAGCGCATCCTCCCAATAGGGTGCAAGGTCGCGGGCGTTCTCAAACAGACAGTCTTCTTTATAGGTTTCGAGCGTTGCCAGCCCCGCCGCCGAGGCCATGGGGTTGCCTGAATAAGTATAGCCGTGAAACAGCTCAATCAGCCCTTCATCGCCTTGCATAAACGCATCATGGATGTCGCTGCTGGTCAGCA
Source organism: uncultured Rhodobacterales bacterium (assembly GCA_964429065.1). GTDB lineage: Bacteria > Pseudomonadota > Alphaproteobacteria > Rhodobacterales > Rhodobacteraceae > NORP23. Next base: position 8,169 of record CAYSAZ010000086.1, read on the forward strand.
CCGCGCCCATGGGAATGATGCCGTTGGTCAGGCCTTTGGCGGTGGTCATGATGTCAGGGGTTACACCGTAATGGTCAGCCCCGAAATTTGATCCAAGACGCCCAAACCCGGTAATCACCTCATCAAAAATCAGCAAAATGCCGTGTTTTTTGGTGATCGCGCGAATTTTTTCAAGATATCCTTTGGGGGGCAGCAACACACCGGTTGAGCCAGCCATAGGCTCTATTATTACCGCCGCAATATTGCTGGCATCCCCCAAAGCGACGATTTTTTCCAGCTCGTCCGCGATTTCTGCGCCATGCTCGGGCTGTCCGCGTGTGAACGCATTTTCAGGGATATGGGTGTGGGGCATATGGTCAACACCGCTAAGTAGCGTGCCAAACGTTTTACGGTTTGGGCCAATACCACCTACCGAAATACCGCCGAAATTCACCCCGTGATAGCCCCGTTCACGGCCAATCAGACGGGTGCGCGTGCCTTCGCCCCGCGCGCGATGATAGGCAATGGCGATTTTCAGGGCGGTTTCCACGGATTCAGAGCCGGAATTGGTGTAAAAAACATGGTTAATGCCGTCCGGTGCCAGATCAACCAGTCGATTGGCTAATTCAAACGCTTTGGGATGGCCCATTTGAAAGGCCGGTGCGTAATCCAGCTCGGCGGTTTGTTTGGCAATTGCCTCAACAATACGGGGTTGGTTGTGCCCAGCATTACAACACCATAATCCAGCCGTGCCATCCAGCACTTTGCGCCCGTCCGCGGTGGTGTAATACATGCCATCGGCGGCCACAAACATCCGCGGATTTTTCTTGAACTGGCGGTTGGCCGTAAACGGCATCCAAAAAGCGCTTAGGTTATTTGGGGTGTGGGTAACCATGGCATTCCCTCCGCAATAAAACTTTTGACCAACTGGTCAGATTAACGCTAGCATAGCTGCACCCGCAGTCAAGAATTTGTTAACGCTAGGGCATGAGAAACGTTACGTCCAGAAAGCTTTAATCTCTGAGCAACATCCTCAACGCAATGATAACCAGCACCACACCGAGCAGCACCAGCGGCTCTACAAAGCCGTTTCCCATGGCAAATTCCCATAAAATCACCCAGGCAGGCACCAGATAGGTATAGGCCATAACCTTGGCACTTGGCAGGTGCAAGGTGGCGTATTGGAGCAGGAAAAACGTGGCGGCGCTGGCGAATACCGACAGATAGAGGATGGTGATCCAGACGATGGCGGGCAGGGTGGCCCATGGGGTTGCAAGGATGTCTTTTGCCCCGTAAATTAACAAAATGACCAGCCCGGATAGCAACATGCCAAAGGTGAAAACCAAGGGGGATTCGCCGCGGTTTAGTTTGCGCACCAAGGGCGTATAAAGGGCATGGGCGATGCAGCCGATCATAAAAACCCGCTCGCCCGCCCCGAGTTCAAAGGCGATGATAGCGTGAATGTCGGCGCGAAAGATCACCCAGATTGCGCCAAGGGCCGCCAGAATTAAGGCAAATGCCATGCGCGCCGTGGTAATTTGGCGCAACAACAACCACCCAAAGGCTGCCGACATCACCGGTGTTAGGGTAAACACGGCGCTGGCAGAGATCGGGGGGGCGGTTTTCAACCCCTCAAACATCAACACGAAATAAATCGCGAACAACCCGCCAAGCAAGACGTACCGCCACGGGGCTTTTAGATCCGTGCGGCGAATTCCGGGACCAAGGAAGACCAAAACCCCGATAATGCCGCTGGCGATTAAAAACCGTGTAGCATTGAGCGCTGCGGGTGTAATCATCGGCGCGGCAATAGACCCAAGGCTAAACGAGCCGCCCACCAGCACAGAAAACAACAGCATCGCCGCGTGTCCGTGCCAAGGGCGGG
>CAYSAZ010000087.1:0-10021 GCA_964429065.1 uncultured Rhodobacterales bacterium
GCTGTGTCGGCGATCAGGCGTTCGGGCATGAGATCGTGCACCTTTTGCACTCGATCAATCATGGTTTTGACAGCCCCGACCTCGGCCTGACGAATGGACCGTGTGGCTTCCACATCCATGATCACGGCATTATCTGTATCGATCAGATAGTTCGTAGAATAAGCAAAATACGCAGGTCCACCACGTGCACCAGTCCACTGTGATGCGGGATCTGAGTGCGAGATAAACTTAGGCGTAACGGGACTGGCCGCGCCAAAAGCCGCGTCATCAAGTGTTTCCAAATATTCTCGAACGGCGCGTGGTGCATCGCCGGGATCAATCGCCTCGGGGTTCCAGTCAGCCTTCGGTGTGGAATTCTGGCGATTGGCGTCAGCGGCAATGATGCTTGCGTCAGCTGCATAACGCTGGCCACTTGCCAGCCCTGCTTTGATGCATTGAGCGACGACCGTTTCAAACACATGCCTGAGCATATCGCTGTCACGAAACCTTCCGTGACGGTTCTTTGAGAAGGTCGAGTGATCGGGGATTGGGTCCGACAGATCAAGCTTGCAAAACCAGCGATATGCCAGATTGAGGTGAACCTCATCACACAGTCGCCGTTCGGACCTGATGCCCATGATATATCCGACCAGCAGCATGCGCATTGTCAGTTCTGGATCAATCGACGGCCGTCCGGTTAGGCTATAAAACTCGGTCAGATGTTGGCGAACACCAGATAAGTCGATTACACCATCAATTGCTCGCAAGATGTGATCGAGAGGGACATGATCCTCTATCGAAAATTCGTAAAACAATGCGCCTTGCGCTTCTTGCTTCGGTCCCATCATCGTCAGCAAACTCCTATATCAATAGGGAGATTGAATCAGCGAAGCCCACCCAAATCAAGTGGAGTTTTTCAACAAAATACGCCCATTATTTCCGTTCTGTGTGGCATAAAATCCAATCTATCTGTCCTGAAATCCATTCAAGTGTAATACCTCTAAAAAATACCCAATGAAATCAACAGGACGAAAGCCTGAAAAACCTCAAACTATGGGGCATTTTATCGGTTTTCAAGCGGGGCAAACCGGTGGTTTTCGATCGCTTCAACCCTTTGCGGTTCCAGCGCCGGCGCCTCGTCGGTCACACCAAAGATGCCATCGGTGGTAAAGCGCCCTGCCCGCCCGGCAATCTGGGCCAGCATCTGCGTAATCGCATAATGGGTTTTACCGGTGTTGGTCGGGCCAAGGACCGCCGTGATATTGGATTGCATAGAAATGCCCTTTGCACAAATGCAGGTGCTCAATAGCAACAATTCCCCCGGATAAAAACATTGAACTTGATTTGGGTTATGGGTATTGAAAATCTTATGGAACAGCATGAAAACTCGCCGATTTTTTATATAAACCTTGATCGCGCCCCCGCGCGCCGCGCGTTTATGGAAAAACAGTTTGCGGCTCTAAACCTTGGCAACCCCACACGTTTTGCGGCGCTGGATGTTAAAAACCCCGCGACCTTGCAAAATGCAAACTATAAGCCCGGCGGTTGGCGCGCGCGCTGGTCCCTGACCCCGACAGAAATTGCAAATTTTGAAAGCCACCGCGCCTTGTGGCAACATATCGTGGATGAGGATATGAAATCGGCGGTGATCATGGAGGATGATATTTTTCTGTCCAAAACCCTCAAGGCGGGGCTGTATGAAACCGCGAAAAGAACCGAGGCGTTTGATGTGATCCGCCTTGATGGCAACAAAGGGCTTTATCGTTTTGGTCCTGATCTTTCAGTTGGAGCCGTACATATGCGCACTATATTGGAGACTGTCCCCAGCTCTGCGTGTTATATGGTATCATTGGCAGGGGCCGCTAAACTTCTGCAATATTCTGCCGTATATTGTGATCATACTGATGATTTTATTTTCAGCCAGCACACTGATGTGAAAACCCATCAAATCTGGCCAGCAATTGCGCTGCAAGGTATGTTTAGCAAAAGCACAGACCCGGATGCTTCCGATATTCTGGTCAGCGAGCGTACATCTGTGAAATCCGAGAGCACTGCACCAAACAAAGGGCCGCTTTTATATAGAATTTCCAAGGAATTACGCCGCGTTTATCTGCGTATGGCACGAAAACTGTTCAAAGACCGCGCACTGCTTAAACGCGGTGGTCATATCGGGTATCCACCACTGGCTGATGATTTACCGCCGTATCGCTAGGATAACAGGCGCGAATATATACCCGCGCCTGCGTTTAATCAAAAATGATAAGAGACGCGCGCCTGAACTGTGTGCAGGTTTACGTCATAAAATCCAGTATTACCCAAATCCTCAAACTTATGATACAAATACTCAGCACCAGCTGTCCAATCAGCTGCAATTTTATGGTCAACACCCAGTCCGGCAAAATACCCTTTGCCGGAATATGTTGAACTGGCATTAAATAAATCCATCTCGGCATAAGCTAAACCGCCTGTGCCGTAAATCATGGTCTGCCCCAAATCATAGCCAACCCGGGCTTTCAGATGGGCCAGTGTCTTGATCACGGCATTGCCATCAAACTGTCCGTTAATATCTGCAAGATTATAATCTGCTTCAGCACTTAACACGATACTGCCAACATCATAATTATAGCCGACATGGGCACCATAAACGATACCGCTTAGTGCAACGCTTTGCGCAACCATCTCGCCTTGACCAAAGCCAAGTTGCAGACCGGCATAAGGCCCGGTCCAGGTTTGAATAGGGGCAGCCAGCGGAATTATGGGGGGCGGGACAAACACCGGGCCACCAGCATAGGCAAGGCTAGCTGACAGAACACCAAGGGATGTAAGTAATCCAAGTTTCATAGTATTTTCCTTTTGGTAAACAGAAATACTGACACACAAAATACCACTACATACTCACGGGCAAAACCTGCCCATGAGCGCCAAATTTATGCGCTATCCCAATTTACGTATTGGAATTAGCCGTTTTTAAAAGTGATAAGATACCCGCGCCTGTATTGTCTGGAGCGTAATATCAGGGTCACCGATGCCGTCTCCAAAATCATTGAACTGATGATAGAGATATTCAAGACCGGCGGTCCAATCTGTCGTTACATTAAATTCAACCCCGGCACCGGCAAAGTAGCCTGTGCCGCTGGTGTCTGCTGCAAATGACGGGTCAACGGCCATATAAGCCATGCCCGCGGTGCCATAAAACAACGCCGAAGTTGCATCATAGCCAACACGCAATTTTGCATGTGCCAAAGCGGTTGCGCTGGCGTCACCAACAGCAAACGCCCCGCCGTCAAGTTCGATATTTGCGAGATTATAATCAATTTCAGCGCCCAGTACCAACGCACCCATATCATATAGGTACCCAGCATGCAGGCCATAAAGGAAGCCGCTTAGATCACCGTCAAAATCGCCGGTAATCGGGTTGGTCACATCGGCAGTGCCGCGCGCAAAACCAAGCTGGGTGCCAACATACGGGCCGGTCCAGTCTTTGGTCGGCGCGATCATTGGAATTTCTACAGGTGGCACGTAAACCGGACCACCAGCGAGGACTGATCCAGCCGCAAAAGTTGTCGCAACAAGTAAAAAAATACTCTTCACATCAACAGCCTCCCAAATGGATAGTGTTAGCGCTAATCACGCAAACAACTATATTATATCTGGCGCAAACCAGCCCTCAAGTCAATGTATGCAAGGATTTCCTTGCCTGGTATGTGATATTTGTCACAAAACTAAAGCACAAGACCTTCCAGTTCGGTTTGCAGGCGAATTATGGCCTCATTAACGTCTTGAATATGTGGATGAATTGCCTGTGCCGCCGAATATGCGGCCAATGCGGCTTTTGGATTTCCCAGCTCTTCATATAGAATTCCCAGCCCGTTCAGAGACCAGAAATGACGAGGATTATGTATTAAGGTTTGACGAATATCGGCCATGGACTGCCCGAATCTGTGCATCATGAAATATACTTTTGCCCGCGCATTCCACGCCTCGGCAAACCCCGGGGCATGGTCAATCAGGGCCGAAAGGTGCTCAATTGCCTTGATGTAATCCCCGTTCTCCAGCGCCTGCATGCCGCGTTCAAACAGAAAATCCATCGCCGCGGACCCGGTATCGTGCCAAATCGCGATGATTTCTGCCTCTGCGGGCTGCCAATTTTCGCGATCCACCTGCTGCAAATCCAAAAACAACCCATCCAGACGGTTTTCAACGTCCAAATACGCCTGATCCGGGTCAGCAAAGCCGATATTGGCGCAGATTTGCAAAGCTGCCGCAACGGAAACAGCAAAAAGGGTCTTTCCAATTTTCATAATGGCACTACATTAACAGGAAATTTGTGGAAATCGAGGGGGTTCCCTCATCATTACAGGAAATTGAACATGAGCGACATTCTGGACAAAGCTGCGGCGGCCCTTTCGGATAAAATCGGCGAAAATGCCCTTGACGGGTCGGTGAAGTTCGAACTCGACGGCGTTGGTGCCATCCGCATCGATGAAAACGGCGTTTCGGTCGATGATAGCGAGGCGGATTGTACTTTAAGCGCGGATGCCGATGTATTTCAAGCAATTCTGGACGGAGACACTAATCCGACGGCGGCTTTCATGACCGGTAAGCTGAAAGTTGACGGTGATATGGGCATGGCGATGAAACTGGGTTCGCTGCTGACATAATGGAGCCAGCGCCGCTTTATCACGATATCATGGGGGCTGCATCTGGCGGAGTGGCCGTGTTTTGCACAGCTTCGGACGGTATGAAAATCCGCGTGGCTTATTGGCCGGGCGGCGATAAGGGCACAGCACTCTTATTCCCCGGGCGCACGGAATATATCGAAAAATATGACCATATGATCGCAGCTTTGCAGGCGCGCGGGCTGAATGTCGTGGTGATTGACTGGCGCGGGCAAGGCCTGTCTGAACGCCCGGACAATCGCACGGATATCGGGTATGTTGCCGCGTTTGCGGACTATCAAAAGGACATTGCCGCTGCACTTGCCATCCCCGAGGTGGCCGCGTTCACTGGGCCGCGATACCTCTTTGCGCACTCTATGGGCGGCTGCATCGGCTTGCGGGCGCTTATTGATGGCTTAGCGGTAAAATCAGCCATATTTTCTGCCCCGATGTGGGGATTGCCCGGGCCAAAACTGCTGGGATATCTTTTACGCATGTTCAATGTTTTGGGGACCGCTTTTGGTGTTGGGAAAACGTTGATTCCCGGTGCGAACCCAGCGTTTTACGTGAATTTCACTTCGTTTGAGAATAATGAGCTGACCAAGGATGCGGCGCGGTATGCAGCATTCCGGGAGCACCTCGCCCACTATCGCGCGCTTGGCTTGGGGGGGGCAACCGTTCGCTGGGCCGCAGAGGCCTTGGCGGAAATCGAGGCGTTACAAACCGCACAGGTTCCCGACATTCCCATGCAGGTATTTTTAGGCACCAAAGAGAGCATTGTTGACCCGGTTGCCGTTAAGCGCCGCATAGCCACCCTGCCCAATGCACGCTTGGAAATGGTGGATGACGGCAGGCATGAAAACTGGATGGAAACACCAGAGATTCTGGCGCATATCTGGCAGGTCAGCGACCAGTTTCTGGCCGCTAACCGATAACTCAAACCCAGAATGGTTTGGCAGCCTCTATGCGGGCCGCGGATTCAGAGACACCAATATCCTCAAGCGTACCGAGGCTAAGCCCACGTAAACCGTGACGCTGTTTACGGGTCTCGATACATGCACCAACCCAATGCGCAAGCTTGCGCAGATTATTCGTGCCTGGAATGAATGTGGTTGTTATTGTTGTAATCACTGCGTTTTGCATAATGCCCTCCATCGGGTTTCGTGATGTGTTAAATCCTTATCATCAAAGATATTGATTTATATGGCAGCGTGTGTTTAATAATAAAAACGAATGTTTATTATGCGATACATCAAGGATCATGATATGCCAAGAAATCTCGATATGACGGCCTTGCGTGCCTTTGTGACAGTTGCAGAAACCGGCGGCGTTACCCGGGCGGCAGGGCAATTGCACCTGACCCAATCTGCGGTCTCCATGCAAGTTAAACGGCTGGAGGAAGCGATAGGGCATTCACTGCTGGAGCGTGCCGGGCGCGGCGTGGCCCTGAGCGCCCATGGCGAACAAATGCTGGGGTACGGGCGGCGAATATTGGCGCTGAATGACGAGGTTTGGGCCAGAATGACCAACAAGGCCTATGAGGGCGAGGTAACCTTTGGTGTGCCCTCGGATATCGTATATCCCTATGTTCCAACCATTTTGAACCGGTTTGCCACGGAGTATCCGCGTATAAAGGTTAACCTGATTTCCTCTAATACGGCTGATCTGCGCCAACAGATGGCGCGCGGCAAGGTGGATTTGATCCTAACCACGGAAAACCACATTAACGCAGGCGGGGAAACCCTTCAAAAAAGTCGGATTATCTGGGTTGGCGCACCGGGCGGATCAGCCTGGAAAGCCCGCCCCGTGCGTCTGGCATTTAACCACGCATGTATATTCCGCGGCTTTGCCCAGCAGGCCCTTGACGCAGGCAATATCCGTTGGGAAATGGGTGTGGAATCCCATTCGTTCAGGACGGTTGAGGCCTCGGTTTCGGCTGATCTGGCAATTCATGCAGCCCTTGAGGGCACGGTCGAGCGCCATCTTGAACCTATCCAACATGGGGATATTTTGCCCGAATTGCCTCTCATCAACATTAATTTATATGTTAGCACCGGCCCGCAAAATGCGCTGGCGGAAAAATTGGCACAATTCGTACGTCAAGCCTATTCCATAAAGCCAATATCCATTGCTGTAGCGTAAAGCGCCCTAGGGATTTGCGGCAATAATCAACCTTGGAATCTTGATTTCACCTAAACTACTAACCTAGGTTAGTGGTTTAGGTGATTGTACATATTTATGTTTAATAACAACTATATCCAATTCCTACTTAATGTATTACATCATCTGAATAACAACTTTTCCCGTTGCCTTGCGATCACGTAACAATTGCAGCGCTACGTTGGCCTGTTCCAGTGGCAGTACATGGCTGACATGCGGCTTTAGGCGGCCCTCGGCATGCCATTTGAACAGTTGCGCAAAGCTGTCCGTCAGTACCTCAGGTTTAAACCTGGCATAGCCACCCCAGTAAAACCCGATAACGGTAATGTTTTTCACCAGCAGGATATTGGCCGGAATTTGCGGGATATCACCACTGGCAAATCCAAGCGGGATAATACGGGCCTCGGGATTACAAGCCCTAAGGGCCGAGCTGAACATATCTCCGCCAACCGGATCATAGACCACATCGGCGCCGCCCAGCGCTTTAACAACCTCTCGAAGATCATCAACTGAGCTGTTAATCAGGTGATCCGCCCCGGCGCGCGCCGCCACGGCCAACTTACCGGCACCGCGCGCCACAGCAATCACCCTTGCCCCCATCAACTTGCCCAGCTCGACCGCCGTCAGACCAATTCCCCCCGATGCGCCCAACACCAGCAATGTTTCGCCAGCCCTAAGGGCCGCTTTATAACCAAGCGCCACGTGGCTGGTGCCATATGCGACCAGAAAGGCCGCAGCATCCACATCCGGCATGCTATCTGGCACCGGCACACAGATATCGGCAGGTATGCACGTGTATTCCGCCAACCCACCGACGCCGCAATAGGCCGCAATACGTTGCCCGCGCGGCAAGCCTGTCACCCCGGAGCCAAGCGCATCGACGCTGGCACAAATCTCCATGCCCGGGATGAACGGCAGCGGGAATTTTTCCTGATACTTGCCCTGCACAATCAGAGTATCACCAAAATTGATACCGCAGCTATGCACCCGCACCCGCACCTCGCCAAAGCCCGGGCTGGGCATAGGCAATCTGTCCATTTGCATCGGCGCATCCAATTTATGTATCCGCATCGCCCGCATCGTAATTCCTTTCGCTTTGATCACTTTTGACGCAGCCTGCCTGTTATGTGCAAGCCCCATCTTGCCAAACACCGCCAAGGGGCTTATGGCGGGCGTTGAACGGGGCAGTCCAACGGGCCGCCCCGCATTTATTTTCAAAGGATACGTCCCATGGACATGCGTAACGTTGCTATTATTGCCCACGTTGATCACGGTAAAACCACGCTGGTTGATGAAATTCTGAAACAGTCGGGCCTTTATCGCGAAAACGAGGCGACACAGGAACGCGCCATGGACAGTAATGACCTTGAGCAGGAACGTGGCATTACCATTCTCGCCAAGGCTACATCCGTTGAATGGAACGGCATGCGCATCAATATCGTTGATACCCCCGGGCACGCCGATTTTGGTGGCGAGGTTGAGCGTATCTTGTCCATGGTGGACGGCGTAATTCTATTGGTAGACGCGGCCGAAGGCCCAATGCCGCAAACCAAATTTGTGACCGCCAAGGCACTGGCTCTGGGTCTGCGCCCGATTGTTGTGCTCAACAAGGTTGATAAACATGACGCGGAACCCGACCGTGCGCTGGATGAATGTTTTGATATGTTCGCCAATCTGGGCGCGGATGATGATCAACTTGATTTTCCGGTACTATATGCCTCGGGGCGCTCAGGCTGGGCTGACGAGGATCTTGACGGGCCGCGCAAAGATCTGGCGGCGTTAATGGAACTGATCATCAAACATGTCCCTGCCCCGGCGCAAATATCGCGTATCAATGAACCGTTCCAAATGCTGGCCACAACCTTGGGGGGCGATGCGTTTCTTGGACGTCTGTTAACTGGGCGCGTTGAGGCAGGCCGCATCAAAGCCGGTGATAACATCAAGGCAATTGCCCGCGACGGCACGTTGATTGAAAATTTTCGCGTGACCAAAGTTCTGGCATATCGCGGTCTGGAACAAGCCCCCATTGATGCAGGCGAGGCAGGTGATATTGTCGCCATCTCTGGCATGAAAACCGCCACTGTCGCCGATACGCTTTGCGACAAGGACGTGAGCGACGCCATCCCCGCACAGCCTATCGATCCACCAACGATCACAGTGACTTTTGGCATTAACACCTCGCCGCTTGCAGGGCGTGACGGTGACAAGGTCCAAAGCCGTGTGATCCGCGAGCGCCTGATGAAAGAGGCGGAATCGAATGTCGCCATCCGCGTTAATGACGCCGAGAGCGGTGATGCTTTTGAGGTCGCCGGGCGCGGCGAGCTGCAAATGGGCGTGCTGATCGAAAACATGCGTCGCGAAGGGTTTGAGCTGTCGATTTCCCGCCCACAGGTGTTATTTCGCACCATCGACGGGCAACGCCACGAGCCTATCGAAGAAGTTACGGTGGATGTGGATGACGAATATTCCGGCTCTGTGATTGAAAAACTGACCCAGCGCAAAGGCGAGCTTGCCGAAATGCGCCCCGGCGGTGTTGGTAAAACCCGCATTGTCGCCCATGTGCCGTCACGCGGCTTGATCGGGTATCACGGCGAATTTCTGACCGACACCCGCGGCACCGGCGTTATCAACCGTATTTTCCACGAATGGGCACCGTTCAAAGGCAAAATTGACGGCCGGCGTGCGGGCGTTCTGATTTCCATGGAAAACGGCGAATCCGTGGCCTATGCCCTGTTTAATCTGGAAGATCGCGGCAAGTTCTTTATCGGCGTGCAGGAAAAAGTCTATACGGGCATGATTATTGGCGAGCATTCGCGCGGTAATGATTTGGAAGTCAACCCGATCAAGGGCAAGAAACATTCGAACGTGCGCGCCAGCGGCAAGGATGAGGCCGTGGTCCTGACCACTCCCACCCGTTTCAGCCTTGAAGAAGCGATCGCTTATATCGACAACGACGAGCTGGTAGAGGTGACCCCCAAAAATATTCGCCTGCGCAAACGCCATCTTGATCCCCATGAACGTAAACGTGAAGCGAAAACGCTGGCGGGATAGGCGAATCGATTATGATATGTATATGCAAAATGCATTAAGAATCGCGACTCATCCTAAAATTGCGACTTTGCGAAACGCGAATAGGCGCGGTTGAGTGATATTTAATGTAAAAAATTAACTGTTTTCACAATTGACCCGCAATTTTATTGTATTAGTTTTCAAACCCTTAAGTT
>CAYSAZ010000088.1:0-6983 GCA_964429065.1 uncultured Rhodobacterales bacterium
GTCACTACCCGAAAGAAGTGATCCTATACGCGGTGTTTTTCTACGTTCGATACGCCGTTTCTTATCGTGATTTGGAAGAAATTATGGCTGTGCGAGGCGTTCAGGTTGGCCATGCAACGCTGAACCTCTGGGTTGTGAAATATTCGACAGATATTGCCAAAGCCGCGCAAGCCAGGAAGCAAGCGACAGCAGGATCCTGGCGAATGGACGAAATATACATCAAGGGCAAAGGGAAATGGATGTACCTGTATCGCGCCGTCGACAAATACGGAAAACCGCTTGATTTCATGCTTACACGGCGGCGAGATAAAGCCGCCGCTAGACGCTTCTTTAGTCACGCAATCGAGGTAAATGGTATTCCACAACGGATAGTGATCGATAAAAGTGGTGCCAATCTGGCGGGTCTTCTGCGGATAAATGCTGGGCTGAAATTCTCTCGGTCGCACCGCCGAATAAATATCCTACGAGTGAAATACCTTAACAACATTGTGGAGCAAGACCATCGTTTCATCAAGAAAATCACGCGGCCAACTTTGGGTTTTAAAGCCTTCCATTCAGCCACAGCCACGCTCGCTGGCATCGAAGTAGCCCACATGATCCGGAAACAACAATTCCAATTAAACCACTCGTCGCCATTCAAACAGTTTGCCAGCTTGGCTGCATAAACTCGCGGAGTGTGGCCCTATTCAAACCTGAAAAAACTTTGCGACAGAACCTAAATCCTTGGTGTTTTCTGCTTGAGTTGACCGTTTCTGGGTTTGCCTATCTGAACGGCAGCTTTTTGTTATCCCAGGCTACTCCTCAAATACGATGTCTTCCAACAATTTGTAGAACATTGGTTCCTCACTAGAATATTGCAGCTTGAACTGTTGCCCGCTTACCGCAAGGCCGGGGGCATTGAAAATATGCTGTTCTAGAGGGCCTTGGATCAATACACCATCAGCATTTAGCGCAGTCCCACCTGTGACAACGTATTCCAAGGTGTATGCATAAATACCATCTGGCATGCGGGCACTTTCGGTAATGGTGCCCGTAGTCTGCACCCACTGCTCCTGACCTTGCATAGCGCCTTGCTCTTTATTGTCGGCTTGACGGGCATCAGGGTTACATGCGGCTAAAAGGCCAAGCGATGCAACGGCGAGAAGAATGTTGAACGGTTTCATTTTGGCTCTCCAGTGCAGTTTTATTGTAATACACAACAACCAGTGTACAGTTCGGTTTCCAAAACGCCTGTGTAAAAGGCGCTAATGCTTAGCCCATAGAGGCGATCGCTCATGCCGTCCGAGCAGATCGTGCGTTCTATCACGGCATGTATTTCAACATCCCTGCCTTGCAAAAGGGCGCCATAGGTATAAGGCCCCATGCCTGCGGCCTTGTCATGCCATTTGGTTTCCAAAGACTGTTGTTCAGTGCCAAATTGACCAAATTTTGCACCCGCTTTATCCAGCTGCAAATTCCAGAAAGGCTCGGTGCCAAAGCAACTGATTGGCCGCGGTAAATCTGTGCTGTTCTGCCCCGCTTGACGGTTTAGAAAGCGTAAAGAAACCCAGCCATGGTTCTCTGGCATGGCCACCAGTGCCCATTTTTGATCGTCGCTTAACCCGACAACTTCGATGTCGCGGGAATTGGGCTGGAACGTCGATATTACCGGAAAGCTGGCCCCAGGCCCTTCTCGCACATTAAGAACATCATTCACCGCAACATGTGTAACCGAATAATAGGCGGGTAAAAGTGTTTGCTCTTGGGCGATGGCGGGTGACGTTTGGGACGTCGCCATTAACAATACCAGACCAAGAATTCGCATTAGGTTGTTCATTGTGTGTCTCTCATTACTAAGGGGTATGCTGACATACCGTTTACTATTGTGTTTTAATGTTCGTTACTGGGGCTCGCCGAACAAAACGGACTTTGTATCTGAGCTCATAACGACTCCGTGGCCGCTGCAGGCTGCGTATAAAAAGATCGGGTTGGCCGAAGGTGTTTTAACATTGGATAACCGCCATTGTTCCATCCGGGTTGCTGACAAATTGGTGTGACATCCTCTTGGCCATTATCCGGTCGGGCTGGCGGTAAATTCTTGTATTATTTTACCATCCAGTTGCAACTGGACCTGCATATTTTTTGCATCAACATGTAATAGCTCTACCGGCTCACCGGGTGGGTTGGGTTCGACCCCGTCAACACCACTTTGATATGTGCCACTTTCTATCGTGCTTGTTGAATCGCAGGCTGATAAAAGAGCGATAAACCCAAAAACCAGCAGAGAGTTAGTATTCTTCATTTTAACCACCAAACATGTGTCATCATCTATTTACAAATTGGATATGGACCCTCTAGTGCCCGCGTTCAACAGCCCCTATTTGTCTCGGCGAAATAGCACTCATTTATAGCTATGGCAGTCCACGTGATTTGAGTTGCCCTCTGACCCGTACCCCTATGGCGCTGGTGGGGCGCCCGCGTTTTGACGGCAGCCCTTTTCGGAAAAGGGTGAAACATGGATCTGCAGTTGACCTTAATCCTTGTGCGATAAAATCCAGTCTCGCGTTGTAATGGCATCTTGGCTTAGATTGACGTTCTTTGACCAAACCAGATAAAATCCGGCACCACTGTTCCAATGCCAGTTTCCAACCTGAACCAGCAGCCCTGCATCTACCAACTGCTGTGTGATGTGCTGCCAGCCAAAAACCACCCCTTCACCGGCCAGACCTGCTTGCAGAACCAATGCGTAATCGTTCAGTCGTAGCCCCGTTTCGTTGTCTTTATAGTGCTCACCGAATGCGGCAAAGAAATCCTTCCATTCAGGGCGATAACGATGCGGTTCTTCCAGCGTTATCAGGCTGCACTTTTTCAAGGCGTCCAAACTGTCGATTTCCCCGTTTTTCTCAAGCCACGCAGGGCTGGCCAATGCCGATATTGATTCGCGGGCCAGCAAAACGCTTTCATAACTTTTCCAATTCCCGTTTCCGCGCCATACGGCCAGCGAAATGCCCTCTTGGGCCAAATCAGGGTCTATGTCGGTTTGCTGCATCCGCAAATCAATACCGGGGTGTCTGCTGCGAAAATCCTGAAGGCGCGGGACCAGCCAGTAGTGGGCAAAAGCGGATGAAACGGACAGGGTTACATGTTTGCCCCTGCCGCGGGTTTGCAGCTGCTTTATTGATCTTTCGATTTGCCCAAGCCCCAGAGAAACATCGTCTTTCAAGGCTGCACCGGCATCGGTCAGGGAAATAATGCGGTGGTTTCTTTTGAACAACCTGATCCCGATTGCCTCCTCCATCCGCCGGATGGATTGGCTGACGGCTGGCTGGCTGACCCCCAATTCCTCGGCAGCCTTGGTGAAAGACAATAACCGTGCCGACGCTTCAAACGAGGCAAGATAATTCAGGGATTCGATCATACGCTGTAAATTTTGCATAATTCCTACTTATGATAAAACAAACTATTTTCCAAGAATACAAATGCTGCTTGGCCTTTTAGGATAAGCTAACGGAGGCATATATATGACAACACAACAACGACGCACGCGCCGGCGCGGTGCGCGCGGCGCATCTGGGGCCGAAAAACCGGCAGGTTCACCGGCATCCCCATATATCGAGCGTAAACTGCCCTTTTACAGCCCACTGGCCGAAGAAGATCTGGTCAAGCTGGAAGCGCAGGTTGACTGGCTGCTGGAAAACATCGGGATTGAATACCGCGATGATCCAGAGGCGTTGGAAATCTGGAAACGGGCTGGTGTGGATGTGCAAGGCACCCGCGTTAAGGCCGATGCGCAACTGATCCGTGCGCTCTGTGCCAAGGCACCGCGCAAATTCACCCAGTTGGCGCGCAATCCGGCGCGCTCGGTCGAAATCGGCGGCACATCCCAAGTCTTTGCCCCTGTCTATGGGGCGCCTTTTGTGCGCGATCTTGAGGGCGGGCGGCGCTACGGTGATCTTGAGTCTTTTGAGAAGCTGGTCAAGCTGACCTATATGCTGCCCAGCCTGCACCACGGCGGATTTGTGACCACCGAGCCGTGTGACATTCCGGTCAGCAAACGGCATCTGGATATGTTGTTCATCCACATGACTGCCTCCGACAAACCCCACCTTGGGGCGATCACCGAAATGTCGCGTGCCGAGGACAGCCTTGATATGGCCGAAATCGTGTTCGGTCGCGAGGTGATGGATGAAAACTGCGTCATCATGGGCAATGTGAACACTAATTCACCGCTGCTGGTCGACAAAGTCGCCAGCGAGGCTATTCGCGCCTATTGCGGCCGGGGCCAAGGCGTTATTGTAGTGCCGTTTATCCTGTCGGGGGCGATGGGTCCGGTCAGCACTGCCGCCTCGATTGCGCAAGCACTGGCCGAGGCGATGAGCTGCTGCGCCTTCGCCCAGCTGGTACGCCCCGGCGCCCCCTTTGTGCTGGGAAATTTCCTGTCTTCCATGAGCCTGAAATCCGGCGCGCCCACCTTCGGGATGCCGGAGCCTGTGTTGTCCAACTATGTGGTTGGACAAATGGCGCGGCGTTTGGGCCTGCCTTTGCGCTGTGGCGGATCACTTACCGCGTCCAAAACCGCTGATGCGCAGGCCGCTTATGAAAGTGCGGATTCAATGCATTCAACCATGATGGCAGGCGCGAATTTCGTGTTGCATTCGGCGGGTTGGCTAGAGGGCGGGTTGGCCACCGGATTTGAAAAACTGGTGATGGATGCCGACCGTTTGGGCAGCTATCAAAAACTGCTGAACGGGCTGGATGTATCTGACAACGCCATGGCACGCGATGCCTACGCCGAGGTCGAGCCGGGCGGGCATTTTCTGGGCTGTGGCAACACGATGGCCAATTACAAAACAGCATTCTACGAATCCGCCCTGTCCGACAGCGAGAATGTCGAACAATGGGAAGAACACGGTTCAAAAGACATGGAACGCCGCGCCTATGAGCGCTGGAATGCCATGCTGGACTCCTATCAGGCTCCACCCATGGAGCAATCAAAACGTGACGAATTAAAAGCCTATGTGGATCGGCGCAAATCCGATCTGCCCGATGCTTGGTACTAAGAAAGGACACAAGATGCCGGAAATTCAAAAAGATGATAGCGGTGGCAAGCAGCTGCCTTCTCACACCCGCGTTGCGGTAATTGGCGGCGGCGTTGTTGGCTGCTCGATCCTGTTTCATCTGGCCAAAATGGGCTGGAAAGATGTGATATTGCTAGAGCGTGACGAGCTGACAAGCGGCTCAAGCTGGCACGCGGCGGGGTTGGTGCATACCCTGTCGTCTGATCCCAACATCAGCCGCTTGCAGGGCTACACAATTGATCTGTATAAAGAAATCGAAGAAACCAGCGGTCATTCCGTGGGCCAGCACATCACCGGCGGCTTTTATCTGGCCTCAACACCGGAATGGTATGACTACCTGAAACGCGAGCGTTCCAAGGCGCGGTATATGGGGCTGGATCAGGAATTCATTTCACCCAAGGAAATGGCAGAGAAACATCCGCTGATTGATCCGAAACATTATCACGCGGTGCTGTGGGATAGTCAGGATGGCGATGTGGACCCCTCGGGCGCGACCTATGCATTTGCCAAGTCCGCCAAGGTGCATGGCGCGCAGTATTTCACCCACACGCCCGTCACAGCCACCACCCAGCGCCCTGATGGCAGCTGGGATGTGACCACGCCCAAAGGCACGGTAAATGCCGAAATTATCGTCAACTGTGCGGGTCTTTGGGCGCGTGAACTGGGCCATATGCAGGGCGCGCATGTTCCGGTGCAACCGATGGAACATCACTATCTGATCACCGATAAGATTCAGGTCGTGGTTGATCACCCGACCCGCCTGCCATCTGGTATTGATTACGAGGCCAACATCTATTTCCGCCAAGAGGGCCAAGGCATGTTGCTGGGCACTTACGAGCCAGTCGCCACCCCGTGGAAAGTCGGCGGTGTGCCGTGGGATTTCGGCCATGAATTGCTGCCCTCTGATCTGGACCGGATCGCAGAGCGTCTGGAAATGTCATTCGAGCGCATTCCGGCGATTGGCGAGGCTGGCATCAAGGATGTGATCAATGGCCCCTTCACCTTTGGCCCTGATGGCAACCCGTTAATCGGCCCCGTGCCGGGCATGACCAACTACTGGTGCGCCGTCGGTGTGATGGCCGGGTTCTGTCAGGGCGGCGGCGTAGGCCGCTCGATGGCGGAATGGATCATAGAAGGCGAGCCAAGCATTGACGTTTGGGCGATGGATGTGGCGCGGTTTGGCGATTGGGCGACGCCGGATTGGGGCACGTTGAAATCGGCGGAAAACTACGAGCGCCGCTTTGTGATGACCTTCCCCAATGAAACCCTGCCCAAAGGCCGGATGCAGAAAACCACCGCCCTTTATGACCGTCTGCTGGCCAAGGGCGCGCGGATGGGTCAGGGCTTTGGTCTGGAAAACGCGCTGTGGTTTGCTGACGGGCCAGATGATGCCTTTGAGGAGCCGACATTCCAGCGCAATCGCTCGCATGATTACGTGGCGCGCGAGATCAAATCGGTGCGCGAAGATGTGGGCGGCATCGAGATCGCCAACTTTGCCAAACACGAGTTCAAGGGTGCTGGAGCGCGCGACTATCTGAACAGCATTCTGGCGGGCTATGTTCCCAAACAGGGCCGCGTCACGCTAACCCCTATGTTGACCCCCAAGGGACGTTTATGTGGTGATCTGACAGTGGCCTGTCTGGGCGAGGATCACTTTATGCTGTTTGGCTCGGGTGCCGTGCAAGATGCGCATCGGCGCTGGTTCGAGCGTGATTTACCCGACGGCATCACCTACCAAAACGTCTCGGACAATTGGCACGGCATCGCCCTGTCCGGCCCTAAATCCCGCGAGCTGTTGGCGCGGATCACCCGCGACGATGTCAGCGCCGAGGCCTTCAAATTCCGCGATATCCGCGAAACCTTTGTCGGTGGTGTGCCGGTTAAACTGGTTCGGATCAGCTTCTCGGGAGAGCTGGGTTACGAGAT
>CAYSAZ010000088.1:7083-10013 GCA_964429065.1 uncultured Rhodobacterales bacterium
AACGGATACAAAGGCCAGACCTATTATTCGTGGTTGGTGATCAGCAGAGATGGTCTGCCGATTACAGGGTCGAACGGACTTACGGTAAACGTGGACGGAGCATTGCAACCGTTAAGCCGGAAAGACACGATCGTGGTTTGCGGCGGGGCCGATATTGCGTCTACCAGCACGCTGGATATATTGAACTGGCTGCGCCGTGAAACCCGAAAAGGGGTGTCCTGCGGGGCCATTGGCACAGCGACACATACGCTTGCGATGGCTGGTTTGCTGTCGGATAAATCCGTGACCACCCATTGGGAATACCACAGCGCCTTTGCCGAGACCTTTCCCGACTTAAGCTTGAACAATTCGATCTTCTCGATTGAGCAGAACAGGTTCACCTGTGCGGGTGGGGCCTCCTCGATGGATTTGATGTTGTATCTGATTGCAAATGACTATGATCAGACATTGGCAAACTGGGTTGCCGACCAATTGGTCTACACGTCGCCGCGTACCAAAGAGCACAAACAGCGTCTGTCGACCCATTGCCACAACGGTGTGCGCAACGAAAAATTTTCGCAAGCAATTACCCTGATGTCGAACAACACAGAAGAACCTCTCGCACATAGCGCACTGGCCAAAGACGTCGGTATTTCCACGCGTCAACTGGAACGACTGTTTCGAAAATACCTAAACACCTCGCCCAAGGTTTATTACATGGAATTGCGCCTGGAAAAGGCGCGCAATCTGCTGTTGCAAACCAATATGTCAATCACCGAAATATGTGTGGCTTGCGGGTTCAATTCCACATCACATTTTTCAAAATGCTACCGTCACCAATTTGGACTGTCACCTAGTTTCGAGAACGCGGCCTCGTCGTCCAAAGCAATAATTTCCACATAATAAGAAGAAAGATGACCCACTAAATCAAACTATAAACCAGAAACAGGGAGATAATAATGTCAATAAAACCGCCATTTACAGAACTTGAGATAAAGAAAGCCCCACATGGGTTTTACGAGGGGTATAGCCTGCCCATTGCGTTGTTGAGCAAAGGTCTGATGGCCTTGCTTGTGATCTGGGCACTGGTTTGGCCAGGAAATGCAAACAGTATATTGTCAGCATTGAACGGAACCTTATTGAACGGGTTTAATACGTTTTACATCATATCGGTCGGGTTTTTTGCCTTCTTTTTATTCATCGTTGCGGCGCTGCCTGCCACTGGGAAAAAAATACTCGGCCCCGTAGGGGTGAAGCCCGAATTTTCCAATTTCTCGTGGTTTTCGATGATGTTCGGGGCAGGTTTGGGTGTGGGGCTTATGGTTTTTGCTACGGCCGAGCCGCTCAGCCTTTGGGGCTCCAACCCCGTTGTCGTGGCTGGTGACGTTGTCGCAAACAGCAAAGAAGCACTGACGAGCACTTATCGTTACACCTTTCTACATTACGGATTTCATGCCTGGGCGATCTATGTGATCACCGGTCTGTCGCTGGCCTATTACGCCTATACGCGTGACATGCCGCTGACCATCCGTTCTGCCCTGACGCCTTTGCTTGGTAAGGCTGTGAATGGGCCAATTGGCCATATCGTTGATGTGCTGGGCGTGGTTGCAACCATTCTTGGCGTATCGGTGACCATCGGGTTCGGGATTAGCCAGTTTGTGGACGGGGTTTATTCGATCACCGGTATGGAGTGGATGATGGACATGACCGGTGACGTCCCTAAACCAGCCACTGTTGGTCTGATCGTGGCACTGGTGATGATCATGACCATGTCGATTATCTCGGCTGTGTCGGGTGTCGGCAAGGGCGTTAAGTATCTTTCGAACCTTAATCTGGTTTTGTCGCTGATCTTGCTGCTGACTTTCGTGTTCTTTGGCTCGTTTCTGTTTGCCATGACCACCTATGCCACTGCGCTAATGGATTACATCCTGCATTTCTTCTCACTGTCATTCGAGGCCTACAGCCCGCTTTCAGCCGATGCATATGCGGCCAACTTGCCCGCCGAGGCCGCGCCATTGGCCGGTGATCTGTTTGCCGGTGCCACAAATGCTTGGGGGTCATTGGAAAGCTTTCAAACGGGCCTAACCGGTGCCGCCGCAGAATTACCGGCCGAAGTGCAAGAAGCCGCATATGAGGCTGGATCCGAAGGCCGTTTGTTTGGATGGCAGTCTGGCTGGACTACGTTCTACTGGGCATGGTGGATTGCATTTTCGCCTTTTGTGGGCCTGTTTCTGGCGCGCATTTCCAAAGGCCGTTCGGTGCGTGAATTTATCATCGGATGCGTCTTTGCGCCTGCGCTGGTTTGTTTTGCCTGGATGACCATCCTTGGCGCAACTGCAATTGATCTGGAAATGACGGGTGGTGCAAATGGCGCAATCATCGGTGCGTCCAACACCGCGAAACTGTTTGTCACTCTTGGCAACATGATTGACGGCGGGTTTCTTACTGCAATTTCGGTGATGTCGGTTGTCCTGATTATGACCTTCCTTGTGACATCCGCTGACTCTGGCATTTTGGTGATGAATACCATCATGTCTGGTGGAGAAGAAGAAACAGGTGTTAAACACCGTATCATTTGGGGTCTTATCCTGACCTTTCTGATTGGCGCGCTGTTGATAGCAGGCGGTGGTGGGCTTGATGCGCTGAAAAATGCGATGATCATCGGGGCGCTACCGTTTACCTTTGTTATGGTTTTAATGACCATATCGCTGGCAAAAGCGCTTTATCGCGACGGGTTACGAGCAAAATCAGACAGTTAGATACGACTAAAACAGATAAAGGTGAAAGAAGCCGTGCTTATGTGCGGCTTCTTTTACAATTTTTGGATAGGGCCATCGACAGAACCATTGACGGATCACTGGAAAATTCAGCCGTGCCGGTTAGGTGTAGAGGTAGTGGAGCTAAAATTGCCCCAACCAGGGTAGCTATCAGGTGGCAAGAAGGAAAATACG
>CAYSAZ010000089.1:0-9979 GCA_964429065.1 uncultured Rhodobacterales bacterium
CCAAGATCGAACACCAACGCCTGCTTGGAAAATTTCGCGAAACAGGGTTCAACACAGGAATTATTTCCTCTAAGCTATGAAAAAGGGGCGAATATGGGCAATCATCTTTATTACGGCGACAATCTGGCAGTACTGCGTAAAAGCATCGCGGATGAAAGCGTCGATCTGGTCTACCTCGACCCGCCGTTCAATTCCAACGCCAGCTATAACGTGCTGTTTTCCGGCCCTCAAGGCAATGAAAGCGCGGCCCAGATAGAGGCGTTTGACGATACCTGGAGCTGGGGCGAGGAAGCCGAGGCCGCCTTTCACGAGGTGCTGACGGGCGGCAATTCCGACGTGTCCGAAATGCTGCGCGCCATGCGGACGTTTCTGGGCGAAAACGATATGATGGCCTACCTGACCATGATGGCCGTGCGACTGATAAAGCTGCACCGCGTGCTGAAAGACACCGGCAGCCTGTATCTGCACTGCGATCCAACGGCGAGCCATTACCTGAAAATATTGCTGGATGCGGTGTTTGGGGCATCACGTTTTATGAGCGAAATCATTTGGAAACGTTCGGTTACAAAGGGCGACGCTCGTAGAAAATTCTCGGATGATCACGATGTGATTTTGGCATGCACTAAATCTGAGAACTATATTTTTGAACCCGTATTCGTCGCTGGTGATGAAGAATATATAAAGCGATTTAATTTAGATGATGGTGATGGGCGCGGCCCATACCATTCAGCTCCCTTAGATAGCCCAAATCCCCGCCCAAACTTGATGTATGAATATAAAGGCTATCCGCACCCACCAAAGGGGTGGCGCATATCTCTTATTGAGATGCAAAAGCTGGACGCTAACGAAAGAGTGCTATTCCCTAAGAAAGAAGGCGGGAGACTTCGGAGAAAGTTGTTTCTAAGCGATCAAAAAGGACCAAAGGTTGGAAATGTCTGGAATGACATCAAACACTTGCAAGCTCACGCCCAAGAACGCCTCGGCTACCCCACCCAAAAACCTGTGGCTCTGCTGGAGCGCATCCTACAGGCCTCCTCCAACGAGGGCGACGTTATCCTTGACCCGTTTTGCGGTTGCGGCACCACCGTTCACGCCGCCCAAAAGCTCAACCGTAACTGGATCGGCATTGACGTCACGCACCTCGCCATTGGCCTGATTGAGCGCCGCCTGAAAGACGCCTTTGAAGGCATCGCGTTTGAAACCCACGGCACCCCCAAAGACCTCAGCGGCGCGCAGGCCCTCGCCAAGGCTGACAAATACGAATTTGAAAAATGGGCGCTAAGCCTGATCCCCGATGCCCAACCTTGGAAAGGGGGCAAAAAAGGGGCCGACAAGGGCATCGACGGGGTGCTTTATGTGGGCAAAAAGGCAGATCGCTGTATTATCTCGGTCAAGGGCGGCAAAAATATCGGCGTCGCAATGCTCCGTGATCTTGTGGGCGTGCTGGAGCGTGAAAAGGCCCCGATGGGGATTTTCCTGACCCTGACGCCCCCCACCAAACCGATGGTCACCGAAGCTGCAAGCGCCGGGATGTGGGACATTGAAGGGCTGGAGCCGGTGCCGCGTGTGCAAATCGTTACCATCAGCGACCTGCTAAGCGCCATCACCCTGCCACTACGCCTGCCTCTGGCGCGCACGGACACCTATAAAAAGGCTGCAAAAGAGAATATTTCGCAAGGAACGCTGGACCTCTAGCACAGAAAAAACGGAATTATTTTCCACACGCGGTAAATTGTGAATAATGTTGTACTTATTTGCAAACCACAGATAAAAAACGCTTATCTTATACATTTGCTTGCTGTACCTGTAATTTAGATGTAATCCAAGGGGGTAATCTTCTGAAATATTTGGCTTTTATTGTCGCTCTTGCATTATCCCCAACCGCCCAGGCCGGGGATTTTCTGGAGGATTTTCCCTTTTATGTCCTTAAAATGATCCCCGCACATCTGGCCCACGAAGGAGAGATTGACACAACCACTCCGGAATTTCGCGGCACACTTTTGCTGCTGCGCAACGAGTGGAGCGCAATTTGTGGTGCGGATGTCGGCGTCTGGCATACCAGTTTGATTGGCGGCGTTAAAGGAAACACATGGGCGCCCGATCACTGGGTTGTCTTTTTTGACGACGATTACGGTGCTGCAGAACTACCCGACAGCGTTTGCCTGGATGATGGTTATGAAAAGTTAGGAAATATGCTTATTCCGGGCTTGTATTACCATTGCCTGTTTCGCGAAGATGACCCGGAAACTTTTGACCAAACTTGCTACTAAAACGGAGACAATCATGACAGAAACTTACGGGTTTGACACCCAGCAAATCCATGCCGGTGCGCATCCAGACCCTGCCACGGGTGCCCGCCAAACGCCGATTTACCAGACGACAGCCTATGTGTTTCGCGATGCGGATCACGCAGCGGCGCTGTTTAATTTGCAAGAGGTGGGCTATATTTATTCGCGCCTCACCAACCCCACAATCGCGGTGTTGCAAGAACGTGTCGCAACCCTTGAAGGCGGCGCGGGGGCAGTTGCGTGTTCCTCGGGGCATGCGGCGCAAATCATGGCGTTATTTGCACTGATGCGCCCGGGCGATAACGTGGTGGTTTCAACGCGGCTTTATGGTGGTTCCATCACCCAGTTCAGCCAAACGATCAAGCGTTTCGGCTGGTCTGCGACCTTTGTTGATTTTGACGATATAGACGCGATCCGCGCCGCTGCGGATGCCAACACCAAGGCGATTTTCTGCGAAAGTATTTCCAACCCCGGCGGCTACCTGACCGACATCCCGGCAGTGGCTAAGGTCGCCGATGCATTGGGCGTTCCATTGATTGTCGATAACACATTAGCCACACCATACCTGTGCAAACCTATCGAGATGGGCGCAACACTAGTCGTGCATTCGCTAACCAAATATCTGACCGGCAATGGTACGGTAACCGGCGGTATTGTCGTTGATAGTGGCAATTTTGACTGGTCCGCCAGCGATAAATTCCCCGCTCTTTCGCAACCTGAACCCGCATATCACGGCCTGAAATTCCACGAAACCTTCGGCAATCTGGCCTTTACCTTTCACGGCATCGCCATTGGCCTGCGCGACCTTGGCATGACCCTAAATCCACAAGCCGCCCATTACACGTTGATGGGGATTGAGACCCTCAGCTTGCGGATGCAGCGCCACGTTGAAAACGCCGAAAAAATCGCCGCCTGGCTAGAGGCAGATCCGCGCGTGGAAACCGTAACCTACGCCGGATTGGCCTCATCCCCATATGCCGATCGCAAGGCGGCCATCTATCCCAAAGGCGCGGGGGCATTGTTTACCTTTGCGATCAAGGGCGGCTATGACGCTTGCGTGAAACTGGTCGATTCTGTGAAAATTTTCAGCCATGTGGCCAATTTAGGTGACACCCGCAGCCTGATCATCCATTCAGCATCCACGACCCACCGCCAGTTGACGCCCGCCCAACAAGACGCAGCCGGTGCCGGTGCAGATGTTGTGCGCCTAAGTATCGGGATCGAGGACGCCGATGATTTGATCCGCGATCTGGATCAGGCTTTGGCGCAGGCAACGGCGTAAATGCGCCAAAATATCTGGAAAATTACCATACCCCTGATGTTGGTTTTTTGGGGTATGGCCAATACCGCCCATGCGGATTTTAGTGAAATCATTGAAAAAACATTTCATGACGCAGGGCCGATTGCCATCGCTGGCGGGATTAGCAATGGCGTACAAACCCTTGAAATTGCAGCGTTTGGTTTGCGTGAAGCCAATCAAGATACCCCAGTTACAGCGGCTGATAAATGGCACCTTGGTTCTATCAGCAAATCCCTGACCACTATGTTGCTCGGCACATATATTGCCACAGCACACCTTGATCTGGATACGACTTTGCCCGCACTTTTGCCACATCTGGCGACAGATATGCACGATGACTGGCGCAAAACCACGTTGCGGGATGTGCTTGAACATCGGGCGGGCTTGCCGGTTAATTTTGGCTTTGCAACCATGCGGAGGGTTGAAATTGACACGAAAAACCGCCGTGCAGCTCGCGCTGAGGCCCTGCGCGCCATCCTTTCCAAACCTGCCAAATCCCGGAATTTTCGCTATTCCAACATCGGCTATACGCTGGCAGGCCACGTGGCCGAGACCCTTGGCGATCAGGTTTGGGAAATACAGATGCGCAATCGCATATTTATTCCAATGGGCCTGAGAACGGCTGGTTTTGGGGCGCCAAAAGGCGCGACTCGATATGATCAACCCGTTGGACACGCTAACTTTTTTGGCCTATTCCAAAAACCTGTCAACCCGTTTGATAGCCCGGCTGACAACACCCCGATCATCGGGCCTGCGGGGACTGTGCATATGTCGATCAACGATATGCTGGCCTATGGGCGGCAGTTGCTGGCGATGTCAAAGGGGCAGGACGCGCTGCTGCCCGCAACCGTTTTCAGCGATATAACCACCCCCAGCCACGGGCAATATGCAGGCGGCTTTATTCAGGCGCAGGCAGATTGGGCCGGTGGGCAGTATTTCTGGCACAACGGCTCAAACACCATGTGGTACGCATTGTTGGTGATTTTGCCGCAAAAGAACCGTGTAATTGCGATTACGACAAACCAGATGACCACAAAAACCCCGACAAGTATCTGGGATACACTGGTCAAAATCACCTCCGAAATCCCACCCGATTAGGCGACTGGATGCCTATAGCATTTTATTATGAAAAACGGCTCTACAAAGATGAATAAACCCTTTATGAATATATGACCTGCATAGATGCGCGGGTTACTTTGACGTATTTAAAGGACAATTTCGCCGATGCGCCCTGTTCTGGCCCTTGAGCTTTCCTCTGATGGCATAATTCTGCATGAGTTGTCATATGACAGCAAATGGCGGAAACTTGCATCTGCGCCGCTGCGCGATCCGTTTTTGCCCAAGAAAATGGTGGCAATGCGGGTAACGGCGCGCGCGTCCCAAGGGCGGTTTTTCAAGAATGAGATTTGGATACCACCAAATCAAGTCATTGTTATTAAATCAAAAATAACGGCAACAGATCAGGATGCCCGCCACACTGAAGCGGTGCAGATCCTGCGCACAAATCCGGAAGTTCCCAAAGGGAATTACGTGATCCGGCTTAGCAAAAAAGACGCGCGTGGCAATACTACGATTGCAGCGATTGAGCATGGGATTCTTAAAGAAACCAAACGTTTTGCGTTTGGTTATAAATTCGGGGCTGACGGGATTACCTCGTCAAAACGTATCCCCGGCTTTGCCACACAGCCAATTTTTGAGCTCGAAGATATCGCAAAACTGCCCGTTGATTTTCGTAAAATTGGGTTTGCGGCCAGTATCTTATTAAGCGCAACAGCCGTCATTACCGCTGGCTGGTGGATCTATGAAAGCATCGATTTCAGCCCTGATTTGCTCACGACAATCGAGGCAACAGACAACCGTATTTTCAGTGAAAACGAAGACCCGCGCGCACCCATTCGCCCCAGTGCCATTGCCTCCGTTAATGCCGGGCCAACACCGATTGCCATTAGTGCTGGGGCCAATCTTGCGCCCCTGCCTGCCCATGAAATCACGCCTGTGATTTTCACCGTTGATTTGCGCGCCGTTGATATGAATTCCGTTCTCGACATTAGTACAAGCCCAACCCCGCAAACGGCCCTTAACCCAATCAATACCTATCAAGAAGCCCCGATCTGGCCCAATATCGGGCGCCCGGACAGGCTGCCAACAGCCGAAGTTATTGAATATCCGGTTACAGTTACGGCTGCGGTTGAGGATGAAAACATTACTGATGACGCGCCGGTGGCCGCGCCGCCCATTGAAGTTCCCGAATTCAACAGCACAATCGCGGCGTTGCAAATGCTGCCCGCAATCATCTTGCGCGGCCCCTTGGCCCAATCCCCGCCGCGCCGCGCCGAAATCACGCCCGTCGCCCCGCAGCCCGTGGCCACCCTGCCTCTGACAATCGTTGAGTTGCAAGCCTTGCCACCAATCATTGCAACCGGGCCATCCCCGCTTACGCCGCTTTTAAGATCTGTGCTTGAAGCTGTTGTTACACCCGAACCTGCACCCCAAACACCCTCCTTAACGATTGCCGAACTGCAGGCCTTGCCGCCGAGCATCGCAACCGCCCCCGCGCCGAACACGCCGCTTTTAAGACCGGTGATTGCAGTCGCCATTGAGCCTCAAGCTGCCCCCCCCCTAACGATTGCCGCGCTGCAAGCCTTGCCACCGATCATCGCAACCGGGTCGTCGCGATTAATGCCGACGCTCAGACCTGACGCCGCGGCCCTGCCCCCATCGACGCCAGCAGAACCGGTGCTTGACGCAATCCAGATCGCCAGCTTGCAGATATTGCCGCCAAGGGTATTAACCTCGCCGCCTACGTATCTGCCGATTTTGCGCGGCGGCAATGAGATCACCGCCGCAGCCGAAATCGCGCTTGCCCCTGCGCGCGAAACTGCGCTTGAAGACGGCGACCTGCGCCCCTTGGCCCGCCCATCAAGCATCGTTGAAATTGTCAGCGCCAATGATCCGGCCCTGATTACTGGTGCGGTGCTAAACCCCGCAATGCCCCTGCGGCGCGCCCCGGATTTCGGTGCTAAAATCCAGGCCCTGATCCAGTCGTTTGCCGAGGCCGAGCGCACCACCCCGCGTTATACCGATAAACCGCGCGAGATCAGCCTGCCAACCAGCGCCAACGTCGCGCGTGAAGCTACAGTTGAGGGCGGCATAGATTTGAGCGCCACCAGCCTGATCGGCGTTTACGGAAAACCGGGGGATTATCGCGCGTTAATCCGCCAAAAGGGCGGCGTATACACGTATGTTAAAGTCGGTGACACGTTAAGTGGCTGGAGCATTACCGCGATCAGCGAAAATACGGTACGGATCAAGAAAGGCAGCAGTAACGAGGTTCTGCGCATGCCCGGATAACGCTACAACAACATCGCACTCGCCAGCCCCAGAAACGCCAGAAATCCGACAATATCAGTCACCGTCGTTACAAAAGCGCCCGAGGCCAGCGCCGGATCCGCGTTGAGCTTGTCCAACCCGATCGGGATCAAAATACCGGCCATGCCAGCGACCAACATATTGCCGACCATCGCCAGCCCCAGCACCAGCCCCAGCATGGCGCTACCATACCAGACATAGCCGACGACCCCGATAATCAAGGCAAAAACCACGCCGTTAGCCAAGCCCACAAGAGTTTCACGCACCACGACACGATAAGCATTCGCCGCCGTTAAATCGCGTGTTGCAATAGCGCGCACCGCGACAGTCAAGGTTTGGGTGCCGGCATTTCCGCCCATAGAAGCGACAATCGGCATCAGCACCGCCAGCGCCACAATCGTCTCTATTGTGCTGGCAAACTGGGCAATCACAATCGACGCCAGAATCGAGGTCGCCAGATTAACAGCCAACCACGGGAACCGCCGTTTAGCCGTTTTCCAGACCCGGGCCGACAGATCCTCGGTGCCCAGACCCGCGAGACGGTTCATGTCTTCCTCGGCTTCATCTTCCAGAATTTCCATGGCGTCATCGATGGTAATCACCCCGACAAGCCGCCCGGAAATATCGACCACCGGCGCGCTGACCATATGATACTGGTTGAACGCATATGCGATATCCTCCTGGCTTTGATCAACCGGGATTGGGCGAAAATCATCATGCATCAGCATTAATAACCCCACATCCCGCGCGGCCCCCATAATCCGGCTAAGAGACACCATTCCCACGGGGTGCATATCGGCATTTACAACAATAACATCGTAAAAATCCGTCGGCAGATCATCCTGCGCGCGCATGAAATCTATGGCATCCCCAACTGACCAATGGCTGGGCGCGCGCACCAATTCGCGTTGCATAAGGCGCCCCGCGCACCCTTCAGGATATTGCAGCGACTGTTCAACCGCGACCCTGTCCGCATCTTCAAGCGCACCCAGTAACGTTTCCTGTTGGGGCGCTTCCAGATCCTCGACCAGATAAACAACATCATCGCTGTCAAGCTCCTTGACCACCTCGGCCAGCACCGCATCAGGGGTGTGCGCCATGATCTCGTCGCGCACACCTTCCTCAAGTTCTGACAAAACCCCGCCGTCCACACGGTCCCCCCAAAGACGGATAAGACGGCGGCGATCATCTGGGCTGATTTGCTCCAGCAGATCCGCGATATCTGCTTCGTGCAGACCTTCAAATAACAGCAGTAAATCGGATTGCGTGCCCGTATCAAGCGTTGCCAAAACCCGTGGTATCAGCGCAGAATCGAGGGCGTAAATATCCTCGGTGCTCTCAATGATAGTCTCTGGCATATTTGCTCCGATATCAGTTAAAATCTGCGTTTACACATTTTACCCGCAAAAACCTGATCAGAAAACAGGTTGTTTCACAATAGTGCTCGACCCTAGAAAATGTGATTTATCATGTGTTTGCCCCTATATACTGCGGTCTCTTCGTGTTTTTGCGAAACAGCTTTTAGATATCCATTACATACAATGTGCCCGATATCGGCAAGAACTTGCCTATGCGTGCGGCAATAAGACCGCCAAAAACCGGGAGACAGTGAAATGAACGATACTGCAAACAATAATTATAGTGATCCAAATATCACCCCGCCCATGGGGCAAGCCCTACCACTTGGGCTGCAACATGTGATGGCGATGTTTGCCTCAAATGTAACGCCCTCGATTATCATCGCCGGGGCTGCGGGTTTTGCCTTTGGCGGGGCTGATATGACCTATCTTGTGCAAATGGCGATGCTGTTTGCCGGGATCGCGACGTTATTTCAAACCATCGGAATGGGGCCAATTGGCGCGCGCCTGCCGATCATGCAGGGCACCAGTTTTGCCTTTGTTACGGTGATGGTTATCGTGGTCAAACAATACGGCATGGGAGCGTTGATGGGCGCGCTCTTAGTCAGCGGTATTTTCCATTTTGCCCTTGGGTCCGTTATCGGGCGTTTGCGGTTTTTGTTTCCGCCACTGGTCACGGGGCTGGTGATCCTGACCATCGGGTTAAACCTGATTTCGGTAGGCATTAAATACGCCGCTGGCGGGGCTGCGGATTTTCAGATGGCGGCTGAGAGTTTCGGCTCACTTGCCCACTGGATCCCTGCCCTGACGGTGATTTTTGTCGCACTTGGCATCAAGTTTTACACCAAAGGTGCCCTATCAGCGGCGGCCATTCTTCTTGGGTTGCTCGCAGGGTATCTTGTGGCGATACCTTTCGGGCTGGTCAGCTTTGGTAAGGTTGGTAGTGCCGATTTTGCCGCCATCCCGCAGTTCCTGCCCTATGGCTTGGAATTCAAGATGGGCGCGATTATTTCCATCGCCCTGATTGCCGTTGTCTCGGCGATTGAAACCGTGGGGGACACATCCGCCACCACCAAAGGCGGCGCCGGGCGTGAAGCAACGGATGCTGAAATCACCGGCGCAACCTACGCCGATGGTTTGGGTTCCGCCGTTGCGGCCCTGTTTGGCGGCCTGCCCAACACATCGTTTTCTCAAAACGCCGGCATCGTCGCCATGACCGGCGTCATGAGCCGGCACGTCGTGACCATATCGGCAATTATCCTTGTGATTTGCGGGTTTAGCCCAAAAATCGCCGCCGTTTTCTCCTCCATGCCTTTGCCGGTACTTGGAGGCGGCGTAATCGTGATGTTCGGCATGGTTGCCGCAGCTGGCCTGAATATGCTGGCCGAAGTCCGCATGAACCGGCGCAACATGATCATCATGGCCGTGTCACTTTCCGTAGGCCTTGGCCTAAGCCAGGTCCCCACGGCTGTGCAATACGTACCAGGCACGCTGAAAACCCTGCTGGTTTCCGGTCTGTTACCGACCGCCTTTATCGCGATCATTCTTAATCAAATCCTGCCATCAGAAGATTAAGTTTTTATAACCAGTACCCGACCGCCCTTTCTTAATGGGGGCGGTCTCTTTATGTCTGGGGGAAAGGAGCCGTTATGAAATTCCCAAAT
>CAYSAZ010000090.1:0-4078 GCA_964429065.1 uncultured Rhodobacterales bacterium
CTGACAAGCGGTGTGGTCAAAAACCCTGACAGTCATTCTGTGGCTTGTTCATAGGCCAAGACTAATGCGCGCGCGGTTTCCCCCACATCGGCGGCTGATTTTCCGGGTGCATACAAGGCTGATCCGATCCCAAAGCCGTTGGCTCCGGCATTTATCCAGTCAGCAAAATTATCCGCCCCGACACCGCCCACCATGAAAACCCGGGTTTCTTTGGGCAGGACAGCGCGAATGGCCTTTAGGCCGTCTATCCCCATTTGGAACGCCGGAAAAACCTTTAGCCCATCGGCACCGGCCCCAAGGGCGGCAAAGCATTCGCTTGGTGTCAGCACGCCGGGGTATGATGTCAGGCCCAGCAATTTGCTGGCCTTGATCACATCCGGATTGCAGTTGGGGGATACGATCAGAGACGCACCGGTTTGCGCCACCTGCGTCACCTGATCGGCGGTTAAAACCGTGCCCGCACCAAACACTGCAGCCCCCTGAAATTCGCGCACCATCATCTCGATGCTTTTTAACGGGTCAGGCGAATTTAGCGGCACTTCGATCTGGGTGATTCCGACCTCAATCAAAGCCGCTGCAACCGGCAGGGCTTCGTTTGGGGTCAGCCCACGCAAGATGGCGATCAGATTACGGTTCATATGTTTGCCTTACATTTTTCAAGCGATGCCCGCGCAAGCCTTAACCCTGCAATCGTGATATCAGTTGTGTCCAGTTGTTTTGGTTCAGCCCCTTGTGATATTAGGGCATGTTCATAAATACCGGCCAGCCGACCGGCACCGACGATCACTACATTTTGGCCCAGCCAATAGGGTCGGGCCGCCGCCAGTTCCATGCCGATCAGCAAGCCGGACAAACGCGCGCGCGCGCTTATCGGTGAAATATCCGAAATCAAGGTTTCGGCGCGCAGCGAAAACAGCCGGTTTGCAAACATCTTGGGAGAGGCAAAAGCATCGTTCAAAGCCGTCTGGAATGCGATATCATCCCAACCTGTAGCCGCAACAGAATGGCGTAAGACGGATTTCTCGGCCAGCAGAGCAAACATTTCCCCCGTCATATATGTCGAAAATTCAACAATTTCTCCGGCACTGACACGGACCCATTTGGAATGGGTTCCAGGCAGGCAAATCACCCCGTCAAAACCCGGCGTAAGGGCAAGCACACCAGCGATCTGGGTTTCTTCACCACGCATCACATCGGCAGGGTCAGTTTGCTTGATGCCGGAAATCACATGCACATTAAGGCGGGCGTATTTGGTGGGGGCGGTCACCATTTCCGAACCTAACGGTGTGCAGGGGGTGGTTCTGTAGGGGGCTTCCAGCCATCCCTGACGTGACCCGACCATACCGCAACACACCACCGGCGTGTCAGTGCCGTTTAACCAATCCTCAACCAGTGCCAGCAAAGCAGGCTCGAACTCTGCCTTTTTCAGTTTTGACATCCCGAGGTCCGAACTGCGAGGCTCCAGAATCGATCCATCAGCCGCAATCGCCCACACCCGCAGGTTCGACGTGCCCCAGTCCACTGCGATCCAATCGGGGTTTGTCATCCGGTCACCACCACACCGCCGTCCACAACCATTGCCTGCCCGGTCATCATGCGGCTGGTTTTTGAAGCCAGAAACAGCGTGGCATCAACAATGTCCTGCTCTACCAGATGTTCTTTCAGGCACTGGCGATCCAGATGTGCGGCCAATGCTTCAGGCGTGGCCCACAAATCCTTTTGCCGTTCTGTCAGCACCCATCCGGGCATCAACGCATTCACCCTAATACTGTCGGGACCAAGCTCGCGGGCAAGTGCGCGCGTCAGACCGGTGATGGCCGCCTTTGAGGTCACATAGGCCGGATAACCGCTGTTGCCCATCATGTAGGATATCGACGAGAAATTGATGATTGATCCGCCGCCCGCCGCCTTCATGTCCGCCGCCACAGCCTGTGCTGTTATGAAATGTGGTCGCAGGTTGACATTCATGCCCTGATCCCACCTGTCGGCTGTTAGTTCAGCCAGCGAATGGCGGCTGTCATTTGCCGCGTTATTGACCAGAACCGTGATCGGCCCGTGCGCAGATTTGGCCTGCTCCAATGCCCCCTTAAGGGCTGCCACATCAGTAATGTCGCATTTGATAAACAGCGGGGCGCGGCCATACTTGTCCCTACAGGCCGCGACAAAATCGGCACTGTCCGAGCGCTGGACAAAGGCCACATTTGCGCCCTGCGCCAGAAACCCCTCAGTTAAGGCGGCCCCAATACCGGATCCGCCCCCCGTGATAAAAACACTGGCATCTTTCAGGTCATGGAAGCTTGCAAATTTGTCCATCAATGGCTTTCCCGTGTTACAAGGCGGGTGTCTTTGCCCACCAGAAAATCAAGATCGGCGCCGCGATCAGCCTGCAGCACATGATCAACATAAAGTTTGGCGTAACCGCGCGAATATCTGGGCAGATCAGGTTGCCAGACGGCGCGGCGTTTGGCGATTGTGGCGTCATCCACCAACAGTTCCAGCGACCCGGCACCAGTATTCAACCGAATACGATCGCCGGTTTCAACCAGCGCCAACAGGCCACCGGCGTTGCTTTCGGGTGAAACATGCAATACCACGGTGCCAAATGCGGTGCCCGACATGCGGCCATCCGAAATTCGTACCATATCGCGCACGCCCTTTTTCACCAGAATCTGCGGGATCGGCATATTGCCCACCTCGGGCATGCCGGGATACCCCTTGGGGCCGCAGCCTTTCAGCACCAGAATGGTATTTTTATCCACTGGCAGATCGGGCCTATCAATATTGGCCTTCATGTCTTCGATGTTTTCAAAAACATAGGCTTCAGCCTCGTGCACCAACAACCGTTCGGTGGCTGCAGATGGTTTAATGATCGCCCCGTCAGGCGCCAGATTACCGCGCAACACTCGCAAACCGGCGGCGGGTTTCAAAGGGGTGTCAAACCGGTGAATGACGTCTTCGTTGTAAATTACGGCACCCTCGGCGTAGCTGGAAATATCCTTGCCCATCACCGTTAGTGCGGGGCGCAAATGGTCGCGCAACTCGGCCAGCACGGCGGGCATTCCACCCGCATAGCAAAAATCCTCCATCAGGTATTTGCCGCTTGGCATGCAATTGACCAACAAGGGGATATCGCCGCCAATTTCAAAATCATCAAGGCTTAGATCAACCTCGGCGCGGCCGGCCATTGCCAGCAAATGCACGACCGCATTGGTAGACCCACCGACAGCCGCGTTGGCCAGAATTGCATTTTCGAAATTGGCTTTGGTCAACACCTTGGACAGCAGCAAATCTTCATCAACCATTTCAACAATGCGCTTACCGGTCAGATGCGCCAGCGCCGTGCGGCGGGCATCAACGGCAGGAAGGGCAGCATTTGTTGGCAGGCTTAGACCCATTGCCTCGACTAGTGATGCCATGGTGGACGCTGTGCCCATGGTCATGCACACGCCAGCAGAACGGCTCATTCCAGATTCTGCCAACATGAAATCCTGTAGGCTCATATCACCGGCACGCACGTCTTCGGAAAATTTCCATACATCGGTGCCGGACCCAATATCGCGGCCCTTGAATTTACCGTTCAGCATTGGCCCCGATGACACGACGATGGTGGGTAGATCAACGCTGGCCGCCCCCATCAATTGGCCCGGCGTGGTTTTATCACACCCCCCCAGCAGCACCACACCATCCATGCCATAAGCGCGAATGCTTTCCTCGACATCCATCGCCAGCAGGTTGCGAAACAGCATGGCCGTGGGTTTCATCTGGGTTTCACCCAGCGACATCACCGGAAATTCCACAGGAAAGCCTCCGGCCTCCCAGACGCCGCGTTTTACGGCCTCGGCCAACACCCGCAGGCCGGAATTGCACGGGGTCAGTTCCGACCATGTATTGCATATTCCAATCACCGGCCGGCCATCAAAAACATGATCAGGAAAGCCCTGGTTTTTCATCCAACTGCGATGAATAAACCCGTCTTTGTCATGTTTGCCATACCAGTTTTGCGAGCGCCGGTTTTTTGAATTTGTCATGGCTTGTCAATCTTTCTAATGTCATCTGATGCCCATGATGGCAGCCAATT
>CAYSAZ010000090.1:4178-9848 GCA_964429065.1 uncultured Rhodobacterales bacterium
TTTTCGGGTTCTACCCCCAGATCAATGGCCAGTTCTTGCGCCGTCCCCTGCACCGAATGGCACAGGCCCACATGTTTTACATCTGGATATTTGGCAGCAATTGCCCAGGTATTAATCGCCATCGGGTTCACATAATTCAGCATTATGGCATCAGGACAAACCGCGCGCATGCCTTCGCAGATCGACCACAGATGTGGCACGGTGCGCAGCCCCCGCATGATGCCGCCAATGCCAATCGTGTCGCCTATTGTTTGGCGCAACCCGTATTTTTTAGGGATGTCAAAGTCACTGACCGTGCAGGGCCGAAAACCACCGATTTGAAAGGCAACAACAACAAAATCGGCATCCTCCAAGGCATCCCGCTGAACACTGTGGCTGGTGATGGTTGCCCCGACCCTAAGCGTTTCGACAATCTTGCGAGCCACCAGTGCGGATTCTTCCAACCGCTGTGCATCAATATCCATCAATGCGATATGGGCATCTGACAGGGCCGGATACTGCAGCGCATCACCGACAATGTTCTTCATGAAAATTGTTGAACCGGCCCCGATAAATGCAATTTTCTTTGCCATTTTTATTTAACCGCCCCAAGTGTCAGCCCAGCTATGAAATGCTTTTGCATTAGGAAAAACATTAACACAGGCGGCAATGCGGCAACGATTGATCCGGCAGACACCAGATGCCAGGCGGCCACCCATTGACCGTTCAGCGAATACAGACCGGCAGTCACTGGCTGGGTGTCTGCCCCTTGGGTCAGAACTGTTGCCCAGAAGTAATCATTCCAGATGAAGGTGAATATCAGCACGGACAAGGCGGCGATTGCCGGTTTCATCAGCGGCAATACCACATACCAGAATATCCGCACTTCGGATACGCCCTCGACCCGCGCGGCCTCAATCAGTTCGTATGGCAAGGCTTTGATAAAGTTGCGCATGAACAATGTGCAGAACCCGGTTTGAAAGGCGACATGGAACAGCACCAGACCTGTGGTTGTGTTGTAGACGCCCATGTTAACAGTCAAGTCACGAACCGGAACCATCAGAATCTGGAAGGGCACGAAATTACCGGCCACAAACATGAAAAACACCGGCAATGCGAATTTGAACTTATAAACACCCAAGGCAAAGCCGGTCATACAGGACAGGATCAATGTGCCAATCACTGTTGGAATAGTAACTTTGAAACTGTTCAGGATGTATTTCCCAATCGGCGAATTCTCGAATACCGCTGTGTAATTCTCGATCAGGTTGAACGAGGTTGGCCACCCCCAGTAATTACCGTTGGTCAGATCGCCTGCAGACCGCACCGAGGTCAATGCCACAGCAATCAGCGGCAACAACCAAATAATCAGGGCAATGGGAAGGGCGATGTTATACGTGGCCCGCGTTGATGCGGAAGAACGCTCTATTGGTTTGGGAAACATCTCAATGCCCTCTTTCGTCGCGGTACATTTTATAAAGCACACCCGAGATATAGATCATCATCAAGCCAAACAGCACCACGGCCACAGCCGCGCCATATCCCATACGGAACCCGTATTCGGACATTGCTTTTTCGTACATGTAAAAGGCCAAAACCCGGCTGGATCCGTAAGGCCCGCCATCGGTCATGATCGACACCAGATCAAAGGAACGCAAAGCCCCGATGACGGTCACCACAATGGCGATGAAAGTGGCGGGTTTTAGTTGTGGCAAAATCACATACCACAACAGACTCCAGCCTTTGGCATTGTCCAGCCGCGCGGCTTCGATCTGTTCGGGATCAACGGCATTCAAGCCGGTCAGATAAAGGATCATGCAATAGGCCGTCTGTGGCCAAAGACCGGCGGCGATGATGCCATAGGTGACATATCTCTCGTCGGCGAGCACGGCGATCGGCTCAAACCCGAATGAGGTGATAATGATATTCATCAAGCCAAAGCTCGGGTCATAGAACCAGCTGAACACCAGCCCGACCACCACTTGCGAAATGACAAAGGGAAAGAAAAACAGTGATTTGTAAATCCGGATACCGCGCACGGTCTGGTTTAGAAACAAGGCAACAAACAGGCCAGCCGGGATCGCCAGCATATATAGAACCAGCCAAATGACATTGTTTTTCAGCGAGGTATAGAAGGCTTCATCGTCCATCAGCTCTACATAATTGTCGATGCCGACATATGTTTTTTCGCCCAGCCCATCCCATTGGTAAAATGAAATGTTTATCGACTGGAAAATAGGAATGATGACATAGAGCAAAAACATTGCGATGCCCGGCGCAAGGAACAGCAAGGGGGCAAGACGCTGTTGATTGGCTTTCCAGTAATTTCGCATGGCTTTGGCCCTGAAATAAGTTGGTGGCATGCGCCCCGATGCCAGACCGGAGCGCATATGTAGTTTCAGCTCTTATTTGTAGATACGCAGGCGCGCTTTTTCGAGGCGCTCCAGAATGGCGTCCAGGCGCTCAGGCTTGACCATGAATTCCTGAAAACCCTCCATGCCCATTTTGGCCATTTCGGCGGGGGCGTCGCGGTCAAAGAATTGCGCGATGCCACCGTCCGCATTTGCCAGCATTTTGGCACCAGCAGTCAGGAACACATCATCAGCAACCCCGGCTCCCGAATTGACCGGCAACTGTCCAAGAGTGTTGTTGATCTCTGTCTGGACATCAGCCCGTGCAAGATACGCAAGAAATTTCAGCGCATCTTCCTTGTTCTTGGCGGCGGCGGGGATGTGCATTGTATCTGTCGGCGCATCTTCGGCCAGTGCAACACCGGGGGTGATTACAGGGAACTGGAAAAAGCCCAGCTGATCATCTGTCAGACCAGCTTCACGCAGCGGTGCTACGGCAAAGTTGCCCATAATATACATGGCCGCATCACCCTTAACCATCGCGGGCAGAGCTTCCTGCCAGCTATAGGCAGCGTGGTTTTCCACAAAGAAATCCGCGTCCACCAGCTGGCGCCAGTTCTCCATGGTTGCCCGCACACGATCATCGGTCCAGGCGATTTCACCCTTGGTAAGCGCCATATGAAAATCATAGCCGTTGGTGCGCAGGTTTAGGTAGTCAAACACACCGGCGGCAGTCCAAAGGAACTTGGTGCCGATGGTGATCGGGGTCACGCCATTTTCGTTCAGAGTCTTACCAGCGGCCAGGAATTCTTCCCAGTTTGTTGGTGTGGCAATGCCCAGATCAGCAAAAATGTCTTTGCGATAATAGACGCCCCACTGGTAGTAAGTATAAGGAACACCCCATTTTTTTCCGTCGATGGTCATGGACCCCGCAGCCGACGCCATTGAAGTGTTCAGATCGTTTTCTACCCACAAACCATCAACCGGCTCAAACAGGCCGGCATTCACAAATGGTAACATACGGTTGCCTGCATACCAATTCACCAGATCCGGAGCATCAGCAGTCAGGAAATTGCGGATCGCTGATTTATAGCCCTCGTGATCAAACAGATTCCAGGTGACGGTAATATCGGGGTTTTCGGCCTCGAACCCGGCAATCAGGGTTTCAAAGGCAGCCTTTGGGGCGGGATCCGACGTATCGGTATTGATCACCAGTTCGCCGGCAAAGGCGGATGTGCCCAGCATGGCACTTGCAGCAAGCGCTACAAGGTTTTTAAGTATAGTATTTGTCATTGACATTCTCCCATTTTAGTTTCATATAGTGGAACTTGGTTTTAATTATTGAAACTATGAAATATAAATGCCAAGCTGTCAATGGGCTCACTTCCAGCAGCGGCGAAAACTAAAGGGTGCAAACACTGATGAACAAGATTGTGAAAACTGATGGCACAGTGGGTAAGGCGTTGGCAGTGCTGGATGAATTTGCATCAGTAGGGCGACCCGTCCGGTTCAACGAAATGCTTGTAAACAGCAGCTATCCCAAGGCAACGCTGTATCGTTTGATCCAGACTTTAACGAATCAGGGAATGCTGAGTTACGATCCAACCACCCAATATTACAGTCTTGGTATGCGATTGGTGCGGCTCGCCCACGCCGCTTGGCAACAAAGCTCTCTGGCACCGATTGCCCGGGTCCATATAGATGCGCTTTCCAAAGAGATTGGCGAAACTGTGCATCTGGCACAGCTTGATAATGGTCAGGTGTTGTATGTTGATAAACGCAACGCCACATCGCCGATTGAAATGTTTTCACAGGCTGGCAAAATCGGACCTGGGTACTGCACTGGTGTTGGTAAGGCGATGCTGGCATTTCTGGATGAAGAACGGCAGCTTCAGGCGGTGAAACTTCAGGCCTTTCACACATATACCGATAGTACATTGACAACACCTGAAGCCTTGATTGCCGAACTTAAGGAAATCCGCAAACGCGGGTATGCATTTGACCGTGAAGAACACGAAAACCAAATCATTTGCATTGCGGCACCGATTCTTAGCCCTCAGGGCAAGGTAATGGGGGGGCTATCTGTCACCAGTTCAACCCTGCGCCACAACCTTGATGATCTGACCGATTTTAAGACCAATATTCTGCATTATGCTGATCTGATCGGGCAGGATGCCGAGGCATGGCATTTTCCCGAGCAACAATCCACATCACCAATCCAAGGAAATTAACCATGTCTGGCGTTACCCTATCGAATGTCTCCAAAAGCTATGATGCCCTTCAGGTCATCCATGATATTGACCTGAAAATTGATGATGGCGAATTTTGCGTATTTGTCGGCCCGTCAGGGTGTGGCAAATCAACATTGCTGCGAATGGTTGCCGGGCTTGAGGAAACCACCAAAGGTCAGATTCACATCGGTGACCGGGATGTCACAACCGTTGATTCCTCTGAGCGCGGTGTCGCCATGGTTTTTCAAACATACGCGCTTTACCCACATATGACGGTCGAGGAAAACATGGGCTTTGGTCTAAAAATGAACAAAGTGCCCAAGGCTGAAGTGGCCCGAAAAGTCACCGAGGCATCCGACATATTGCAGCTGGGTCCATATCTGAAACGCAAACCCAAAAACTTGTCCGGTGGGCAGAGACAAAGGGTAGCCATTGGGCGGGCGATTGTTCGTGGGCCAAAAGTTTTTCTTTTTGACGAGCCGCTGTCAAATCTGGATGCGGAACTGCGTGTTGATATGCGGGTCGAAATTTCACGGCTTCATAATGAGATTGGCGCAACCATGATCTATGTGACCCATGATCAGGTAGAGGCTATGACGCTCGCGGATAAAATCGTGGTTTTGCGCGACGGGAAAATTGAACAAGTCGGCTCTCCATTAGAGCTTTATCGTGATCCTGGAAACAAGTTTGTCGCGGGTTTTATCGGATCGCCCGGCATGAATATGGTTCAGGCCCATGTAGAAGACGGCAAGGTTCGCATTCCGGCGTTGGGCAACTCGCACCTGAAAACCAATGTTACGCTGCCACCTGATGGAACCGGTATCGTCGCCGGATTTCGCCCGCAATTCCTGTCCTTGGACGAGGACGGCGATGATTTTGTTGTTCAAGTAACGGAACAGCTGGGCGGCATTTCATATGTTTACCTGATTGCCGATACCGGTGAACGTATCATCGTTGAATCCCGCGAAAGCATTGAATTGACCACCGGCACCAAAATCGGTGTTTCGATGGATGCTGGTAAGGTGATGTATTTTGACAGCCGCAGTGATGCACGTATTCGATGATCCGCTCCTCCAAATCCGGGAAAATATGGGGCCATGTCAGAAGAA
>CAYSAZ010000091.1:0-2415 GCA_964429065.1 uncultured Rhodobacterales bacterium
TTGCACATTTCGCCAAGCCTGACCGTTCGATTGACGGGTGATTTATGGATGCTTTATAGTTAAACCTTCATGCGTGCAGTATATTTGGAATAATGTTTAACTGACACAAGAAATTTTTACATAAGGCGTCGGTGTGCGTAAAATCAACAGTATAATCTGTCTTGGTGGCGGGCCGGCGGGCCTTTATTTTGCGATCTCGATGAAACTGCGCGCGCTGAACTGCACTGTCGTTGTGCTTGAGCGAAATAAAGCAAATGACACCTTTGGCTGGGGAGTCGTTCTGTCCGATGGCGCCATGGACAATCTGATGCAAAATGATCCGGTTACTGCCAAAACCATTCGTGATAGTTTTGTCTATTTGGGTGATATATCCGTTGAATATAAGGGCAATCGCACAGTTTCAGGGGGGCATGGGTTTGCCGGAATTGGGCGCATGGAAATGCTGGTCATCCTGCAAAACCGCGCGCGTGAACTGGGTGTGGAGCTGCGGTTTGAAACTGAAATCAACCAGATCGAAACCTACCAACGCGATTATGATCTTGTGGTGGCGGCAGATGGAATAAACTCTGGCGTGCGTGCGCATTACGCCGAATTTTTTCAACCCGATATCGATACACGCAAATGCAAATTTATCTGGCTGGGCACGCGCCAGAAATTTGACGATGCTTTCACGCGTTATCAGGAAGATCGCCGCCTTGAGGTGTTGCGCCTGCAATCGGCGGCCCGCAACTCCTTGGAATGGTTTGAGGAATGCGAGCGCCATCTTGATTTTGATCCGGTGCAATTCACCTATTCTTTATTGACCAGATCACAACGCATCAGCCACGAAAACCTGCGACTTCGTGACCCAAAATGGCTGGAAGGCGCGGAAAAGTGGTTTCAGAGCCGCGCGGGCAGTTCAACGCACCGTGCGCCAATGTTTGCCCCTTATCATTTGCGCGAAATGGCCCTGAAAAACCGCATTGTTGTCTCGCCGATGGCGCAATATATGGCCGAAAATGGCACCCCGACCGACTGGCATTTGGTGCATTACGGTGAGCGTGCCAAGGGCGGGGCCTGGCTGGTGTACACCGAAATGACCTGCGTTTCGCCAAACGGACGGATCACGCCGGGTTGTCCGGGGCTTTATACGCCTGAACACGTTGAAAAATGGGCGCAAATCGTCGATTTCACCCACCAGCACGCGACGGCAAAAATCTGCTGTCAGATCGGGCATTCCGGGCGCAAAGGCTCCACCCAATTGGGCTGGCAGGATATTGATGCGCCGCTTCAATCTGGCAACTGGCCCTTGCTTTCGGCCTCGGCAATTGCGTGGTCGAAAAATAATGCTACTCCGTGTGCGATTACCCGCGTTGAAATGGAGCTGATCTGCGATGAATTTGTCGCCTCGGCAAAGATGGCTGCGCACGCCGGGTTTGATATGATCGAGCTACACGCGGCGCACGGATATCTGATTTCATCCTTCATCTCGCCGCTCTCAAATATTCGCGATGATATGTATGGTGGCACCTTGGAAAATCGCATGCGATACCCGCTTGAGGTATTTCGCGCCATGCGGGATGTTTGGCCAAAAGGCAAGCCAATGGCGGTGCGGATTTCGGCCAGTGACTGGGCAGCGGATGACGGCGTTACCCCAATGGAAGCCGTTGAAATTGCACGGATGTTTAGCGCACTGGGCGCCGATATTATCGACGTATCCTCGGGCCAGACCAGCGTTGATGCACAGCCGGTTTATGGGCGAATGTACCAGACATCTTTCTCGGATCGCATTCGTAACGACGCGAAAATCGCCACGATGGCCGTGGGTAATATCTATGAACCGGACCATGTAAATTCGATCCTGATGGCCGGGCGTGCCGATCTGGTTTGTCTGGCCCGCCCACATCTGACAAACCCGTATTGGACCTTGCACGCCGCCAGCGAAATCGGTGACCGGCTTGCGGATTGACCCGATCCATATGGTCCCGGGCGTGATCAGCTATCGCGTTTGGCTGACCGTGCAATTGAAACATTGGGAAAGGTCTAGCATGTCTGATTTAGACGGAAAACATGTGATTATCAGCGGCGGTGGCTCTGGTGTCGGGGCCGCAATTGCCAGCAATTTTGCGGATTCTGATGCGCAGGTGAGCATTCTGGTGCGCCGGGCAAGCGTGTTGAAAAAACATGCGGCCAGCCACAAAAATATCAACTGGGCCACCTGTGACGTGACCGATACCGCTTCAGTTGATGCGGCGCTCAACAAGGTTAAATCGCATAATGGCCCTGCAGAAATCATCATTGCCAATGCCGGCGCGGCGATCAGTAAACCTTTTGCCAAGATGCATTCCAGCGAGTTTACGGATATGCTAAACGTTAACCTGATCGGGGTTTTTAACCTCTGGCAGGCAGGGTTGGCGGATATGAAAGCCGCGGGTT
>CAYSAZ010000091.1:2515-9480 GCA_964429065.1 uncultured Rhodobacterales bacterium
GGTTACGGTTGTGGCTTAAAATTCTGAAGACCTCAAAGTTTATAGAATCGGAACTGCGTGAGA
Source organism: uncultured Rhodobacterales bacterium (assembly GCA_964429065.1). GTDB lineage: Bacteria > Pseudomonadota > Alphaproteobacteria > Rhodobacterales > Rhodobacteraceae > NORP23. The sequence goes on from CAYSAZ010000091.1 coordinate 2,579, forward strand.
AACTGCGTGTGGAATTTGGCACCACGTTGCCTTAATTTGACGTGATGTCTGCGTTGGAACGTGCCGAAAACGGTCTGAAGATGAGCGAGATTTCTGGCGCCCTCAAGGTTTTGAACGGAAATATTACTGGCATCGTTGATCGCCTTGCAGTTGAGGGAAATCTTATACGTATACCCGTTGAGGGGGATCGCCGCGCCATGCGATTTTGCCCCGGATCATCGGGCAGGGCCGCGCGGCTGAGCTGCTTTATACCGGGCGCTCTATGTCGGCGATTGAGGGTGAGCGCTGGGGGTTTTACTAAGGTGCGCTCAGGACAAGCGATTGCGGCCTTTGCGCTGACGGAACCTCAATCTGGATCCGATGTGGCCAATGGTACCTTAAATGCAGTTCAAGACGGGAATGATTACATATTAAATGGCGAAAAAACCTGGATTTCCAATGGTGGTATTGCCGATTTTTATATCACGTTTGCGCGCACGAATGATGCACCGGGCGCGAAGGGATTGTCGGCGTTTATTGTGCCTGCTGATACGTCTGGATTGCGGGTTAAGGAACGCTTGAATACCATTGCGCCGCATCCGCTGGCATTGCTGGAATATCGTGATTGCCGGGTGCCCAAAAACGCTATGATCGGGCAATCCGGGGATGGGTTCAAAATCGCGATGTCAGTTCTTGATGTATTCCGCTCAACGGTCGCGGCGGCGGCGCTGGGGTTTGCGCGGCGTGCTTTTGACGCAGCGCTGGCACGAAGCAAAAGTCGCCAAATATCTGGCGGCCTTTGCAGAATTTACAAATGGTGCAGGGGCATCTGGCGGATATGGCACTGAATATTGATGCCAGTGCATTGCTGGTTTATCGCGCCGCCTGGCTGAAAGACAAGGGCGCGCCACGCATCAGCCGCGAGGCTGCGATGGCTAGTTTTCCACCGAAAGCGCAAAAAACCCATTGATCAGGCCTTGCAAATCCATGGTGGTGACGGGGTAAAAAGCGGTGAGGTTGTCGAACATCTTTACCATGAGATCCGTGTCTTGCGTATTTATGAAGGGGCCTCGGACATTCAAAAAATTATCATCGCCAAAAGCGAAATCGCGCGACACGGAGGGAAATAAATGCTGGGAATTAGCGCACATACCGATACATTCACACGGGATAATTTGCCGCCATTTGAGCAATGGCCGGACTTCTTGCTGGAGGGGTTTTCGTATCCTGAATCTCTTAATGTGGCGGTGGAATTAACCAATAAAATGGTTGAAAAAGGTTTTGGCGATCATACAGCACTGATTGGTAACGGGCGGCGGCGGACCTATAAGGAATTGACCGATTGGAGCAACCGGCTGGCATGTGTATTGGTTGAAAATCTGGATATTTAACCGGGAAATCGTGTGTTGATCCGTTCGGCAAATAACCCCGCAATGGTCGCCTGCTGGCTGGCCGCGACCAAGGCGGGTGCGGTTGTGATTAACGCCATGACAATGCTGCGTGCCGGTGAATTAAGCGCGATTGTGGATAAGGCTGAAATTACGCACGTGCTGTGTGACACTCGTCTTATGGGTGAATTAAATGACTGTGCCAGCACCAGAAAATTTCTGCGTACTGTGATTGGATTTGACGGCACGGCCAACCACGAGGGGGCGCTTGATCGCCTTGCCCTTGATAAACCGGTGCACTTTGATGCGGTGCCCACGGGGCGAGACGATGTGGCGCTGCTGCTTTCACGTTCGGGCTGGGCGGGTTGGCGATTTTTCCGTTGCGTTTTGGTGCTGCTGCGACTTTGCTGGAAACCGCCTCACCACCCAATATGATTGAAATCATTGAGAAATATAAAGCTACGATCTGTTTTATCACCCCTACGGCTTATAATGCGATGCGCGCCCGGCCTGTACTGGCAAACCTGTGGCGGGATACATCGCCAAAGTTGTAGATGAAAATATGAACGAAGTGCCGCGCGGCAAGGTTGGGCGCATGACTGTGCGCGGGCCAACCGGGTGCCGGTATTTGGCGGATGCGCGGCAAAAAAGTTACGTGGTTGATGGCTGGAATCTGACCGGTGACAGTTTTTCCCAGGATGCGGACGGGTTTTTCCATTTTGCGGCGCGCAACGATGATATGATCGTTTCATCTGGTTATAATATCGCAGGCCCCGAGGTCGAAGCTGCGTTGCTCGGCCATAATGATGTCGCCGAATGCGCAGTGATTGGCGTGCTTGATAATGATCGTGGAAATATCGTTCAGGCCCATGTCAAAGCTGCAATCGCGCCGTTTAAATACCCGCGTTCAGTTGTGTTTAGCGATGTGCTGCCCAAAACCCAGACGGGCAAAATTCAACGTTTCTTATTGCTGAAAATATAATCGAAATTTTTACCCGTTCTGAAAAAATCAGTTTTGAGCATTGTGACCCCGCCGGGATCGTATTTTATCCGCGCTATTTTGAAATGCTTAATCGTGTGGTCGAGGATTGGTTTGATATTCGCCTTGGCCATAATTTTGTTAAATTCATGATATTTTGCATTTTCACCTAAAGCCCTTGCGGCTTGGAGGTTCCAGTTTAGCGCTGTCAATCACAGGGTATTGCGGCAGGCAAAACCGGCTTTCTATGATAACAAAACTGGTGTTTATGGATAAGAAAACGGCAAAATCTGCGCCTTGACCAGAAGAGATACGCAAGGCTATTTTACAGGAAATTACCATATCGGAGTGCGCGGATGCATAGAGTCGTTTTACCCAAAGGTTGGGCACCTGCCAAAGGTTATGCAAACGGGAATATCTGGCGCGCCAGGCCGAGGTCCGGCAAGCTTATCGTCGCGTGCTAGGGCGGCATTTTCCTGCAATGGCTATGGTTGTTGTTAATGATTTGATCGAAGATGCCGCTTTGATTGAAATTGAAGCGACAGCCGTGTTGAAAACTAAGAAAGAAGGTTCGAAATGACTACATATAATCCCGAAGATGAAGGCGCACAAATGTCCTTTGACGGGCGCATGTCCTATGGGGATTATCTGAATATCGATACGATTTTAGAGGCGCAAAAACCACTATCCAAGGCTCATGATGAAATGTTGTTTATCATCCAGCATCAGACTTCGGAATTGTGGATGAAATTGGCAATACATGAACTGTCAGTGGCGCGTGCAGCTATGGCCAGCGATGATATTCAAACGGCATTCAAGATGTTGGCGCGGGCGTCGCGAATATTTGAGCAACTCAACAACGCCTGGGACGTTCTGCGCACCATGACGCCGAGCGATTATACTGAATTTCGCGATTCCCTTGGGCAATCCTCGGGGTTTCAGTCCTATCAATATCGTCAAATCGAATTTTTGCTGGGGAATCGCAACAAATCCATGCTCAAACCTCACGCCCATGTTGCAAAGGTCCACGATATGCTGCTGGCTGAGCTGGCAACCCCCAGTATTTACGACGAAGTTATGCGTCTTTTGGTGCGCAGTGGTTTTGAGGTGCCGGATGAAGTTTTGAACCGGGACATAAGCGAACCTACGCCCAGTAATGACGCTGTGATCGAAATTTGGGGGCAGGTTTACCGCGATCCAAAGCAATATTGGACCCTTTATGAACTGGCCGAAAAACTGATTGACCTTGAGGATTATTTCCGCCGTTGGCGGTTTAATCATGTCACGACAGTAGAGCGGGTTATCGGCTTTAAGCGTGGCACCGGAGGGACGTCGGGGATATTATATCTGCGCAAAATGCTGGATGTTGTGTTGTTTCCTGACCTGTGGGCGGTACGTACCGGGCTTTAAGACATCACTCTAACGGACTGTTTTCTTTCACGGTTTCCATAGCAACATAGGTAGATGATTGCGCCAGATGCGGCAGGTTTGAGATCACCTCACCCAAAATGCGCCGGTATTCTGTGATATCGGTTGTGCGCACTTTCAACAGGTAATCAAACCCGCCGGCGATCATGTGACATTGCTCAATCTCGCGGATATTACGGGTGGCGCGGTTGAAGGCATTCAACGCTTTTGCCGTTGTATTAGAGAGCTTTACCTCAACAAAGGCCACATGCTCACGCCCCAGTTTTTGAGGGTCTAAAATCGCGCGATATCCGATGATATACCCTGCAGTTTCCAGCCGTTTCAGGCGGGCCTGACAAGGGGTTTTGGATAGGCCCACATGTTGCGAGAGGCGTGTCAGGGTTATGCGACCGTCACGCGACACTGCGTCCAGAATTTTCTGATCAAAGATGTCTAATATCTGGTTATTCATAGATATGATTCGCCTATTTCCTGAAATATTGGCTATATTTGGGAAAATATACCACGTTTTTGAAATATTTAGAAATACTTCGTTTCCCAATGTGTAATATTAAACTATGCCCCCTACCACAGAGGTTGCGATGTCTAAAACTGCACAAATCCGCGCGACAATGCGTAAACATCTGAACCCTGATGAGGGCATGGTTTTGCGTAAACTGATCACGGATGCGGCCATTCATGCCAAAACCCATGCCAAAATCACCGCGTGTGCTGTTGATTTGGTTGAACGCATCCGCACTGACGCGCGCCCCGGTTTGATGGAGCAATTTTTGGGCGAATATGGTCTGTCAACCGATGAAGGCGTGGCGCTGATGTGTCTGGCCGAGGCTTTGTTGCGCGTGCCCGACGCTGATACAATCGATGCGTTGATTGAGGATAAAATCGCACCATCGGCATGGGGCAGCCATCTGGGGCGCTCTCATTCATCGCTTGTTAATGCGTCAACCTGGGCGCTTTTTCTTACAGGTAAGGTGCTGAAAGACGGCGAGAATTCCGGTGTTGCCACGACATTACGCGGGGCTGTAAAACGTCTTGGCGAACCGGTTATCCGCCGGGCCGTCACGGCCGCGATGAAAGAAATGGGTCAGCAATTTGTCTTGGGGGAAACTATTGACAAGGCCTTGCAACGTGCGGCCAAACTGGAGGCCGTTGGCTACACATATTCCTATGATATGCTGGGCGAGGCCGCTTGTACTGAGCGGGATGCGCGACAATATCATCTGGCATATTCCGACGCGATTGGCCATATGGCGTCGGCGGCGACGTCGGATGATATCCGCAAAAACCCTGGCATTTCGGTCAAACTTTCGGCGCTCCATCCACGCTATGAGGCCCTCAAACGTCCCCGGGTAATGGCTGAACTGGTCGCGCGGACCAGATCCTTGGCGTTGCTGGCGAAATCGGCGGGTATGGGGTTTAATATTGACGCGGAAGAAGCTAACCGTCTGGACCTGTCGCTTGATGTGATCGAAGCGGTGCTAGATGATCCGGCACTTGCAGGATGGGACGGTTTTGGCGTGGTTGTGCAGGCCTATTCGCCGCGCGCATCTTTGGTGATTGATTGGCTTTATGATCTGGCGACACGTCTGGATCGAAAAATTATGGTGCGATTGGTCAAAGGAGCCTATTGGGACACAGAAATCAAGCTTTCGCAGGTTGAAGGGCATGATGGTTTTCCGGTGTTCAGCCGTAAACCCTCTACCGATGTCAGTTATATTTGTTGCGCTAAAAAGCTGCTGGGCATGGTGGATCGTATCTATCCGCAATTTGCCACCCATAACGCGCACACGATTGCTGCGGTGCTGGAAATGGCGCCAACTAAGGGTGCGTTTGAGTTCCAGCGCCTGCATGGTATGGGCGAGGCTTTGCACGATATTGTGTTAAAAAACCATGCCACACGCTGCCGTATTTATGCCCCCGTAGGTGCCCATAAAGATCTGCTGGCCTATCTGGTGCGCCGCTTGCTAGAAAACGGTGCCAACAGCTCATTCGTTAATCAAATTGTTGATGAAAGCGTGCCGGCCGCTGATATTGTCAGCGATCCTTTTGTCAATGTTAACAGCTATTTAGATGATGCCGCCAGTGCCTGTATTGCCAAACCGGCAGCGCTGTTTGCGCCTGCACGACGTAATTCACAAGGTTATGATCCGGCGGATCCTTTAACCTTTGCCCGGATCCTCAAAGGGCAAGCGAAATTTGCTAAAACCATCTGGAAACCGAAAGCGGACTTCAAAGACGGCGCGCTTGTGGTGATCCGTAATCCGGCCAACCAAAGGGATATAGTTGGCGAGGTACAATTTGCCTCCGATGGTGATGTTGACAGGGCAGTGGACGCGATGATCCCTTGGGCGGATGATGTGGCCATTCGCGCGGCTACCTTGCGACAAGCTGCTGATTTATTTGAACAAAATGCCGATGAAATTTATGCGCTTTTAACCAGGGAGGCCGGGAAAACTATTCTGGATTGCATTGGTGAGCTGCGTGAGGCCGTAGATTTTTTGCGCTTTTATGCGGCCGAGGCGGAACGTATAAAACTCAGCAGTCCTTGTGGGATTTTCAGCTGTATTTCGCCTTGGAACTTTCCGCTTGCGATCTTTTCGGGGCAAATTGCAGCAGCTTTGGTGGCGGGCAATGCGGTGATTGCTAAGCCTGCGGAAAGCACGCCGTTAATCGCCCATCTGGCGGTAAATCTGCTGCACCGCGCCGGGGTGCCGAAATCCGCGCTTTGCCTTTTGCCCGGGCATGGGGCGGTGGTGGGTGCGGCCCTGTCTGCGCATAAGAGCATAGGGGGGCTGTGCTTTACCGGCTCGAGCGTGACGGCGCAGCATATTAACCGGGCGATGGCGGCAAACCTGTCGCCCGATGCACCGCTGATCGCCGAAACCGGCGGTTTGAATGCGATGATTGTTGATAGCACAGCGCTGCCCGAACAGGCGGTGCGCGATATTGTCACCTCGGCGTTTCAAAGTGCCGGACAGCGTTGCAGCGCTTTGCGGGTGCTTTATGTGCAAGAGGATATTGCGGACAGTTTGCTGGAAATGCTTTTCGGTGCAATGGATGAGCTGACGTTGGGGGACCCGGCGGATTTCACCACAGATATTGGCCCGGTGATCGATATACTCGCCAAG